>NZ_ASPS01000018.1:0-135748 GCF_000517865.1 Paenibacillus sp. FSL R7-269
GCAATAACGGCGGCGGCAATAACGGCGGCGGCAATAACGGCGGCGGCGATAACGGCGGCGGCGATAATGGCGGCGGCGATAACGGCGGCGGCAATAACGGCGGGATTTCCGGTGGTACTGGTGGCAACACTACCGTCGGTTCGGTGCAGCCTGTAGCTCCAGGCAGCAAGCAGCTTACCGTAGAAGCTACGGTTACCGGCACCTCTACAACAGCCACTCTGGACGCCAAGCAGGTTCAGGCGGCAGAGCAGATCACGATTACCTCTACACTAGGCACCATCCACTTCCCTGTGAGCGCTCTTAATCCGGCAGCGCTGGGGCAGCAACTGGGCAGTGAGAATTGGAAGCTTACCGTCAGCATGACGGTACTCCCGGAAGAGCGGCAGCAAACGATTCGCCAAGCCGCTCTCACGGCCCAAGGCCAGATCATCGGCCAGGCGGTGGAATATACGGTGAAGGCGGAGGCTGGCGGCCGGTCGGTGGAGATCCCGGGCTTCGGCAGCAGCTATGCCCGGCATACCCTGCCGCTCAGCACTCCGGTGAACAGCCGGAATTCGACAGTCGTGCGGGTGGAGAGTAACGGCAGCCTCACCTTCGTCCCGGCAACCTTTAATGGAAGCGAAGTGTCCTTCCATAGTCCAAGCAACGGTACGTTTGTTGTAATCTCAAGCAACAAGACCTTTGCAGATATGAACAGCCACTGGGCACAGGAAGCCATCCACAAGCTGGCCTCCAAATATATCTTGACAGGGCTTACGGACAGCCAATTCGCACCGAACGCTACCACTACGCGTGCTGAATTCGCAGCGATGATCGTCCGTGCGCTCGGCTTCTCCTCTTCCGGTCCGGCTGCAAGTTCGTTCAAGGATATCCCCACTGGTGCATGGTACACCGGAAGCGTCGGGACAGCCGCTGAGCTGGGTCTGGTGCTGGGCGGAACGGACAACACCTTCCGGCCGAGCGACAAGGTTACACGCCAGGAGATGACAGCCATCCTGGTGAAGGCTATGGTCCTTGCAGGTGCGCCGCTCCCAGACTCAGCAGCACAGCCAGCAGCGTTCAAGGACGCAGGCCAGATTGCCGGCTGGGCACAGCAGGATGTCGCCAAGGCAGTTCAGGCAGGTCTGATCACCGGAACACCTGACGGGCAATTCCACCCGGGCCAATCCGCCACCCGTGCAGAGGCGGCGACAGTGATTCTGAGATTGCTGGAGCAGGCGGGCTTCGTGAACTAACCCACTAGATACTGGTTACTTACAGGACACACTTATAGTCAATAACAAACAGAGCAGCAGTCTCGGGGTAGTGAATAATACCGGAGATATGCTGCTCTGTTTGCCTGATATTTGTTTGGTTACTCTGTCTGTTAGGCTGCTCTGTTTAGTCAATTACGCCTCCCTCGCAATTAGCTCAATCTACCATAAGTTCCTCCAATCCCCCCTGTCCCTTCACTCCGGCGCACCCAGAGGGATATATCCCTCTCACTTCCACATTCCGCCTACTTCCAGCCCATTCAGAGGGATTTATACATCTCATTTGCTCACTCTGCCTACTCTCAGTCCAATCAAAGGGATCTATAAATCTCATTTGCTCATTCCACCTACTCTCAGTCCAATCAGAGGGATTTATACATCTCATTTACTCATTCCACCTACTCTCAGTCCAATCAGAGGGATTTATCCCTCTCATTTGCTCATTCTGCCTACTTTTGGCTGCTTCAGAGGGATTTATACATCTTACTTTCACCACCTAGCCTACTGTTGACAGTGTTACAGTTCGTCGGGATTACGGAGCTACGCTCAACCGAAACAGGCCTGTCCCACACAAGCGCTAACGCCTTGCGGGACAGACCTCTTCTTACATTTTGGCAGTTGTTAACGGAACAACACGCATTTGCCCGATTCCCGGAAATACTTGATCAGCCGCTCGATCGGCTCTCGTCCGCATTTCAACTGGACGCCGAGGCAGTCGATGCATAGGAAATCCTGGGCATTGCGCGTGACCAGCTTCAGGTAAATCGCCACATCATCCGTCATCAGCGGAACACCGCATTGTCTGCAGGTTCTGTTCATGCTCATATGCTTCTCTTCTTTCTTGTGTCTATACCAATTTCGCCCGTACGATCAGACAGTCATGGGCTGGCACGACCGGAGCGAAGCGTTCTCTGAACACCCCAAGCTCCTTATGCTCCCAGCAGTCATACAGGGACAGCGATTTGCCGGAGGCATACGGAAGTCCGAAATCCCAGAATTGCAGCGACATCTCTCGCTGACCATCGCTCAAGTTGAAGAAGCCGATCGCCAGGTCACCGTCTGCTAATACTTTTACCAGCATGAATACTTCATTGGTATGGAACCACTGCGGCTCAGGCTTAATGCGGTAAGCTCCGCGGCCCTCGATATCCTGGTTGATAGCAATCAGATCCGGGTTCAGCAGAATCTTCTTGGTAGCTTCATTCGCTTTGCGGATATCACTGCCGATCATCAGCGGAGAGCCCAGCAGGCTCCACAGCGAGAAGTGCGTCTTGTACTCCACATCCGTGCAGCCGCCAATCTGACTTCCGATGAAGTCGCTGTTGCTGCCCCCGTACATGCCCACGACGAGCATATCCAGGTCATTGTGGCAGTAGGCCCCGGTATAGGCGGCTTTGTCGAGCTGCGACAGCGCGAGGGTCTTGATCGATTCCCAGCTATCCTGAATATCGCCGGTGGAACGGTACATATGCGCGCCGGATTCACGAATCCACTGGTAGACGTTATCCTCCCCCCAGTTACAAGCGGAGAAAAGAATATCTCTTCCGCAGTTTTTGAGGGCAAGACTCATCCGTTTGTACAGCAGCTCTCCCGACATATGTCTGGGCTTGAAACAGTAATCATATTTTAGAAAATCTACACCCCACTCCGCCAGCGACGCGGCATCCTGGAATTCATGCTCGAAGCTGCCCGGATACCCGGCGCAGGTATGCGTTCCCACACAAGAGTACATGCCGAACTTCAGTCCCTTGGAGTGAACATAATCTGCAACCGCCTTCATACCGTTCGGGAATTTGACTGGGTCAGCGACCAGTCTGCCCTGCTCATCCCGCTCTTTCAAGCTCCAGCAATCGTCAATCACAATGTAATCATAGCCCGCATCCTTATAACCGTCCGCCACCAGCGTATCGGCCGCTTCCCGGATCAATTGCTCATTAATATCCCAAGTAAAAGTGTTCCACGAATTCCATCCCATCGGCGGCGTTAAGCCGAGCTGTTGCTGTTTGTCCATGATTCGTATTCATCCTTTCGCATTATGACAGGAACTGATTCCTGTGAAAATGCTGTATTATTTATGTATTTAATCACACAAACCCTTTATAATACATAGATTAACGTTGCTTTCATATGGATGTATGTTGCTTTCCTTATATAAGGAATGAGAGAGTCGAAGGTGTAAAGAACCTTGGTATGTTTTATGCGGATTATGATGCTTGTAGGCGCATATGCAGCAACTTCGACGGGAGTGGGCGGGTAGGCTGATTGAAAAATCACACCTTACCTGGCCCTGCCGCAAGCAAAACTACTTGTGTCATCTTCTCTCTCGGAAATAGGTGGACAAAGGTATCATAATTTGCTGGATTCTCAGGATTGGGCGGGAGTAAGTGGAAAAGGAACATCTAATTAGTTTGATCTCGTCACTTTGGTGGATATGCGCAAAATTAAGTGTTGTTTTCCCAACCGTTGGCGCAGGAGGAGGCTTTCGTTCATCAGCAAGTGTATAAAAGGCAACTGTTTCCCTCCGCACATTTGAGCCCTGCCCTCCGCAGCGCCGAATGTAATCGGTTTTTCGATTACATTGAGCCCACGCGCCTCCGCAGCGCCGAATGTAATCGGTTTTTCGATTACATTGAGCCCGCACGCCTCCGCAGCGTCGAATGTAATCGGTTTTTCGATTACATTCGGCACTCGCACCTCCCGCCGCGCAAAAAAGCCCCCTCCCCCTCGCACGGCAATCCGGTACTGTCCGGACCGCCCGCAGATGGAGAAGGGGCTCTTACCATAAAGCTCTAGTTCACCTGAACCAGCTTCCATTGCTGATGGAGATCGCCGCGGTAGAGGTTCTGCTGGAGCTTCGCGCCGTCTGCGGTGGAGGCTCCTGTGACTTCGACTGCCTTGTTACTGTTTACATTAAGAAGGCTCCAGTAGCCATTGCTCAGCTTGATGAGCCGGAACTGCTGGGCGGTGTTGTTCGAATCCTGCATCAGCTGGATGGCTTCGCCGTTATTCTTCGTACCGTTACGCACATCCATCACCTTGTTGTCAGAGGAGTTCACGCTGCGCAGCCGGTAAATATTATTGAACGTGCCCATATCCGTAACCGTCCATTGCTGAGCCAGCGCGGTGTTCTCCGGCCACTGCTGGAGCTGAAGGGAGTTCGTATTCTGCCCGTTCGGAACGTCAATCGCTTTGCCTGACGCCCGGTTGATCAGCTTATACTTCGCATTGTTGGTGACTCCGTTCCACACCCCGTTCCAGGGGTTGAACTGTGCCCGCTCGTAGTACCATTCGAAGATAAAGCGAGCCATGCCGTCGCGGACCGTATTGCCGTCATAGAGCAATCCGCCGTCCGGATCGGCGAAGGAGCTTTTGGGACCAGGATCAAGCAGGAAGCCGTTCATATGGACGGCAATGCTGACATTGCCGGCGGCAGTGAAAATCGCTTTGGTATTCTTGCCGAAGCCTGCGTTCGTACCGTTGAACAGATCCCAGTACGAGGAGTCTCCCGGCTGGTTCTTGAACCAGGTGGTTTCAGTAATATTGATCGGGTAAACATCTGCCGCAGGCTTAATGCTGCTATCCCAGATCTGCTGAAGTGAGTTGTAGTTGTCATAAGCGCCGTAGCCAGGATACCAGTGCACGGCATAGCCGTAATTGTTAAGCGGGTCGGTCAGCGGACTGGATGCCGTCAGCTGATAATGCTGATCCCAGCCTAGTCCTGAAGCCCAGATCACATTGTCCGCGCCTTTGCTGCGGATGGTCGAGATCATCGAATTCTGGAAGTTCTTCAGCGAATTCCAGAACGCCGCGAAGTTCGGCTGGGAGGGATTGCCGCCCCATTGTCCGTTCACATCGCTCAGCACCGGCTCGTTCACCAGCTCGAACATCACATTATCCGCACTCTTGAGTCCCGGCTGGGAGGCCAGGTAACCCCAGATCTGATTGAACTTGTCCAGATTGGCCTGGGTGGTCGCCTTGTTGTCAAGCAGGGTGAAGTCCAGCCCCAGCGTGACATACAGCCCCTTCGTCTTCGCATATTCTACATAAGGAATGATCAGATTCTGGGTAGCTGCCTGAAGGCCCGCGAAGTTATACGTTCCTGCTGCGACATCGCCCATATCCTCCCGGTCGATGAACAGGCGAACCTGATTCGAGTACCAGCCGTGGCTGTTGCCGTATTTGCCGGAGGTGCTGGTGAAGGTATCCGTGATCTCCTTCAGGTACTCCAGAGTGGCCTTATGCCGGTTTCCGCCGTTACGGTTCAGATAATAATTGCTGTTCTGATACGTCCAGTAGGCCCCGGTAGGCTGATGCCAGCCGCTTAGCAGTACAGGCTGTCCGCTGCCGTTCACCAGCTGGTTTCCGCTTACATGCAGCTTGGGAACAGGCGAACCCTCCCAAGCGCTTGCCGTGCCGCCTCCGAACTGCATCGGCGTCAGCAGCAGAGCCAGCATAACCAGCAGCTTCATGGACCAGCTTAACTTCCCTTTTCTCACAGATACCCATCTCCTTCTCATTTCGTGGAATCGGCGGATGCCGTCTTAATGAAAGCGAATACATCTGAATTGTACTCTGCGGGGAGACAGGCGGAAACCTGTGTGATTATAGTTGATAGACTTACAGATTATAGTTGATATACTTACAAATTATAGATTTACATGCACAGACTCCCTGTATTCCTGGGGGGTCATTCCCGTCATTTTTTTGAAGAACCGGGTGAAGGAATGGTGGGCTTCATAGCCGACATACATTGCTACATCGCGGATTTTGAGCGCTTCATTTCCCAGCAGCTCCTTCGCCTTGACCGCCCGGCACTGATCGATGTACTCTGACAGGTTAATGCCTTGCTCCTGCTTGAAGAAGCGGGACAGGTATGACGGATTGAAATAATGCAGCTCAGCCAGCCGCACCAGAGACAGATCCTCGCCCAAGTGGCTGTGGATATAATCGCAGATCCGTTCAATGACCTCCGAGGAGCGTTCCTTCTCGGCTGTGCTTCTCCGCTCGAAGAGATCTGAGGCCAGCCGCTCCAGATAATAGATGCCCTCCCCGAGAGATGAATGCTCATCCAACCGCATCAGCTTGCCGTATTCATTGACAAGGCTGTAGAGCTCCGAGCGGTTCATATGGGACAGCAGCACAAGGGCAACCGTATAATACAGCTCGGCTGCTTCTTCCACGGAGACGCGGGAATGAATGCCTCCCCGGATCTCCTCCAGCGTCTCAGCGAACCGCTCACGCCGTCCGGCATCCAGATGGGCCGCAAGATTCTCCACCCGCTGGTGGAGCCGCACCCCCGTCTCACGGACGATGTCAGGCTCCGGCGGACCGCCGCGGTCAATCTGCACCATGGAGATGCCGTCCCCGATCTTCATCTGCTGCAGCCGGTGAAGCCGCTCGTAATGGCGGCCGGTGTCTGTCCAGGCACAGGCTGAGCCGCTGACCGTAAAAGCAACCGGCAGGCCCAGTGTCTGCCGGCAGGAATCCTGAATCATCTCCAGCGTTCCCTCCAGATACCGCGCGAAATTCCCGCCGAAGGCAGCCCCGGCATTATCCAGTGGCTGCAGCAGCCACAAGAGATCCCCGTGCCGGTCAAGCACCCAGGCATGCCGGGTCATCTCCGCCAGATGGGAATTCCAGATCAGGCGGGAAGAGGTCAGAAGCTCGCGCCGGTCCATGTAAGAGATGCCTTCCGCGTATGTAGGCCGTCCAAGAACGAGCATCACCGGGGATTCGGCTTCCAGACCGATGCCCAGCTTGCTGAAATCTGCACGTAACGCATCCGTATCCGCACACAAGGACTGGCTGTCCTGAAGCAGATGGCGGAGATAATCGCCCTGGGCTGCCGTCTCCATGGAATCACGCTGCTCCCTGGACTGCTGCAGCAGCTCGCTCAGCATATTGCCCTGCTCAATCTCCTGCAGCACCTCCTGCACCGTCTCAATAATCTTGTCGAAGCCTTCCGTCTTCAGCAGATATCGGGCCCCAGGAAGCTGCAGCGCGCTATAGGCATAATCGAATTCACTGTAGCCGGTCAGAAAAACAATCCGCGACCGCGGCCAAAACTCCCGGATCTGCTCAGACATCTCCAGCCCGCTCATGCCGGGCATGCGGATATCCGTCAGCACAATATCGATCCGGGTGCGCGAGAGCCACTCCAAGGCTGCTTTTGCTGAATAGACCTTGTAGACATCTAGCTTGTCCGGAAGCAGCTGGTTGAACGCCTCGTATAAGCCGTCCGTTATAATCTCTTCATCATCAACGATCAATAGTCTGTACAAGACCTTCACCTCCCGTGAGCCTGATCCGGATTGTAACCCGGAGGCCGTTCAATGTGCTTCTGGCCAGGAACAGGCCGCTGCCTTCCCCGTAGATTAACTGGATGCGCCGGTGAATATTGCTCATGCCGGTGACTTCATGCGTGCCGCCGTTCTGATTCAGCCGCCTTCTCAGGGTCTCGATCCGTTCATCGGTCAGCCCGTTTCCGTTATCTTCAACAATAATGCGGATCTCCCGTTCCTCCTGTTCAAAGGAAACCCGCAGCTCCCCATCCTCCGCCTGCTTCTCCAGACAATGCTCATAGGCATTCTCGATAATCGGCTGGAGAATGAGGCGCGGAACCCGCAGCTCCTCCATGGCTTCCGGCAGATCATCGAACTGAACCTGAATGCGCCTGGAGAAGCGCATCTTCTGGATCTCCGTATACATCCGGGAATGGCGCGTCTCCTCCGCAAGCCGGACATTATCCTCTCCGTTACGGGTAATGAACCGGAAATATTCGCCCAGCATGCCAGCGAACTCCTCAATCCGTGAGCTGTCCCCCTGCTTCGCCAGGGCGCTGAGAATGAAGAAGCTGTTATAGAGGAAATGCGGGTTGATCTGCGACTGGAGCTGCTTCAGCTCCGCCCGCTGCATCATCAGCTTCTGGGTGTAATCCTGGTCAATCAGCATCCGCAGCCTGCTGAGCATCTGGTTGAACCGGAGATACAGATAGCCGAATTCATCCTTGCGGCCATGGTCAATCTGAATATCAAGCGAGCCGCTCTCCATCCGCTTGAAGCTGCGGATCAGCACAAGCAGCGGTTTCTGGACGAACTTATAGGTCGCGTAAGAATAGATCAGCACCGCCAGGAAGGACACCGCCGCGAACAGCCACGCCCAGACCACGAACTTGGTCAGCGGGCGCTTGACCGCCTCCTCCGGCAAATAGGTGGCAACAGCCATCCCCAGCCTGTCAGAGGTGAAGCTGTCGATATGATACCGTATTCCGTCCAGCTCCCAATTGTACAGGTTCCCTTCCTCAACCGCCTGGTGATAGCTCTCAATTAGCTCCGGGGAGCTGTTCTCTGTACCGATTGCGTAATCCGTCAGCCGTGAGACCAGCAGCGAGCCGCTCTCTTCGTACGCGTTAATCGCCCGGAGCGAATCCCTCAGCTTCTCGTTGTCCAGCTCGATCTGCACGATGAACAGCGGCGGCTCACCCATTCTCCCGCTCGACTGGGTAACACTGAGCTCCAGGAAGTTGTTCCAGTTGATCAGCCGCCCTTCTTTTCTCAGATCGACCGACCGGAAGAAATTGAACTTGCTGCTGTCAAACTGATCAATGCCGTTCATCGCGGACAGCGTTTTGTCAATGGTACGGATATGAACGAACACATCGCCGATATAGGCGCTGCTGTTCTTCAGGGAGGTGAGCCGCTGCGTGATGTAGTTCAGGCTCTCCCGCTTTTGGACATCGTCCATATAATTCCAGGTAACGGCAATCTTGTTCAGCTCGGTATCCTGGGCAAGATCATACTGCTGGATCTCCATCCACTCCACCTCGCGGTTCAGGTCCTCCAGATAATAGGTTAATTGCGACAGAGTCGCTCTGGACAGGTCCTGGCTTGCATTCCGGTAGCTCCAGTTGTAGAGGTAGAGTCCAAGCAGCAGAATCGGCAGAATAATAGCGAGATAAGTGACAACCATCCGGATAAAAATAGTGTGGCGCATCGACACCGCAGGAAACTTAAGCACGTGTACCGCCTCCACTCTTCTGCTCAGGTCCGATCATTTGCCGCTCCCGCCCTTCTCTGCATACCAGTCGTTGACCTCAGCCGTAATCTGCTCGCCGCCCAGCTTGTTCCACTGTGCCACGAAATTATCGAACTCGCTGATCGGTCTGCCCTGAATGATATCAAGAAAGGCATCAATCTGAAGATTATTTAGAATATTCTGCTTCTCGATCATCGTCTCTGTAGGTGCACCGACGAAGCTCTCATAGAGCAGCTGATGATTACGTCCATAACCGTCCAGGATGGAAAAAGCGCCCGAAGGCCCATACGTCCGCTCCCAGCCCCAGCCTGTCTCGCTGTCCGCACCTCCGGCCTCGTAAGCGGCAATCCGCTTCTGGATCGTCTTCGCTTCATCCTGAAGCACGGAGGCATCGCCGGTGCGCCGGAAGGTCTCCAGCTCCCGGAAGGCCTCAAGGTTCTTCTGCACCGGAAACGGCGTCACCGGCGACAGCTTCCACACCGCCTGCGGAGCGTTATAATACCGCTCCACCTCACTCGTAGTCCCCCAGTTCTTCTCCAGATGCAGGTTAATCAGCTTGATCAGCGCCTCAGGATGCTGGACGCCTTGCTTGACCGCCAGGAACTGGTTGGTGCTGAACGGAAGCGGCACCTTCGGCGCTGCCCCGGACTCCGAGACCAGCGGGAAGGCCTGCCACTCGGCCTGCGGATTATGCTCACGGCTGAGCTGCACGAGAAAGGAGCCCCACTGCTCCCCGTACATCATTCCGACCTGCTCATGCTCAATCCAATCGCTGGCCTTGACCCCGTCTTTGAACGCGAATTCCCTGTCAATCTGCCCCGTCCGATATAAGTCCTGAAGCACCTGCAGAGCATGCTTGACCTCCGGCTGGATACCTCCATAGACCAGTTTGCCGGTCTTGTCCTTAAGCCAGATTCCGGGATACGCACCATAACCGGCCATGAAGCCGGTAAGTCCCATGACCGGGTCCCACAGGTATTTGGTTGCCGCAAGACCGTAGGTATCATGCTTGCCGTTACCATCAGGATCTTGTTGCGTAAACGCTTTCGAAATAGCCAGCACCTCTGCCATCGTCTGCGGCGGCTTAAGGCTGAGCCGCTCCAGCCAATCCGTCCGAATCCACAGGAACATTGCGCCCTCAATGGAAGAATTGGTCTCCGGGATCGCCATAAGCTTGCCGTCAAGGGTAGCTGTCTCGAACGGACCCGTCCCTTCCTCGCTCAGCACCTTGCGGGTTAACGGGGTTGCATACTCGGCATAGACTCCGCTCAGGTCCTGGATCAGCCCTGCATTGCTCAGCACCCTGAGCTGTGAAGCATTCACCCGCACAATATCAGGGATATCCCCGGAGGCCAGAGATACCCCCAGCTTACGGGAGTAGATGGAGCTCCACTCCGTCCAGTCATAGGTAACCTTAATACCAAGCACCTCTTCGTACAGCTCGGTCCAGCGGTTATGCTCCAGCGTCTCCCCCGGCAATTCCTTCAATATTTCTTCCAGCGCATCGTTGTTCTCACGTACGAACGACAGCTGAATCGGCGGATCATATTTGCTTAGACCCGGCTCCTCATAGAGCGGAGCGCTCCCCGGCTGTCCCTCAGGGACCGGAGAACGCTCCGCAAGGCTATCGCCCCTCTCACAAGCGGTCAACAGTTGTACGGCCATGCATGCAGCGACAGTCCAGGCCATCATGTTCTTGATTGTTTTGGGCACCAGTTGCAACCTCACTTTGCAAGATTATTACTACCAGAATATTATATTATCCCGGCAAAAATAAAGGAATTGTAAGGTGCAATTCTTGTTTGGCTTACCCGTTCTTTACCAATCAAGTGAAAACGGCTTTGCCGTCCTTTTTAAGGACGGTACCGTTTCAGCGGGAAATAGAAGGATAAGTTATCTTGTACAACATATTAATTCTTATATTTTTAGAAATCGGTGACCGCCTGGAAGGCCGGTTTGGGCTGATGCTGCCGGTCGAACAGCATCGGCGCCTCGGTCCGCTCGGTTGGAAAGGTGCTTAGCCAGGTATGATCATCCGCAATGCCCCAGAACATGACCCCGCTTAACAGCTCCTTCCGGTCTCTTAGAGCAGCGAATATCTCGCCGTACCGCGCGGCCTGCCGCTGCAGGATATCCTCGGGAACTACAGGGCCGACATCGCTGAGATCATTATAGACATACAGGCTCATATCCAGCTCGGTGATCTGATTATCCAGGCCCAGGGAATGGAACTTCTCCATGGACTCGATAATGCTCTCCACCGAAGGATACTCCAGATTAATATGGGTCTGGTGACCAACGCCGTCAATCGGTACTCCCTTCGCCAGCATGTCCTTCACCAGCTCGTAGAGCCGGTCCCGCTTCTCCGGACTCTCTGTGCCGTAATCATTAATGTACAGCTTAAGCTCCGGTCCTCCAGCCTTGCGGGCCGCCCGGAAGGCTGTCTCAATGAATCCGGTGCCGGTAATCTTGTACCAGTCGCTGGCCCGCATACCGTCAGGGTCGTTAGGCTCAATCACCTCATTCACTACATCCCAGGAGGAGATATCGTCCTTGTAACGGCTGACAACAGCGGTGATATAGCTATCGAGTCGCTTCAGCAGCAGCTTCTTGTTCGCTTCGCGTCTTGCTGCATCGGTCTCATCCGCCATCGCCTGACCGGCTTCATCGCGGAAGAACCACTCCGGGGTCTGGCTGTGCCACACCAGGGTGTGGAAGCGCAGCCCCATGCCGTTCGCCTTCGCGAAGGCGACGATCCGGTCCGCCCGTTCCCAGGTGAAGGTGCCCTCAGCCGGTGCAATCGCATCCGGCTTCATGGCATTCTCGGCCACGAGCCAGTTCACATGGCGCTTCAGCAGCTCTGCCGTCGCTCCTTCTGTCTGGTCCGGCTCCACCGCAGCGCCTATGGGGAAGTAATCCGCATAGGCTGCCGCCAGCGGTGCGGCCTCCTGCTGCACCGGAGCATCCGCCGCAGCTTCAGGCGAAGCTGTAGCAGATGCTGCCGGAGTCCCTGCGGGTGAAGCGGCCGGGGATGACGCTGCGCTCTCCTGCGGCCCTGTCGAGGGGGCAGCCGGAGCCGCGTCCCCGCCAGAAGCGGAGCAACCGGATAACCCTAGAAGCGCGGCTGCGAAGACTATACTCCGGGCCAGTCTGGCCGGAGTGCTTGTTCTATTATTTTGGCGCACTGTCATCCTCCTCCTACGGTTAACCCACAATCCCGGTACGTTCAATACTCTCCACGAAATACCGCTGCACGAACAGGTAGATAATGATCAGCGGCAGAATCGCCAGCAGAATCCCTGTATCCTGAACCATGCTGAGATAGAACGGATCGGCCTTGGAATTGGCGCCGTCCTCCAGCAGAATCTGCAGATTATACGGCAGCGAGCCGAGCTGTGTCGCCATCACCTTGCTGGATGTCAGATAGGTCGTGGTGAAGAAGCTGTCGTTCCACTGCCACACAAACGAGAAGAGCAGCACCGTAACAATAGACGGTATCGCATTAGGCAGCATAATCCGGTAGAAGGTCTTGCCTACTCCGGCCCCGTCAATGTAAGCCGCTTCCTCCACCTCTTTGGGAATGCCCCGGAAGAACTGCCGGAAGATGAAAATGTACAGCCCCGCCTTCAGCGAGTTCGCCGTAGCAGAGGTTAGAATAAACGGCCAGTAGGTGTTGAGCAGATTCACCGATTTGCCGCCGGTTAAGAGCGGAATCAGCCCCATCAGGCTGAAATCCTTCAAATTCAGGTAGACCGGAATCAGAATCGTGATCGGCGGGACCAGAATGGTCAATATGACTCCGGCGAACAATAGCTGGCTTCCCTTGAACTTCAGCCGGGCGAAGCCATACCCTGCAAGCGCGCAGGAGATGGCGGTTAAGATCGTAGTCAGCGCTGACAGGCTGAAGGTATTCAGCAAGGCCTGCCAGTAATCCATAATACCAATCGCTTTGACGAAATTGTCAAGCGTGTAATTCTCAGGAAGCCAGACGACAATCGGCGAATACAGATCGCTCTTGGCCTTGAAGGCCGTGGATATCTTCTGGAGCACCGGATAGAGGATTACGAACGACAGGCCTGCAATGAGCGTCAGCCGCACGAAGGACCATATCCATTTCTTCCAGTGTTCGAGCGACAGTAAGCGGGTCGCATGCATTAGTCCCATCCTCCCTTTAATCATAGTAGAAGACCTTCTTCGAGATCAGATAGCTGCTGACGGCCAGAATTAAGGCCACTGCGGCGAAGTACAGCCAGGCCATCGCAGAGCTTAGACCGAAGTTGAACTGGGTGAAGCCGGTCTCCCGGATCAGGTCCGTCATGGCGTTATTCGAGAAGGAATCGATAATTGTATAGATGGAATTCACCAGAATGAGCGGGCTGACCATCGGAAAAGTGATTTTCCAGAAGGCCTCATAGCCGGTTGCCCCTTCCATCTTGGACGCCTCATACAGCTGCGGCGAGATGGTCTGGATGCCGGCCAGGAAAATCAGAATCTGTACGCCGGACTGGCTCACAATACTGTAGATGCGGCCCACAGCGCTGGTCAGATAGTTCACTACCCATTCGCTTAAGCCCGCGTCCAGCATCAGCCCCTCCAGCTCGAAGGTGCCCAGTCCCTGAATCGCCCCCGCACCGGCATTCTGATCGTTGACCGCTTGAATCAGGCTGGTGCTCTCCAGGCTCAGAATGACCCCGGAGGCCAGAATGACAGGCAGGAAGAAGATCGAGCGGGCCAGCGATCGGCCGATGAATTTCTGATTCAGCAGCACCGCCAGAAACAAGCTGAAGATAACGATCAGCGGCACATTGATGACCATATTCATAATGGCATCGGCCAGCGAGCGGTTGAATTCGGTATTCACCGTCAGCGCTTCAACATAATTCTGGAAGCCGCTGAAATGAACAATCAGTCCGTCGGAGTTGGCCTGCACCGAGCTTAAGCTGTAGCGCAGCGAAGACAACAACGGAATCAGGAAGAAGAAGATGAACCCCAGCAGCCAGGGCAGCACATAGAAGAAGCCCATTAATGCCTTTTGCTCATTGTAGGATCTGCGGTCCAGTCTAAGTATGGATTTCAAGATTGCTCACCACCCGTAATATAGCTTTCGGCCTCAACCGTCCGGCCCTCTGCAAGGACTGCGGTCTTATTGTAGTTGACGATGACAGACATCCCGTTACCGTAAGTGCTTTTATAGACACCGTCTGCCAGCTTCTCATGACCGGTCAGCCGCTGATTCTGAACGTTCTTCATCACTCCGTTCACTTCGGTGTACATCTCAGCCGCCTGGTCGATCCACTGCTCATAATGGACCGCATACAGGTTATCGAAGTCGGTATCCTTCACCTTGTAATTAGGCGCATGCATCCATTCATAATAGAGGCCGGAGCCATACTCCAGGCTCTTCAGGATATATTGCCTTGGATTCGTGTACGTGGACAGGTTAAAAGGCTTGCCGGTGTAATTCACATATCCCCGCACCACCATCGGATAGAACGGAATCTCCTCATCCTCCAGCTTGAACCGGCTGCTGGACACCGGAGCATCCGTAATGTCAGAGAGATACGGAAGGGCGTAGGCATTCCCGCCGTCCGCGAGAATGCGCATGGACGCTCCGGTGATCTTCTCCAGCGACTGGACCGATATCTGCTCGGACGCAGACCGGTCAATTTCTTGATTTTTACGGAAATCGCTGTTCAATTGATCGGCCATATCCCTCAGGGAGATGCCGCCGGTCTGAAACGGCGCAATCTCCTTCAGCGTGGCATCAACATATCCGCCGACCCTGCTTGGGGAAATAATATAAGCAGGGGTGAAGGAACGGTCCCGCCGGTTCAAGGCCATATTGTACGGATAGACGGCTGCCGGAATCTCACTGAGCATCCGTGAAGCCTTCTGGTTAATCCGGAAGCCTGAGGTCTGATTCGCCCGCAGCAGAGCCACGTCAGGGAAGAGCTCAATATCTTGCTCCTTGGCGTATGCTGCCAGCCGGTTCAGCCCCTTGCTGCCGCCGATAGCCTTATCCACCGACAGCCGGTCCGGCACCTTGTGATCCAGGCCCCGGTTGAACCAGCCGGCATATTTCAGCTTGATATTATCAATGCCGCGCTGCTTCATCTGCTCCAGAATGCTCTCGGCTTGCTCGAAGGTGGTCAGTGCCTCCAGCGATTGATAAGGAATGCCCAGGACATGCTTGGTCTTCGTGATTCCGCCCACCAATTCCAAATAGAACGGCGTATTCACAGAAGCTTCTGCAGAAGCTGCCGGCTGCGCCTCAGGCAGTCCACCATGCTCAGCCAGATAGCTCTGGTAATAACGCGCCATGCCCGGATAAGAGGCCTCCGCTCCGCTCAGGAACGCGTAACGGACGACGTAATCTGTCTTGGGCGGCTCCTGCTGGAATTTCGGCAGGGTGCGGTTCTGATCGCTTGACGTCAGGGTAAGATCCCCCTTGGCAAGCAGGGTGAAGCTCGGATACACATAGTTGTATCCGTTCAATCTGCCGCTGGTATCCGCGTTGATGGTGGCAAGAGAAGCGCCTTGTTCAATAATGCCCAGCATGGCGCCTTCCTCCCGGATCAGGCCGAACACTGGCAGCTTGATCTCCTGCTGCTGCGCATAGGCATCCGTGGTCTCCATCGTCCCGTCCACGCCATACACCGCCTGCTTGTATGCGGGATAACGGATCTTGCCGTTATTGAAATGAATCAGCGCTCCTGAGCCGTCCGGCACCAGGATGGACCCGGAATCCTTGCTCCCTCCGGCACCCAGGAAGCTCAGCAGGGAGATGTCATTCACAGGATAATCCGCAGGATAACGGATATCCGCTACCGGAACCTTGACGACCAGCTGGTCCCCGTCCAGGGCATATTCAATGGCGAGCTGGAAAATACGCGGCTCTGGCTTAGACTGGCTGAGGTTGTTCTCGGCGATATCCTGCTGCAGATCCTCCTCGGTATATCCCGCCTTCTCGAAGCCCTTCAGCGTCCGCTCCAGCTGAAGCCCCTTCAGCGCTTCATCGTTTCGCGTATATACCCCGTTCTCCTCATCGAAGGTATAGGCAATTTTCATCGTCCGCTGCCCGGTCTTATCCATCTTGCTCATGATCTTCTCCTCGAACCGCTCCTTGCCCATCTTCATCGGCAGGTCCTCCGCTGTTGCAGCGGTCGTTCCGAACTGGTAAAAGACCTTGACGCCCTCTGGCGTCAGTTCCATCTTCATTTGCTTATGGGCCACGCTGTCCGTATATGAGTTGACAGAGCTTACCTGACCCAGGTTGTTATAGAAATCCAGCTTGAGCTGCGCGGACAGCAGGTCTTTATTATCCCCGCTGGCCTTGGCATCCGCCTCACGGTCCAGCGGGTTGCTGTACCAGACCGTCCCGTCCGACAGATTCTTGACGGCGATCCCTCCGGTAGCTTCGTCCATGAACAGCCGGAGCTGCGCGTTCTCGAGCACACCTGTCATACCGCTCACCCCAGTATCGGTAAAGGCAGATTTCAGCGCGCTCCCTTCCGTAAAGGACACTTCAAGATTCGGTTCATGCCCGCTGGCCTGGCTGCCTGAACTTGACGCCGAACAGCCGGCCAGCACACTCATACTGAAGAGAATCGAGAGCAGCATGATTAACGGCTTCCTCATTCCCGGTCCTCCTCCTATCTCCTCAAGACAATTTCTTGGTATATGGTCGAGACGAATGCAATCATCTGCTGAACCAGACTGAAGAACAGCAGGGTCAGGAAAGCCATGAAGGCCATAGCGAGCAGCGTCAGCAGAATCGTCCCGATCGTTTTGGACGGGGAGAACTGATGAACGGTCATAATGCCCACATATATCAGCAGTCCCGACCAGAGAAAAGCAAAGTTTTTGAAAAAGTAATAAAAAGAGCTCTCCTGGGCTGAGATTAAATTGCTGATCCAGATCCAGGGGAAATTAATCAGCACGATCGGAAGCAGTGCAAAGCAGGTGGTAATAAAAATCTCCACGAACTTCCCCTCCCCGTCCATCAGCGTGGTCAGCGACCAGTTCGCCACACACCAGAACAGAACAGGAACCAGCACATAGACCGCTTCCAGCAGGCTGTTCAGATACCGCGGATTATTCATGTTTACCAGGAACCCGCTGTATTGATTGCCCAGCACATTCGTCAGAATCAGCATAAACAGAATGCCGAAGGAGATGATCAGACTGGTTTTTTGACTGCGTTCATATTTGAGGTCCCAGTATCCGTTGAACGGATGAACCATCACATACAGCGGATGTTGCAGCGCTTCTCTGTTCAATGGAGCTCCACCTTCTTTCTGGCCTTCATTTTCCGGTACATTTTCAGGCCCTGCCATAGGACTACAAGTGTGATCAGAGCCGTCATAATGGTGGAGAAATGTCCGCGAAGCACTTCTTTACGGTAGAGCAGGAACGCTTTGGAATAGTTGGTCCGGTCCATACTGCGCTCGAAATACTCCGCCGACTCCTTATACTCGCCTTGCCGCAGATACGCCTTGCCTATACCCGCATAGGCATACTCCATATTCGCATTCAAGTTGACGACCTTACTGAACTCCCGGGAGGCCATCGCCTCATCACCGTTATAGTAGCTGCGCACAGCACTGTTCAGCGTTCTTCCATACTCTGTGGTCTGGAATACCGTGATTTCACCCAGCACCTGGTCCAGCACCAGAATATCGTCACCGCTGTGCTCAATGGCAACCGGAGTGTTGAATTCGCCCAGACGGTTACCGATTCCGCCAAAAATGTACAGCAGATAGCCGTCCCCGTTGTACGTGAACACCCGGCCCCGGCTGGCATCCAGCACCGCGTATATTTCACTGTCGCTCACATCAATATCCACGAGCCGCGGGGCACCGCCTGAGCGCGTGGAGTAGAGCAGATCGCCGCTGGGCTTGTAATAACCCTCTCTCCGCAGAATATCCGCACCCTGTGCGTTCAGCTTCTTAATCGGGTCCCCGTAGTCGTCACCGTTGGTAGCGTACAGAAAGCCTTCGTCATTAATGTCCAGATTCGTGAACTCGGTTGGTGTATACATGACCATCTGCTCGCGCTGCGCCTTGGTGGAGATTGATTTCCAGAAATACTCCACCGCATCGACATGCACCCGGTTCGCGCCAATGAACGATTTGAACACACCATCCGCCCCGAATTCCATGAATCCGTCGAAGACGCCGGCCGACATCACATAGATACGGTCCGCCTTGTCTACAGCAACACGGACTGGCTGAAATTCAAAGTTCGCCTGCAATAGCTCGGACTTCGGGGCTTCAATGATCCCCACAGCCTTGAAGCTGCTGTCGAGATGGACGATACGCTTATTGCCCGTATCCGCGACATACACTTCCTTCTGCTGCGTCACATAGATGCCCTGCGGATTGTTAAACTTCTCCGCCTTCCCCTTGAACTGGAACGCATCTACCGTCTTGACGGATTTATAGTCCTGATCCAGTATGACAAACCGGTTATTGCCGCTATCCAGAACATAGATCTGCTGATCCGCCGTAACCTGAATATCCTGCGGATTATTGAATGGGCCCGCACCGGAGCTGGCACCCGTGATGAGCGTAGTAGCCTCGTAGGCGGACGGAGCCGCCACCGCATTCCCCCAGTATGAATAATTGTAGGAAGGGGCTGCGCTCTCTGCCAGGGCCAGCTCTCCGCCAAGCCCCAGACTGACCAGGCAGCACAAGGCCAGCAGGCCGGTTCTCAGTTTCTTTATCCTTGCGACCATTGTCACCGTTCCTCCTATCTACTCTTTCATACCGGATGTAGCCATCGTCTGGATGACACTGCTCTGTGAAATAATGAACAACAGAATCGGCACGGTCATCAGCAGCAGCGCAACTGCCGCTCCGACTCCGGCACGCGCAATCCCGCCCTGGATGACCTGGCTAAGTGCGTAGTGAAGCGTCTTCAGGTTCTCACTGTAGATGAAGCTTCCTCCATCTGTGCCCCACAGCGCCGGAAATTGCAGAATCATCAGCGTCAGCCAGGCCGGCTTTACATTCGGCATTACGATTTGCCAGAACACGCGGTACTCGTTCGCACCGTCGATTTTGGCCGCCTCAATCAGCGCATCCGGGATCTGCTCCATGAACTGCTTCATCAGGAACAAACCTAGTGAAAAGGCCAGTGACGGCACGATAATCGCCGCTTGGGTGTTGATCCACCCCAGCTGTGACATGACCAGATAGTTCGGTATTGCCGTAACATGCGGCGAGAACATCAGGGACAGCACTACAATTTTGAACAGAATGCTTGAGCCCGGGAATTTGAACTTGGCCAGCGGATACGCCGCTGCCGACGCCAGCAGGATATGACCTGCGGTTCCTACCAGTGTGATCAGCAGTGTGTTCGCAATGTATCTGGTGAACGGCACCCAGGAATTGCCCATGATCACCATCAGATCGGTGAAGTTCTCCAGCGTCGGGTTCCGCACCAGGAATCTCGGCGGGAAGATGAACAGCTCATCCAGCGGCTTGAAGGCATTGTTCACCGTGTAGATCAGCGGAAGAACCATGAACGCGCCGAAGCCCAGCAGCAGGCCGAAGAGCATAAAGCTGACAGCAAACGAACGGTTCAGTCTTTTTTGAGGGCGAAATGCCCCTATCACTCTTGAATACAGGGTCATTCACCCACCTTTCTGAGCAGCTTCTGGGTCATCATATTGGTTCCGAGCATAATCGCGAAGAGAATAGTGGCAATCGCCGAGGCATAGCCCATCTCAAAGCGCAGTGTCCCGTAATCCATCAGATGCGTTACCACCGTATGTCCCGCATAGTTGACACTTGGGAAGCCCGCAAGCGCAATAGAGACCTCGGCCACCGCGAAGGAGGCGGTAATCTGCATGACCGCGCCGAACATCAGCTGCGGACGCATGGACGGCAATGTAATGAACCACAGCTCCTGCCAGCGGTTCCTGATCCCGTCCATCGCTCCCGCCTCGAACAGCGTCTGGTCCACGGTCTGAAGTCCGGCGATGAACGCCAGGAAGCTTGTGCCGAGACTCAGCCAGAGCTGCACAATAATGATGATGGGAAGAATGTATTTCTCATTCTGCAGCCATATGACCGGCTCCAGCAGCACCCCGATCTTCATCAGGAAGCCGTTGAGATAACCATAGCTGTCCCCTGAGAAGACAATCAGCCAGATAAAGAACACATTGCCCGAGATCGACGGCGCATAGAAGACCAGCGTCATCAGCGACCGGATAAAGGGCGACAGCTCATTGATCAGCCAGGCGAACAGGAAGCAGGCAATATAGCTTAACGGGCCTGTGATGACAGCGAACAGAAAGGTGTTCTTCAGCGCAATCATGAACACATCATCGCCCAACAGCAGCCTGGAATAGTTCTCCCAGCCTATGAATCTCGGCGTCTCCAGCATGTTGAAGTAGAAGAAGCTCAGCCCGAAGGAGACGACCACCGGGATCACCGTGAACAGGAAGAAGATGATCATATAAGGACTCATCATGAAATAATAATGCTTGCTCTTCTTGATATCTTTCCATAATTGCGCCAGGCGGGATTCCTTGATCGGACCGCCAGCCAGCCCTTGCAAGGCTGGTTCAGTGGTATTGTGTATTTGTACCATCAGCTTGCAGCCTCCAACCTAATACGGAAGTTTGAATTCCTTCCGTTTGATCTGAATTTCATCGTTAATGTAGATCAGATAATCCGACAGGGCTTCACGCGGATTCACCTTCCCGTTGACCACCTTGCGGAACGCATTATCCAGATGCCGGCCTGTGAAGTAGCCGCCCGGAACCTGAGGGTTACCTTTCACCCATTGCCACTGGCTCTCCAGCTCCTTGTAATCCTTCACCGGCCACGGCAGTTCCTCCAGCGCTTCAATGTTCGCGGTCGGATAACGTGCCGCTGCTCCCATAAGCCCTTCCATTTCCCGGCCGTACTGGACCTGGGTGTCCTTGTCTGTCCACCACTTCATGAATTCCCAGGACGAATCCTTGTCCTTGGCATTCTCCAGCAGCATGACACCGGTTGTATGGCTGGCTACGCTATGGTCCACCGTGCCGTCCGCCTGCTTCGTTCCCGGCACCACCGTGAATTCCCACAAATTGCGGATTTCCGGCGCCATTACCGTCAGGCTGTTATAGATGGTATAATCGGCAATCCCGATCGGGATCTCGCCTGTACGGAAGCGGTTCGGAAAGTCCACCTTCACCGGGAACTTGTAATTGGTATAGAACTGGGTCCACTTGTTAAATTCACTCATGGAGGTCTCCGAGTTCAGCGCGCTTCGCTTCTGATCATCCGTATACAACTGCCCGCCGTTCTGATAGAGCAGCATGGTGAAGGCCGCATTGGGCACCAGCGTCGCGTTGTTCAGTGTATCCTCCAGCGGAAGATAGAACTCCAGATTATGTCTCTGCAGAACAGAGACCACATTGTAGACTTCCTCCCACGTAGTAGGCGGCTCCAGGCCAAGCTCCTGCAGAATATCCTTCCGGTAAAAGAGCATCGGGAAGATCTGCTGCTCAGGCAGCCCGTAGACGCTTCCGCTGTACTTATACGGGGTGAGCGCACTGTCCCGGAACCGGTCAGCCACTTCTTTGAAATCGGCGAACTGGGACAGATCGGCCGATGCTTTGCGCATCGCATAGTTCACTGGAAGGTCCTCACCGATCTGCATGGCTACATCCGGCCCTTCTCCCGCCAGGGTTGCCGGCAGCAGAATGTTCGGAGGTACCAGCCGCAGCGCCACGGAGATGCCCGTATCCGGTGTGAAGGTATCGTCAATCATGCTCTTCATCACTTGAGCCTGATCCCGGCCAGTCGAAATCCAGACCGTAATCGCCTTCTGGTTCTTCGTCACATTACCGATACTGTCGTAGTCTTCGGTATACGAGGCACCATAGGCTCTCAGCTCATGCTTCAGCTTCTGGAAGAAGGTCGCCTGCGCAGACGGAAGCGGCTTATCCGGCGCCGAGACCACCAGCGAATCCAGTGTCAGCGGCTGTTCCCGCACGCTAAGAATCCAGGTTCCCAGACCGCCGACATTCGTCTTGAAGGAGACCAGCCGTTTGGCTACCGTGTCCGGGTGCTTAGCCATATCTTCCAGCTGGGTGACCATCGAGTACAGGACTGATACCTTGTCGCTGCGTTCTCCGGTGGCCTGCTCCAGATATTCACCGACACTGCGGATAATCTCCGCCTGCTCCCGGAATACCTTGGTCATGTCCGGTATCCGCTTCTCCAGCTGATAGTCGCGGAACTTATCCGGGTTATTGGAGGTAATCGCCAGAATATTGCGGTACATTTCATTCAAAGTCAGGACACTGGACTGGATGGTGCGGACCAGCGGTGCGATATCGCCCAGGGTCACGGTCAGCCTCAGCTTGTGCTTCCCTTCTGTAAGATGGAACAGATAAGGATCTTCCCCGCCGAGTACATTCATCTGCCAGCCGGGAGAGTAATTGAAGCGGATCTGCTTCATCTCGGTGAACGGATATTCACCGTCAATGGTCAGGCTGCGGTTGGCATAGACGCCCCGGAGCTGATTCTGCTTCTCCTTGAGCGCTATCCGGTACAGACCTTCTTCAGGGACATCAATCTCCCATTCGATCCATTGCCCCGGAAGCTTCCAGTTCACCCCGCCGATAGTGTTGATCCTTAAATTTGAGACTGCATAAGGAACCACTGCCGGGCTGGAGCGGTCGGATAACGGGTATAGGGTAGGCGAGGATTTAGCGGATGCCGCTTCGGCCTGGACCTCGATATATGGCTCTTTTACCGGCTGAAGGCCCTTAGTCTCATACTGCTGCTTAGCCTCTGCATAAGACTGCACTGTCCGGTCCTGGAACAGCTCAATATAATCAATAGCCATCGGCTCACGGAGTGCGGTCAGCGACAGGGTCTGGTTCCCCTGCTCCAGGTAGAAGGCATAGGGCTCCTCATAGAAGCCTTCACTGTCCGCTATGACCGTGGACTGCCACACCGGCTGCTCCACCTGTCTGGGGCGCAAATCGTTGCCGCGGTCATCCTGCTTAATGACCTCTTCACGGTTCCCCCAGACCCGGTCGAAGAGCAAGGTATCCGCTCCCTTGAACGGTACCTCCCGGTTGATAGATAAGGAACGCTCAATCGACGAGCTTTTACCTTCCACCGGATAATAATGAACCCGGATGTTATACAGCCCGGATTCCGGAACCGGCACCTCCCAGGAGATGGTTCCCGATTCCGGGGTAATGACTGCTGTTCCGTCAAGCCCCTCGAATTGCTGCTTCACCTCGAAGGCATCTCCGCTGCCTGGGGAATAGCTCTCCCCTTCGATGCGGATCTCCCGGTCAGGGCGCGGGGCATCCCCGTGTTGCTTCAGATAGGCTTCATAGCTGCCTTCTTCGGCTTCCTGTGCGGCTGCCGTGAACTTGCCTACTGCAGGAGAGTCGGAATGCACAGGCTGCCCCGGGGAATTAAATATCCAGATCGTCCCGGCCAGCAGGACAACAACCAATATAACTGCTATGTTCCTGATTCGAATATTCAATCGTACTCCTCCCCTTAAGCGATGGATCATAAGTTGGTGTATTTCAAGTTCCAGCATATAATTGCCGCAAGAATGGGAACAACAGTCCGCGGGGGACTGTTGTTCCATGCGGGTATCCGTTTATTTTTTGTAGACCGCGTCTACAGAAGCCTGAACCTTCGCCTTGTACTTCTGAATGACAGTAGATGCCGAGGTTCCCTTCTTCAGTTCGTCAATCATCTCGTAGTACGGCATGGTCGAGAAGGTGTTATGGTTCGTAAGCAGCATACCGCCTTCGACCAGCTTGGCATTGTTGATATCGTCCTCGTTGTCATACGTGCTCTCCAGGGAAGCCTGCTTCGGATAATCGTAGATGGACTCGATATCGTTGATCTTCTCCCAGATATACATCAGCTGGTCCGGATTCTCGGCCTTCTTCGGAATGGTCAGGAACTGGACATTGGATTCCACACTATGGTATTCGGTAGCATTAGGTCCTTTTGGAAAAGGAACAAAGCCGATATCATAATCCTTCATATCCGTCTTGAAGCCGTTCGCCTCATAATCTGCTCCCGCATACATCAGCGTGTTCCCCTGGCGGAAGAACTGCGCCGGTTCCTGCCAGTCCCCGCCTTCGGTCGGCCGCGCTACCTTCTCAGCTCCCAGCTTAGCGATGAACTTGAAGACCTCCAGCAGCTTAGGATCATCCAGATTCTGTTTGTCCTCAATGGTCAGATCGGTCTCGTTGGAGGCCATCGCCATTTCCAGGAACCCGCCTGAGGCCAAGCCCCATACATCAAGTTTCCCGTTGTTATCTGTATCCTTGTTCGCTTCTTTGGCGACTTGAGTGAAGGTCTCCCAGTTCCAGTTATCCTCGTTCACATATTCCTGGAGCGGCTTCATGCCCAGCTTCTTCATCAGTGTGCGGTTATAGAATACCCCGCTGATCAGGTTGCCCGCATTCTCCGAGAAGCCATAGCCCCGGCCTTCATATTGCGAGAATTCTGTAGTCATCCGCTGATTGAAGGCATTCTCATTCTTGGTATACTCGTCAACCGGCCAGAACATATCCTGCTTCGTCAGCACCGGAATCATATAGCCCTTGCCCATTCTGACAATATCACCAAGCGGTTCACCGGCGACCAGTGAAGCCACTACCTTCTTCTGGTATTCACCGAAATCCAGCGCTACATATTCAACCTTGAAATTATGCTTGGCCATCAATGCCTTCAGATTCTTAGAACGCTGAATATTATCCGGGTTATCCTCGGGAATCTTCATATCCCACCAAGAGACAATCTTAATCGTTCTGCCGCCCATATCGAAATCCTTTTCCGGTGTAGCATTGCTCGGCGCCGCAGTTGGTGTAGCGTCCGCAGTGGCCTCAGCTGCCGGAGCCTCCGTAGCTGCCGCCGGCTGGGCTGATGCTCCCCCTCCGGCGTTCCCGCCGTTCCCTGCTCCTCCGCCGCAAGCCGTCGTTGCAGCTAATAACAACATACTAATGAATACTGACATTACTTTTTTTGCCCGCATGATCTGTCCCCCCAAGTATGAATGACTTACCTCGAAAGTTTAGCGCTTACATTTTCAGGCAGCAACCCGTCTAACTTCAGGTGTTCACCTGTCAAATTATAGGTCGGGTCCGCAAGTCCTTATCCACCGGGCAACCGGATTTCGATCAGGTAAACAAATGGAGCCTGGTGCAAGAATTGCACATTGTAGCGCCCGGCTCTGTTGCACATAATGAATGAAGGAAGCTTAACTTCTCTCTGAAAGCGGGGTCATCAGGTTGTACAGAATCTTATGTGTAGAGCGAAACCGTCAGGTGCGGGAGATCGCTTCTTATATGGCAGGGAGCAGACTTAAGAATTTCATCATTCATGCGCATGCTGATTATTCATCCGATATTCTGCGGCTGATCCGCAGCGAGGGAATTTCACTGGTTCTTCTGAATATTAGGGACGCCCATACGCCGGGCATGAGAGTCTGTGAGCAGATCAGGCAGGGTAGCTCCGTTCCGATTATCCTGCTCGGGGGCAGCGGGGATTTCGGGTTGGCACGCCAAGCCTTACTCTATAATGTAAGCGATTACTTGACTGATCCAGTAGACCCCGCTGAGCTGGGCAGGAGCCTGGAGGCGGTTAGACGGGCGCTGGCTCCGGCCGGCAGACCGGCTGCTGCGGAGCAGGATTATCCGGAGTTCACCCTTCAAAAAGAGCAGCCCTCCCCGTCTCCAATTGTCAGTACGATCAAGCAATACGTGGATGAGCAGCTCCATCGTAATATTACGCTCAAGCAGATTTCCGACTCCTTGAACTTCAATTGCGCCTATCTCGGACAGAAGTTCAAGCAGCAGGAAAATATGTCCTTCAACGAATACCTCCTGCGCCAGCGGATGGAGAAGGCCAAGCTGCTGCTGGAAACGACCGACATGAAGATCTATGAGATTGCAGACGCTGTGGGGTATTCAGAAATCGACTGGTTCTACAAAAAATTCAGAGAATACACGGGAACCAGCGCCAATGAATACCGCAAGCAATGCTTCATCACCGCCTGAGGCGGAAGAGAATGGAGGGAGCGGCGAGTACGAAATCTGGAACAAGGCTCTGGTAAGTACGGCCGCTGCCTGCCAGACCATAGAAGCGCTGCTCCCCGTCCATTATTGAAAATAAGTGTACTAATACCCCTCATTCGGCTCATCTGCCCACATTTGATGAAATCAGGTGTATTAATACACTTCATTCCGCTCATCCACCCACATTTGATGAAATCAAGTGTATTTATACTCTTCATTCGGCCGATCCGCCCGCTTTTGATGAAATCAGGTGTATTAATACCCTTCATTTAGCTCATCCGTCCACATTTAATGAATTGGTGCAATAATGCTCCTCACCACTCTTTCGTTTCCCACTAGCCTCCCATATACCTTTCTTCCCACTCCTATGAACTCCCGTTTCATCCGCGTCTCCTGCTTTTCTCCCTTGCCTCTCCCATGCAATTGCCCTTTCCGTCCGCGTCTCCTTCATCTTACAATAGATCAATAATTGGTGAGGATCGGTCATTGTAGGAAGATAGACGATAACTTATTATAGTTTCATACATGAAAGCGTTATCAAAACTGGAGTTGCTTACTGAAGAAGGGGGATGACAGACAGACAAGATGCCAGGGATTGCTTGCCCCGGCTTAGCTTCAGGAAGCAATCATACAAAGAGAATATGATGAGGAGTGAAACAATGCGCAGCCAGAGCATGAGAAGCAATTCGTTCCGGAAATTCCTTTACATCTCTCCCTTTATGCTTTTACTCGCTGTCTTTGCCTACTATCCGCTCTATGGATGGGTCTATGCATTTTTTGATTACACCCCGCCTATCCCATTGTCCCAATCTGAGTTCGTCGGCTTCAAATGGTTCCATTCGTTAGTCGAAAATCAGGTCAAGATCGACCAGTTAATGCAGGTCATCTGGAATACCTTCGGCATCAGCGGACTGGGCATCCTCTTCTCCTGGCTCCCGATGATCTTCGCCATCTTCCTGACCGAGATCAAGGCAGTCCGTTTCCGCAAATTCATCCAGACGGTCACCACGCTGCCGAACTTCATCAGTTGGGTGCTTGTGTACTCCCTCGCCTTCTCCATGTTCTCCAGTGAGGGGATGGTCAACGGCTTCCTGCATATGACTGGGCTGACCGATTCTCCAACCATGTTCCTGCAGAGCTCCGAGCATGTCTGGTGGACGATGTGGGCTTGGGCTACCTGGAAGTCACTCGGCTGGTCCGCCATTCTGTACATCGCAGCCATCATGGGCATCGACGAATCGCTGTATGAAGCGGCTTATGTAGACGGGGCTACCCGGATGCAGGTCATCCGCCATGTCGTGCTGCCAAGCATGATGCCAACCTACTTCGTCCTGCTGATGCTCCAGATCGCAAGCTTCCTGAATAACGGATTGGAGCAGTATTTCGTGTTCCAGAATGCGTTTAACAAGGACACTATTCAGGTTCTTGATCTATATGTGTATAACCTCGCCATGGGCGGCGGCAGCTATTCCGTCTCCGTTGCGATCAGTATGCTGAAGAGTGTAATCAGCGTGGTGCTTCTCTTTTCGGTGAACGGGCTGTCCAAAATGCTGAGAGGAGAGGGCATTGTATGAGTGACAACCAGACCAGTCTTACGCCAAACACCCGGGAGATCGACATCACCAAAAAAACGGTCAAAATGCAGGTCAGTGCTGCCGATAAAATCATCTCCACTATTATCTACATCCTATTCTCACTGTTCGCCTTCATCTGCGTTTATCCGTTCTACTCGATCATTATCAATACGATCAGCGCGAACGACCTAAGCGCCAAGGGCGAAATTATTTTCTGGCCTAAGGGGATTCATTTCCAGAATTATATCGATGTGTTCAAAATCCCCGGTCTGGGCAATGCCTTTATGATCTCTCTCGGCAGAACAGTAATTGGTACGCTGCTGACCGTCGGCGCCTCGGCCTTCCTCGGATTTATGTTCGCCCAGGAGGACATGTGGGGCAAGAAATTCTGGTACCGCTTCACCATCATCACGATGTTCTTCAACGCCGGGATCATCCCTTGGTATCTGACCATGAGATCGCTGCATCTGACGGACAACTTCCTGGCTTATATTCTTCCGTCCGTAGTAGCACCCTTCTTCATTATCCTGGTCAAAACCTTCGTCGAGGCAACACCGAAGGAGCTTCAGCAGGCGGCCAGCATTGACGGCGCAGGAATCTTCACGATTTTCTACAAAATCATTCTGCCAATCAGCAAGCCGATCCTTGCAACCGTTGCCATTTTCTCGGCGGTTAACCAGTGGAACTCCTTCCAGGATACGCTCCTGCTGGTGACGGACAGTAAGCTCTACAGCTTACAGTTCATTCTGTATAACTACATCAACCAGGCAAGCTCCTTGTCGACCATGGTCAATCTGCAGAATGCCGGATCAACGGCCATGGCAACTCTGGCGACCAAGCAGACCTCTACCTCCATCCGCATGACCGTAACCATTATCGTAGTCGCACCTATTCTGCTGGTATATCCGATCTTCCAGAGATTTTTTGTAAAAGGAATTATAATTGGTGCGGTCAAAGGCTAATCCGCCAGCGCCATTTATGATACATTAAACATTCGGGGGGCTACACATGAAAACACATCATAAGCTGGGCAGAAAGTCCGCGCTGTTACTAGGGACGACCATTCTACTGGTAACAACGGCGCTAAGTGGTTGCAGCGGTAATTCCAACAATGGAGGAGCTGCTGCGGGGACGGCCGAACCCGGAACACCTACTGAGTCATCCGATCCGGGCACTAGCAAAGGCATCGATCACAGCAAACCTCTAACCATTACGGTATTCGACAACGCAGCTAACTATCAAGGCGAGCAGACGGGATGGTATGGCAAGCTGCTTAAGGACAAATTCAATATCACGCTGAACATTCTGGCTCCGCAGGTAGCGGGCGACCAGCTGTACAAGACCCGCTCGGCATCCGGTGACCTCGGTGACCTCCTGATTATTGAGAACAGCCAGCTCGAGGAACTGATTCCGGCAGGCATGATTATGGATCTAACCGACATGATTAAGAACACGGAGCATCTGTCCCAATATGTAGACAATCACTTCAAGCCGTTCAATGTGGCCTTCGAGAAGCAGAATCCGGACGGTAAAATCTATGCTCTCCCGGCCTTCACCGCCGATACTTCGCCAACGACCTTTTCGGAAGAGCTGCCTTACTCCAGCCCGATTATGCCTTGGGATTATTACAAAGGAATCGGCGCTCCGAAGCTGAATAATCTGAACGACCTGATGACGGCCCTGAAGGACATGCAGGCTAAATATCCGAAGACTCCGGACGGCAAGCCGATTGTTCCGATTACGCTGTGGAAGGACTGGGACGGCGGAAGCATGGAGAATGTCCGGTGGCTGAGTAACTGGTATGGCTATGAGCAGCCGAACGGCACGACAACTATTCAATTGAATGCCAAAGGCGATATCGTTCCGATCGTGGACGACAACAGTATGTACAAGAAGATTCTGCAGTTCTATTATGACGCTAACAAAATGGGTCTCGTCGACCCGGATTCCCCTTCCCAGGACTGGAACAAGGTATCTGAGAAGCTGACCAACAAGCAGGTGCTGCTCCTGTGGTACTCCTGGCAGAGAGGCTTCTACAACACGATTGAACGCGGCAACCAGGGTGACGGCAACGTAGCCGTTCCGATCGGCGATACCCATCTGATCCAGAACAGTGATGCTTACTTCGGGAACGGCAGAGTGTTCGCCATCGGCTCCAAAGCGAAAGAGCCGGAAAGAATCATGGAACTGATGGACTGGATGTCCTCACCGGAAGGCCTGCGTTACTATACCAACGGCTTCGAAGGCTTCAACTATGAAAAAACACCGGACGGCAAATTTAAGCTGACCGAAGTTGGTCAGACTGCATTCCAGGAAAACACCCCGGTCCCTGCTGAATACGGCGGCGGCGGTTACCAGGATGGCCAGAGTAAAGTCAACTCGATGATTATGAGTGATTTCGTGACCGACCCGGAAACCAAAGAGTTCTATAACAGCACCTACTGGGCTTCCACCATTGAAGCCAACAAGACTGCGCTGACTACAGACTGGCAGAAAACCTATGATGCTACTACTCCGACCGAGTACTATACGAAGAACAACATGATCGACATCGTGCCGAATATCAACACCAGTCTTGGCTCCGATTCCTCTGACGTCAAGAACAAACGCAGCCAGATTTCCGATTATGTCAAGAACACCTCCTGGAAAATGATCTTCGCCAAGGACCAGGCCGAATTCGACCAGCTCTGGACCAAGCTGAAGAGCGATGTCGAAGGACTCGGCTGGAACGATGTCTTCGCCGTAGACAAGGAAAGAGCAGACAAAATCGTTAAAATGCGTGCTGATGCTGTTGCTAATAAGTAAGCAAATGAGCATTACTGCGTAAGCTGTAAAAGTAAAAGAAGAGGCAGCCCCAGAGCCATTATATAATGGCTTGGGACTGCCTTTTTTGGCAACTTCCGTCTCTCAATTCCGGCCAACTAACCAACATCTCCAGCCGTTCAAGTACCTCTCGGGCAAACAACTGGATAAACGTATCTTAATTTCCCGCTTTCTAAGGATTACCCGGCAACAAGTGGAAAAAGCACAACTAATTTTGAGATTTCACCCACTTCAGGTGAATTGCGATGAATTAAGTGCCGTTTATCCATCTCCTGTTCCCGTGAGGGAGATTGGTTCATCAGCAAGTGTATAAAATCCATCTACTCCCGCGCGATTTCTTCTGCCGTAGACTCATCCGGCCAGAATAAGAGACCCCCGTTCCCGGACGCCCCCTACACCCATTAGAAAATAAGCTGAACGAACTGGTACAAGCCGTTCTTCCAGACCGGCCAGTCGTGGTCGCCCTGCTCTTCTACCCAGATATGCGGCACATTATGTTCTAAGAAGTAAGCATGGGTGCGGTCGCTGACATACTTCAGGCTGTCCCGGTCTCCGCAGGATAACCAGAGCAGGTTAAGCGCGTCCGCGACCTTTTGCGGGTCGGGTACCAGTATCTCCGGCTCCTTCGTGTTAGGTGCCGCAGAGAAGGCTCCCACCCAGGCGAAGCGGTCCAGATTATTCAGACCCATGTTGAGCGATTGCCCTCCGCCCATGGACAACCCGGCCAGCGCACGGTGCTCCCGGTCCGTCAGCACAGAATAATTCGCTTCAATATAAGGGATCAGATCGTTCAGAAGATCAGACTCAAAGGCCCCGAAGGCTTCCAACTTGTCAGGCGCAAAGATGTCGCCCTCCGCCCGGTCGTTCTGCATCGCCCGGCCATTCGGCAGCACAACAATCATCGGCTTCAGCTTGTGATCGGCATACAGGTTGTCCAGAATAATCTGCGGCGTGCCGTGAGTGTACCATTCGTCCTCATTTCCGCCAATGCCGTGCAGCAGATACAAGACATTATATTTCTCTGTGCTGGAATAGCCGGGCGGTGTGTATACTCTAGCCTTCCGGGTGTTGCCAACTGTGGCAGAGGGATATTCGATCATCGTGATCTTACCACGCTCAATCCCTGCTTTCTCCTGATCATATCCCGCTGCTTGTATTGTATACTTCTGATGGTTCATGTCCAAAGCTGCTCATTCCTCTCATAGATTATATGTATATCTCTACACTTTGTTTATTCGATAAACTAAGTGTGAAATCCTGCTGAGGAACCTGCTGCGAAAAAATATATATGGAGCATGGAAATCCATTTATAACGCCTGTACGGACTAGATTTGACGTTCATACACATACGAATGGACTGGAATAATCTCCACCGGCTGCAGGGATTGATATAGAGCATTAGCCTCAGCAGAAAACCCCGTGATATAGGCCGTTGTCACCCCATGCTCCTTCAGCCGCAAGAAACACGCGGTAACCACCGCTTTACCGAAGCCGCGTTGCCGGTAATCCGGGTGGGTCCCAATCGTCTCTATAACCGCGAACCCGTTATCCTGATCTACGAATCCGAAACAGAAGGCAACAGGCCGCCCTTTATCATCCACTACCGAGAAATCAAGCTCCGCACGATAGGATTGTAGATCCTTTCTCCAGTAATCTGAGTTCCTGACATTGACATCATCCGGAGAAAAGATCTGCTCAATCAATTCACTCTTCGCGCATTCGTCTGTCCCTTCCGCCATTGAGCGGATATAGAATCCTTCTTCCAGCTTCAAAGTGTAATCCGTATCCGCAAGATCATACCTTCGGGTATTCCCGATATGAGAATCTTGCACAAATCCTTGGTCTAATAATGCCTGAACCTCCAGACCATAGGGATAACAATCGGTGTTGAGCTTCTTTTTCCCCTCGCCCCATATATTCCGGGTACATTCCACCATCTCGCCTGCCAGCTGCGGATCATCCGGGTGGACAATTAAGCTGAAGAAGCTGCCCCCCGATTCGGAAATGAACAAGCCTATGATCTCACCAGCTTCATTCTTCCATAGGTGTGCATTATTTTCCATGAAATTAGGATCTGTACTCTTGGGCGCTTCGTACCGGTTCCAGAACTCGAATCTGACAAATTCCCAAGTCTGAAGCTTACCCGTCAAAGGTACCATTTTTCTCAAAAAGGCATGAACATTGTTGAAGTTTTCCTCGGTGTCTAGGTACTTTTCATTGAATGTCTTCATCTCTTCATCTCCCTTCGACTCTCATCATTTCATCCTTCTTCCATTATATGTAGGCTCACTTCACCTTCATAGGCAGAGATCGGCTATAACCATCTGTACTATTGCATCACCATTGTTGCACTTCATGCAGAATTTCTCATTTCATGCACCACACAAAAGCCTGTCCACAGGGACAGGCTCTCAGTCATAACCATTCCGTTCTACAGCACTATTTTCAACGCAGCATTCTCTGTTAATTCAAACGGTCCAGGCGTCACATTCGAGTCCGGACGCTGCGTACCGAAGAAGTCGCGGTCGAACCGGTACGGTGAGCCGTCCGGCTCCTCATAGCGCATCTCGGCGTGATAGCTTCTGCCCAGCAGATTCGTGGTGACCACGGTCGGCGCGGCTGCACGCAGCAGCTCAGGGTTCACGATATGCACCTGCACCTTGCCGGAAGCCGGATCAACCTCAATCTCAATGCCTTTGTCAGCATAGACCTTCGCGCTGCGCTCATGCGCACCCGGCACCGCATCTTTCAGATACAGATTGCCTTGAATGGCTACAGGAAGGGCCATCTGTTCGGGATGGAACGGCTTGCCGGAATCGATCATCGATTTGATCTCTGCTTTGGTGTATTCCCACCACTGCTTATCCAGCGCATTCGGATGCTCGTTGTAGCCGCCCAATCCGACTGGATGCAGATAACAGCGGGAATTGTCCGGGATACCGTCCATTACCCTCTCACCGTTATCATTAAGCTGCTCTCTCGGGGCAAGCGGCAGATGCTCGAAGAACGTCATCGGCACAACCTCATTGTCCTTGTCCTCATCACGCAGGAAGATATTGTTATAATATCGGTCATCGCCGCCCGTGAAGTTGCTGTACCCGGCAATGGCTGTCTCATGCGGCATATGGTACGGCGTGTATCGGGTAAGCTCGGGGCGCACTACGAACCTGCCAGCGAACAGATTATGGACGAACGCGCCGCCCTGGGCCATATTGCGGAAGTTCATCGGCGACAGGAACAGGTTGTGATCGACCATATAAGGACCGTGGCAGACCTCCATGAAGAAATCCTCGGACAAGTTGTCGTAGAATACGTTCCGGCTGATACGGGTGCCCTGTGCCTGCCAGTCCAGCCATAACGCCCGGTAGGAGCTGTAAATAACATTGTCGCAAATTTGGGTATCCAGTGAAGCATGAAGCTTGATTCCGCCAACCTCTGCCCCGTGGAAAATCCGTTTATGATGGATATTATAAATCCGGTTCTGGACAATCTGGCTGAAGGCCCCGCCCAAATGGCCGACCACTCCGGCCTGCTCACAATCATGAATTACATTATTGCGGACGATATGACTTCCAATGTTGTCCTTATGCCAATCCTGGCGGAGTGCGCGGAAAATAACCTCCTGCTCCCGCTGCGTCCCGCCCTTCATCCGGCCATTTGACCACTCGTTGTGCCCGGTTGAGATTTCTTTGCCCAGGCTCACCCCTGTACATTTGGACTCGCAGATGTGGTTGTCCTCAATGATCCAGCCCTTGCTCCAGTGGGGTCCGATCAGCCCTTCCTGCAACGCCGTCGGCGGTGCCCATTGAGGAGATGCCTGGCGGAGTGTGAAGCCCTTGACGGTTATATAACCCCGTCCCGTCTGCTCCGGCCAGAAGCAATAAGGACGAACGCTGATCTCCACATTCTCCCGGCGCGGGTCCTTGCCCCCGAAGCTCGCCCATATCCTGGTGGAAGCCGCTCCTGCTTCTGCATACCACTGGAGCAGAGAGTCCGCCGGGTACTTGGCCTGCGGCCAAACCTTAGGATCGCGCAGCTTGGTAACGCTATCACATTCATACAGCGATTTGCCGTCCAGATAGACCTCCCCCAGATGCGGCTCGAACGCCCCTTCGAACAGCCAGTCGCCATACAATTTCTCCTTGAAAGGATTGCGCACAGCAAACAGGCTGTTCGGCACCTCCGTGCTCCAGACACCGTCTCCTTCATCCTGCCAATCTGCCACCGGCTCAGCGCCTGTGATGACAACCTCCCCATCTCCGGCAGCCTGATAGATAATCCTCTGATCCTCAGTCCCTCCGTTACCCGGGCTCACCCATTCCCTGTATGTCCCCGCATGAACGGTGACCGTATCTCCTGGCTCCGCCAGCGCCGCAGCGCGGGAAATGGAGCGGAAGGGCTTGTCTGCTGTACCGGGAGCCTGATCGCTCCCTTGCATTGCAACATGATATTCCATATGAACATCCTCCTCTTTCTTATATGTCATATGGACATTTTAAATGAAAATACTATATTATGCTATAACCATGTATACAATCCCAAGTGGAAACGGCTTTGCCGTCCTTTTTAAGGACGGTACCGTTTCAGCGGGAAATAGAAGGATAAGTTATCGTGTGCAACATATAAATTCTTATATTTTAATAGAAAAGACCGCAGGCCTTGTACATCCGGCTTACGATCCTTCTATGATAATTACCCCTAAGGGAGAACTCTTGTATACAATTAGACACTCTATCCTTTAACCCCGCCGACCATCATGCCTTTGACAAAATACTTCTGCAGGAACGGGTACACCATAATAATCGGTACGGAAGCTACAATCGTCATCGTTGCCCGCACGGACATTGGCGTGACCGCATTCTGCTGGCCTCCGGTAGCTCCCTGGATCATTCCGTCCAGCGAAGAGGTGCCGGTGGTGGTATTGGAGTTCTGCAGAATCTTCTGCAGCTCGTATTGCAGGGTGCTCAGCTTCTCATCCGAGGAATTGTAGAGGAACACATCGAACCACGAATTCCACTGGAACACCCCTGAGAACAGCGCCACCGTGGCAAGGACAGGCACTGTTAGCGGCAGAATGAGGCTGAAGAAGGTCCGGTAATCCCCCGCCCCGTCAATTTTCGCCGATTCGATGATGCTCTCCGGCAGATTTTCAATGAAGGAACGGATAATAATCAGGTTGAACACCCCGATGATCCCCGGAAGAATGTAGACCCAGAAGCTGCCGACCAGTCCCATATCCCGTATCAGCAGATAATTGGGAATCAGGCCGCCGTTGAAGTACATCGTCATGATAAAAGCTACCGTGATGAATTTGCGCAGCACATAATCCTGTCTGCTAAGCGTGTAGGCCAGCATGGCCGAGCAGAAGACGGTGACTACCGTTCCGATCACGGTGCGCAGCACGGAGATGAAGGTCGCATGAAAAATCGTGGCCTCTCTCAGAATATAAGTGTAATTCGCAAGCGTCCATTCTCTGGGCAGCAGGTAGATTCCGCCTTTGATAGAGTCTTGCGCGTTGTTAAGCGACACTGCAAGGACATTCACGAACGGATACAGGGTAACGATCATTAGTGCGATCATGAAGCAGTAGTTGCCAATGACAAACAAGCGGTCGCCGGTGGAGGAGCTTATTCGGGGCTTGCGTTTTTTCTTCTGGACAGCTGCGGTTTCCATGCCTGCGCCTCCTTTATTAATACAGTCTGGCTTCGCCCATACGCTTCGCGGCATTGTTCGCCATGAACAGCAGGATGAAGCTGACGACCGTCTTGAACATTCCCGCTGCGATGGACAGGGAGAAGTTACTCTGGGCAATTCCGTATTTCAGCACGAATATGTCAATGTTCTCGGAATAGTCCACATTCATGCCGTTACCCAGCAGGTACTGCGGCTCGAATCCCGATTCCAGCAGATATCCGATATTCATAATGAGCAGGACAATCACAACAGACTTGATGCCCGGAAGCGTGACATAGATCATTTTCTTGAACCGGTTCGCGCCGTCGATCTCTGCTGCTTCATACTGCGTGGGATCAATTGTCGTCATAGCGGCCAGGTAGACGATGGTGTTCCAGCCGATGTCCTTCCAGACGGAGCTGGCTCCGAAGATGGTCCAAAAGTATTCCGGGATACCCAGGAACAGAATTTCATTGCCGCGGTCAAGGAAGCCCAGACCCACCAGCAGCTGGTTAATGGTACCATCCGGGGACAGCGTTGTCTGAATGATGCTCGCCGCCACGACCCAAGAGATAAAATGCGGCAAATAACTGACAGTCTGCACTACACGCTTGAACGCAATATTGCGTATTTCATTAAGCAGCAAGGCCAGGGTGATCGCGGTGACGAAGCCGAAGAACAGGTTAATCGAGCTCATCGCCAGCGTATTGCGTAACACCCGGAGGAAGCGGTCGTCCCCGAACAGAAATTTAAAATGCTCAAAGCCAATCCAGGTCTGTTCCATGAACTTCCTGGCCGGCTTGTAATCCTGGAAGGCGATGCTCCAGCCCCACAGCGGCAAATATTTGAATACAAACAGCCAGATTAGAAAAGGGACCGACATCACTGCCAAGGCCCGCTGCTGGCCCAGCTTTTTGAAAAACAGCCGCATCCGGCCCGGCTCCTTATCCGCCGCCGGCCGGGATAACGCAGGTACCGTATTTTTATCCATCCGTATCTCTCTCCTTCAGCGCACCGGGTGTCTAAGCGGCAAGCAGGAAAGACCAGCACCTCGGTGCAGCCCTGGTCCTTCCCGCCGGTTCCGGCTATTGGTTCGCCATTTCTACCTTCGCTTTGACTTGCTCAGTGGTCCATTTCTCATAACCCGCAGTATCCAGCTTGCCGAATTCCTTCATGTATTCCTCCCAGACTGCATCGAACTTATCGGGAGTCGTCAGCACCAGCTTAGGGAAATATTTCTTCGTCATTTCATCCTTGCTGGCTTCCCAGAGCTGTTCCGGAGAATTCTGCTCCTTCGCGAAGCCCCACGCCGGGAAGTATGGACGCGGAACCGGTTCAGCGAACAGCTGGCTGTAGGTCTGTACGCCGTATTTCTCTAAGATTGCCTTATCCTTGTCGGTCAGCGTCATCTGGAAGACCTCGGGCTGGCTGGCAACGTTCTTGGCATTTCCGTCAGCCAGGGTAGAGGTGGCATTGTACATCGGCCAGTTCCAGCTGAAGTATTTGAAGCCGAAGCTCTCTCTGAACGGCTCGTCAATCTTGTCGATCTGCTCCTGCGTACGGTAGTAGCGGCCCTTCTCATTCACTTCATACGTCTCGCCTTTGATACCCCAAGACATCAGGGTCTGGTTCTCTTCGGTCAGCATGTTGTCGAAGAACTGGATGATGCGGACCGGGTCCTTGGCACTGACGGTAATCCCGATTCCACGGTTCGTTACTAGGCCCCCTGGCGGATCAAGATAAGCATCTGGCGTGCCTTCCTCGAAGGTTACCGGCAGCGGGAAGTACTTGAAGCCGTCCAGGGAAGGATCCTTACGGGCGGCATCCTTCAGCACATTCAGCGCATTATCCACCTGCCAGCGGTAGTCGAAGAAGCCGAGCACCTTGTGGGAGGTTAATTTGGCGATATACTGGTCATAGTTATCGACGAAGGAGGCTTTATCGAACAGACCGGCAGCATTGAGGTCATTCAGCGCCTTCAGCCACTTTTTGGTGGACTCTGCACCGGCATAGGTCTTGGCTTCCCAGGTATTGGTATCCACGGTAACGTTGCCGTCATTCGGATAGCCCATCAGATGCATCGGCGGGTTGGAGGTGGCGAAGAATCTCCAGTCATGCGTAAGAGAGACCATCCCCGTCAGATTCTCATCCTTGTGCTTGTCGCGGTAATTCTTAATCAGCTCTATATATTGATCCAGCGTCTTGATCTTCGGATAACCTGCTTCCTCCAGCACACGGCGCTGAACCCAGAATCCCGCCCCGGCTTCCGGCTCAGGAATGAAATCGTTCACCTGGGCAGCAATCGGCAGGAAATAGATTTTACCGTCCTTGGAGCGCATCTGATTCAGGGATTTGCCATAGACACGCTGGATGTTCGGCCCGTACTTCTCAATCAGCTCATCGAGCGGGATGAATGCGCCGGCATTAAGCACTTCCTCTATAGCGGCATCGGGAATCAGCACATCCGGGTAATCGTTGGCGGCAATCATGGTTCCAATCTTGGTATTGAGGTCGCCCACCACGAATTCCAGCTTGAAATTGACACCGGTCTGATCCTCCAGCAGCTTGCCGATGGTCGTCTCATTGGTATTTCCATCCTTCGAGCCGGCCACCCCGTTGAAGATTTTGAATGTTACCTTATCTTGCTTGGGTTCGGTCTCTGTGGTAGCAGCGGCGCTTGTCGGCTCCGTCGTCCCTGTATTATTCTTCTTGGCATTATTAGGCCCCGAGCAAGCTGTCACCACGGATAATGAGACGACTGCCGTCAGAGCGAGAAGCCATATTCTCTTGCTTTTACCCATTGCCTGTACTCCCCCTTGTAGATTCATGGTTTAGTGCTCCTTTAGTATAAAAGCGTTTACATTCCTTCGTTACCCGTAAAATTATGGCTTCTCCTTTGTAAACTATGGATTCGCCGGGATTCTCAGCTCAATCCGTGTCCCTTCCCCCGGTCTGCTGTCCACCTGGAAGACTGCGCGCCCGCCATACAGCATGGTCACCCTGTAGATTACATTTTGTATACCGATACGCTCGCCGATAATCCCCTCCATGTCGAGGTATCCGTAGAGAGTGTCAACCTGCTCACTGCTCATGCCAATCCCGTTGTCCGACACTTGGAAGACCACCTCATCCCCCGTCACGCTGATGCGGATCTCAATGCTGCCGCCTTTTTTGAGCGGCTCGATGCCATGAATACTGGCGTTCTCCACGAAGGGCAGGAACACCATCTTGGGGACTATACAGGCGTAGGCTTCGGGCTGCACCTCGATATGGTAGCTCAGCTTATCCTCGAACCGGTATTTCTGGATATCCAGAAAACAGTGAATAAAACCCAGCTCCTCCTCCACGCTCACCCACTCCTTATTCCAGGTCAATGAGCTACGCAGGATCATCGCCATGCTCTGGATGATTTTGGCCGTCTCGTTCTCCTGCTTCAGCAGGCTCCGCATCCGAATCGTCTCCAGCGCATTGAACAGGAAGTGCGGGTTAATCTGGCTCTGCAGAGCATTAAGCTGCGCCTTCCGCCGCTCCAGCTCCAGCGACTTCTTCTGAATCTCCGTTAGATACACATCGTTAATCAGAGCCTTAATCTGCATAATCATACTGTTGAACTCCAGGGTCAGCTGGCCGATCTCATCGCGCGACTCCCCGTGCATGATCATCTGGAACTGCTGCGTCTTAACCTTTTTCATATGCTTCAGGATCTCAATAATCCGGAGGTTGATCGAGCGGGTAATGATCAGAATAATAACGGTAGGGACAAGCATCATCAGGCAGGCCGACCACAGGATGAAATAGCGGGATTTCAGCACCTCCTTGATGATCTCCTTCTCATTGACCGTACCGACGATCCGCCAGCCGGACAAATAGCTGATACTGCCATATCCCTTCTCGAAATCAATGATATGCTCCTGCTTCAGTGAGGCATACAGCTGCTGCTCCTTCCCCCGCCAGTCTATGGCCCGGTTAGTTGTATATTCAATCCGGCCCTCCGGCCCCAGCAGATACACATCCCCGTGTACGTTCAGATTAGCGAAGACCTCCATCAGATCAATCGTCTTAAAATCAATCTTCACCAGCTTCTCCTTGAGCATCCGGTCCGCGAAATAATCCATCCGCCGCAGCAGCGAGAACGACTGGAACCGGCCGCCTGCATCCTCGATGCGGACGAACAGCGGCTGGGAGGAAGCCTCCTGCATCCATTCCTTATACCAGAGGCTCTCCCGGATCTCCCTGGACAGGATACCGATATTCCCGGAATTCAGCAGTGTGGGGTTATCCACATAGAGGGTCTTGTTTTGCAGCGAGGAAGAGAACGGAGAATAGTTGTTCAGGGTGGATCGCAGATAGAGGTCGTAGGCCTCAACATAGTCTTCGGTCTGTGTGAAGTTACGGTCAAGCACCTCATTGGTCTTGTAATCCGCGTAGAAAAAAGAGGATAACCCCACGGCCTGATCCACGATCAGCCGGAACTCATTCTTGATCTGCTCCACCGCCAGATCGATGTCCTTGATCCGCTGCGCCTTTACATTTCCGGTAATCGTGTTGTAGAAGATCACATTTGTGAGAATGATCGGAGCGATGACCCCGAGGAAATAGACGAGAAACATTTTATTCCTGAGCCGGATATTATTCAGCAGCTTCATGCTGTGCCTCCTCCTGGCATTAACGGTTGCCCGTCCGGTTTCGGTACTCTGTCGGCGTTCTCTGCTCCAGTTTCTCGAACTGGGTGACGAAATAATCGGCATTCTTGAAGCCGACCTGCTCGGCAATTTCATAGATTCGCAGATCGGTCTGCCGCAGCAGCTTTTTGGCCTCGGTGATGCGCAGCTGGAGCAGGTAGTCATTGAAGTACATGCCGTAATTCTTCTTGAACACCTGGCCAAGATAGGCTGAGTTCATATAGAACTGGCCTGCGATCTGCTTGAGGTTCAGATTCTCATGGAAGTTCCGGTCCACGTAGCACTTGATCCGGTACAGCCCGCTGCTGCCATAGCTCTGGTACAGCCCTTGAATCCGCTCCGCCGCTTCCAGCGCAAAAGCTTCGAACAGGGACCTCAGCTCCGCCAGCGTGATGTTATGATCCGTCCAATTCATCATCGGGACAAGACTTGCCAGCTGCTTCTCATCCCCCTCCATGCTCCGTATGGTATGCAACACACTATGGACGCATTGAATGGCAACCGCCTTCATCGCTTCCCGGGAGAACAGCTTCTCCTGAAATTCTGTGAACAGCTTACCGATCGCATCCATCATCTCTGCCTGCTTATTCTCCTCAATCGCTTCAATCAGCGCCTGAAACACCTCGCTGCTGGCATGAATATAGTTCAGGGACAGACCGGCAATATCCGAGGACATCAGGATTGGCTGGGCAGGCCGGACATATTTGTACTCCACAGTCTCCTTAGCCGAGGTATAGGAATGCTTCAGCTCCTGGAGTGAGCTTACCGGCCCGCCCGTATACGCCTGAATCTCCAGGGGGTAGAGCTGGTAGAGCAGGCTCAGACCATCTGTCAGGAAGGTGCGCAGCTCTCCCTTATGGTTCGCCAGATAATGATCCGGCACAATGAAGCCGAAGAACCGCCGATGTCCGTAGACAATAGGAGTCTCTGCTGTGAGCTGCTGCACCGCCTGCCGGATCGCCTCCTTCAGCTCTGCCTTCCCGGGCATAGGCTGACCGCTCCAAGGGAACACATTGTTCACCTCCAGCAGCACATAGGTGAACTGGCGGGCTCCCGCCTCTATCCACTGCTGCTCCCAGGCATCAAGCGCCTCATCCGCCGCTCCCCCCCGGATCAGCGCCTCCAGCCGCTTCTCTCCCTCATGGATGCTCAGCTGGTCATGGAGTTGCTTGCGCGCAGTGAATTGATCGCGAAATTTATGAAGCGCTTTCACAATTTCATGCTCATTAATCGGCTTCAGCACATAGTCCAGCACGCCATACCGGACCGCCTGCTGGGCATACCGGAAATCGTTATATCCGCTGATAATGATAAACTCCGTTCCAAGCTGCTCCTCCGTCACCGCCTCAATCAGCCCGATGCCATCCAGGACCGGCATGCGGATATCAGTAATCACGAGCTGCGGCCGCTTAGCCCGGATCAGCTCCAGCGCATCCTCCCCGTTGTCCGCCTCATCCACAATCTGAAACCCGCTGCCTGCCCAGTCAATCATTCCAATCAGGCCCTTGCGGACAAACAGCTCATCGTCAACAATAATGATCCCGTACATATTGGCATCCACTCCTCCAGTACAATCTTGAAAAAAAGGGAACCCCGGCCTAAGTGAATGGTCAAGGGTTCCCGGATGTCAAGGAATATTATAGAGTTAGACGGGCCTGGAGTCTAGCCTACGATGACTTCCATCGATACCTGCTTCAGGCTCGGATTCAGGTCCTTCTCTTCGGTAAGATCCAGAACCGGAGCACCATCAATGTCAAAATGCACACGCCGCAGGCCGGAGCTTCGTGGTCCCTCGATTCCCGGTCTGGCGTGGTAGGCGTTCCAGATGACCCCGTCCTCGTCCGTTACATAGGAATTATGACCCGGACCATATTCCCCCGCCACACTTCTGGAGGTCAGCAGCGGATAATTGCCCTTGGTCCAGCTGTTGATATCCAGCAGATCAGCCCCTTTGTCTGCGGTCAGCAGACCGACCACATAAGTGGCATCCACCGCTGCACTGGCAAAAGTCACGTACAGCTTGTCTTCAGTGTACAGAGCAAACGGACCTTCATCCACGAACGTATGGTTATTGGCCCAGCCGTAATCCGGCCGGGTCAGCAGCACCGGATCACTGGTCAGCTTCCACGGCTCCTGCGGGTCAATCGTGGCGATGTAGACCCAGGCTCCCAGATCCACCGGCAGGAATTGGCGCTCCGACCATGCGGCATAGAGCTGGCCGTTCCAGCGGATGACGGTCATATCCAGCGAAATTGTTGCGCCTGCTTCGCACAGATAGCTTCCATCCTTCTTCACTACCCGGCGGGGCCTGGACCAGTCCGCAGCATTCATGGGATTGCCTCCCGGACTCAGCTTCATCACATGTGATTCTTCATGGAAGAACTCGCCGGGTGTTGCAGCATGGAAAATATACAGCTCTTCTTCAATGATATGGAGTTCCGGCGCCCACAGCAGGCCGCCAATCTCTTCATAAGTGAAGGCATCGAGGATCAAGGCTTCCTCGGCTGTCACCAGACCAGGAATCGTATCGGCTTCCCTCATATACAACGTATGTTCCTTATCTGCATCATTAGTCGCAATGAAGTAATATTTCCCCTTCCACTCTGCAATGCAGGGGTCCGCACGGTTAAGTGCAATCGGGAATGGAAAGTGATCCTGATGGATCTCCCCGGAGATGCTGTAGGTTCCGGCCTTGTCCCAGTTGATGGCATCCGTGTTCCAACGGACTCTTTTGGCAGCCTCCGTTCCATCACTGTATAGGGCCGTTGCCCGGATCGCCTTCACATCCTCCACCGATGCCGCATTCACACGGTCCGGTACTACGACAGCAATATTCTCCGGTACCGTAAGCTTGCAGAAGAGTCTGCGGGCTATCTCGGCGGAGACAGCGATCCTATTACGCGGCTGGATTCCTTCGATATCAGTCTGCACAGCTTCCAGCGTGAACGGCTCCGCTTCCACCGGTGCTGAGACATTCGTAAGGCTCATGATGTCGGCAGTGAAATTCTCATAGCCCTGGCCCTGCCCGTCTATCCATTGGATCAGGTAACCGCTGCGCTCCGTGTCATAGGTGCAGGAGACATCGCTTACATGAGTGTCCGCCTTAAGCTCCAGCAGTCCAATCTCACTGTATTGCAGCAGATCGGCCGAAGTGAACAGCAGCACCTTCCCCTTGCTTTGTTCGTCTGCTTCCCCGTCAGCCTCGGTGCGCACAGCAATGACGCCGAAATTCCCGTCTGCCAAGTAGAAAAGATACGGCTTCTTCAGGCTTTTGGCCCGGAGCGTCCCATCCTCATTCTCCTTCGCCTTGGCGAACAGGACACCCGAGTTATGATTCAATGCCTGATACTGGCCCCCATCGGTCTTATAAGCCAGGTGCATACTGTAAGCCAGCTTCGAAGCATACACGATATCCTCCTGCGGCAGTCTTGTATAGCAAAGGATATCTTTCCGATCTTCGTTTTGTTGTGGTATCATGGATTCATAATCTTCCTTCCTATTGATAATTTCTAATAATTATAATTACGAACTGTTCGATTAACCTTCAAATTTACTCTTATGTCCACTACAAATTATAGAGATTCACTGACATGCTAACAATGATATTTACTGACCATTAATTGATCTATCCGAAGAAAGGAGAAGCCCATGCCCACAATTCACTACGTGGAATACGATGCCGCACATCCGGCCAATTTCGTCTACAGTATCCCCGAAGGACTGGACGCCTGGCTTCTTGTCCTGACCCAGACTCCCGCGGTGTTCGAAGTGGACGGTGAATTGAAGGAATTTCCCGCTCACTCTGTCGCTCTGTATCCTCCAGGGCACAACATCTATTACCGCGCCTGCTCCAAAAGATATGTCAACGACTGGGTCCGTTTCGATGCGGATGAATCCTATATCACCGAAAGCGTCCTGCCGCTCGGCAGTCCATTCTCCCTGCCCGACCCCGGATATTGCCATCAGCTGTTCCAGCTGCTGACGCTGGAGAACTCGTTCCAGAACGACTACCGGGAGCTGTCCATTGACTACCTGTTCCGCCTCTTGTTCAACAAGCTGTCCGAAGCGTCCCAGGACAAGCTGACGCCACAGTATTATAATCTGCTGGAGCTGCGCAAGACGCTGTACAGCAATCCCGGCCACCCCTGGACCGTATCCTCAATGGCCGGATATCTGCACATCAGCACCGGCTACCTCCAGACCATCTACAAATCAGCCTTCGGCATCTCCTGCATGGAGGATGTCATTCAATGCCGGATTAGGCTGGCCAAGGAGAAGCTGGGCTTCGGCCAGCACAAAATCGCCGAGATCGCCGCTCTCTGCGGCTACGCCAATGTCGAGCATTTCTGCCGCCAGTTCCGGCAGTTGACCGGCTTCTCTCCCCGCGCCTACCGGGAGCGGCTGGCTTCCAAACAACCGCTGATTCGGAAGGAGACGTAGGGGGGAATCGACATTTCAAGAATGCATGAACTGGCTGCCACAATGGCGCATTCAAGTAACATTAATAATTATATAAATTGAACTACTGGTTTTTATGTTTTAGGATTAGCCGTGACTCCAGAGAAGTTTTGGACTTCCGGCCGCTGTTGTGCTTGGATTTCCTGATTGAAACCGCTCCTCGCGGTAGAAATCCAAACACAAAGGCGGTCGCTACCGCTCCTCCAGTTCCAAAATTCCCCTCCGCCACTTTCCCTTAACTTAAGTTTTTTAGTTCAATCTATATAGTTGGAAAAACGCAACTTAATTGTGATCATTCGCAGCATCTGAAGGAAATAGTTGGATAAACGTCATTTAATTTCGCGCATTTCCTCTGCTCTGATTGATTTGCAGCAGATTAAGTGCTGTTTTTCCATCTGCTATCCGGCGACGGCTCCTCCGTTCCTCAGCAGGTGGAGAATTTCCAACTAAATCCGGCTTAAGGCCAGGAAAGCATCATGCCCAAGCTGATCCAAGGTTTCTTTAACCCCTGTAATGTTTACCTTTGCGCCATGCACCTCTAAGCCGGCCCAATGTGTTCGATTTTTCGCATACATTTGGTCCACACAGTAGAGCAGCGACCCTCCACTATCAGGAGAATCGCTGCTCTACTTAGCTTGTACCGTTGTGAGCAAGCAAGAGTATAGCCGTATTCAATGGCCTTACTCTTCTTGCCTTATAATTTCCGCCTTACTCCTCAACCCCGCCAAGCACAGGCAGCACGGCACCGTCCCGCACAAACAGCGGAATCTGCGTGAGCGGCGCGTCGACCATAATTGCCTGTCCGCCAGCATAGGCAGTACCGGTATAGACATGGGTCCACTCTGAGCCGGACGGCAGGTACACCTTGCGTGCCCGTTCACCCTCGCCCAACACCGGGGCGACCAGCAGATCGGGACCGAACATATACTGGTCCTCGATATCCCAGGCCGCCGGGTCCTGAGGGAAATCATAGAACAATGGACGCATAGGCGGCGTGCCCTTCTCATGTGCAGCCTCCATCAGTCCGCGGATATACGGCTTCAGACGCTCCCGCATCTGCATGAACTCCTTGAAGATGACATACGCCTCATCCCCGTAGCTCCACACCTCATTATCCGAGCCGCTTCCGCATACGCCCCCGCCCCGTGTTCCGGTAGGCTCAACAAAAGGTGAACGGTCCCCGTGCAGCCTGAATACCGGAGAGAACGCACCATACTGGAACCAGCGGACCATCAGCTCCCGGAAGGAGGCGTCTGCCGGATTGCCGCCGTGGAAGCCGCCAATGTCGGTGGTCCACCATGGAATCCCGGCCACGGCCATATTCAGTCCGGCCCGCACCTGAATGCTGAGCACCTTGAAGCTGGAGTGAATGTCTCCAGACCATACAAGCGCCCCGTAGCGCTGGCTGCCCGCCCAGGCGGTACGGACCAGATTGATAATATTCTCCTGGCCTTCAGCGGCCATGCCGTCATAGAAGGTCTGGCTGTATTTCATCGGATAGATATTGCCGATCTGCTTGCTGGAGCCGATATGATAGCGGTAGATATCATGGTCATAGACCGTCAGCTCCGGCTCCGCCTCATCGAGCCAGAAGACCTTGATCCCTTTGTCATAATAATTCTGCTTAATCAGACCCCACAGGAATTTGCGGGCCTCCGGATTCGTCGCATCGAAGATCGCGTTCTGGCCGAGGAACTGGAATTGGGTCCGCACCCCGCGGTCCGAGCGCAGCAGGTACCCTTTTTCCAGCATCTCCTTATAATTCTCGCTCTCCGTCTGGACAGTCGGCCAGACCGAGACCATCAGCTCAATGCCCAGCTCCTGCAGTTCCTGCACCATCGCCTCAGGATCAGGCCAATATTCCGGGTCGAACCGCCAGTCCCCCTGATTCGTCCAGTGGAAGAAATCAATGACAATGACGTCAAGCGGCAGCCCCCGCCGTTTATGCTCCCTCGCCACCTCCAGCAATTCCTCCTGCGTACGGTAGCGGAGCTTACATTGCCAGAACCCCATGCCATAATCCGGCATCATCGGCACGGTTCCCGTAGCCTTGGCATAAGCCTCCTCGATCTCGGCAGGCGAGTCACCGGCAGTGATCCAATAATCCAGCTGCTTGGTGGACGGAGCTGTCCATTCGGTCACATTCAGACTGAAATGCGCTTGTCCGATCGCCGGATTATGCCACAGGAACCCGTAACCGGCGCTGGACAGCACGAACGGAATACTGATTTGACTGTTGCGGTGGGTCAGCTCCAGCGAGCAGCCCTTCAGATTCAGGAAGGAATGCTGATACTGCCCCATGCCGTACAGCTTCTCTTGCGGGTCCGCTTCCAGCCGAAGCTTCACGGAGAAGTCACTGCTGCCGGGGATGGCGCTTAGCTCTCTGCCCCCGTATTTTAACTGATAGGTATCCTCCGTCTCGTTAAGGAGCAGCTTGCCATGCTGGTTATAGAAGAAGATCTGCCCCTTGTCCGTTATTTCCGCCCGGATATTCCCGTTCACAATGCTCGCGCGCTCTGGGGTAATCGATATATGACTCAGCGTCTGCACAGCAGGCAGAAGTGCCCACTGCTCATCGGTAATCTCCGCATACGAAGCCCGGATACGCAGCGAATGCTCTCCCCAAGGCTCTATCCAGACTCTCTCATGATCATATTCTCTGATTAGTCTGCCATTCTCTTCACGAAACATAGCGCGATCCCTCCAACAGTTCTATAATAAGGTTGCAACCACATTATAAAGAGTGCAAAGCCGCTATACTATACATAAAAGTACGCATCTATCATACGATATTACGATTGTGTGGAGGGATTAAGATGAGTGGAGCGTTCGAGGACAAGCCTTATCCATGGAAAAAAGAGCACACGGAAATTCCCGAGGGCCTGTTCCCCATCAATGTATTTCATATCTGCTTTCCGGACCGCAGTATTATTCCGCCTCACTGGCATGACCATCTCGAATGGATTCTCGTGACCAAGGGCCGCTTCCGCGTCCAGGTCGGCCCCCACTCCAGAGAGCTGGTGCAGGGAGAGCTTGCCTTCGTCAGCCGTCCGCAGATTCATGCGGCCTATCCGACAGAGGATGGCAGTGAGCTGTATGCGGTTGTCTACAACGAAGCATTGCTGAACGGTATACGGGACCTGACTGAGCTTCAGCATATCCGGCCGCTGCTCTCCGGTGAAATCAGGCTGCCTGCCTTCTATGGGGCGGACCAGCCGGTTACCCGCCAGATCAGAGGATGCATTGAACAGATTATTTTCAGCTACCAGAGCAAGAGTCCCGGGTATGAATTATGTATAAAAGGCGGCCTGTTCTCTTCCCTGGGTCTGGCTTATCCCCTGGCCGAGTTCACAGCACCGCCTTCCAAAAGAGACCGGCAGGAGACAGGCATCCAGCCCCTGCTGATTCACCTTAGCAACCATTTCCATGAACCGCTGACCGTGGAGGAGGCCGCACGGATCTGCTGCGTAACCCCCAACTACTTTTGTCATCTGTTCAAAAAGAACACCGGCAAGACCTTAATCGAATATGTGAACATGCTGCGGGTGCATGAGGCCAGCCGCCTGCTCCAGCTTCGCCGGTATCCGATTCAGGAGGTGGCCTTCCGGGTCGGCTTCACGGGCCTGACGTATTTCGGAAGAATATTCAAGCAGCATACATCGATGACACCCAGCGAATATGCATCCCATTTCCAGACCCGGTCTTAATCCTGCCGGTGATAACGGAGATAATCGAAATCGGCATAGCCGCCGGGCTGCCGGGTCGCATAATTGAACAAGCCGATCCGGTAGCCCATGAAATGATCGAGCGTATATTGCATATGCAGCGTCTGCCCGATGGGATGCCAGACCTCACCGCCCCCTGAGTAGAAGAACCGGGCCTCGTCCACACCATCCTCGAAGTTGAAATCGACTCTGAGGCAGATACACTCACCCGTGAACGGGATACTCTCCACCACTTCAACGCCGTCGTCACCCTGGATACACATATCCACGGTGAACTGTCCCTGCGCTCCGGCGGCCACCTCAACCGTGCCGTACCCGGACTGAAGAGCTACCATCCCGGCCCGGTCACCTTCGTTCATGCCGCCCAGATACAGCATCGTCTCGGCACTGCAAGCCGGACCCTCCGTCCGCTGGGTCAGCGTATTGCGCGCCGTTACGACGCTATCAGCTGCCTTGCCTGTACGCAGCCGCAGACAGCCCGGCCGCTCGGTAACCGACCATAGCCCGTTATCGGGATTATGGTTCCATTGCCACTGAAGCGCCAGCCGGTTCTCCGTATAGTCGAACTCATCGCTGATTACAATCGCCTTCGGCTCATCCGCAGGCAGCTTCGTCCCGAAGCTCAGCGGAGCCTTGCCGCCATCCCCGATTACCGGCCAATCGTTCTCCCAGCTCACAGGGAATACGCAGGGAACACGTCCAACTGCCCCGTGATCCTGGAACAGCACGGCGTACCAGTCGCCGTCCTCAGTATCGATCAGCCCGCCTTGCGCTACACCGCGATTCTCGTAGCCCAGGTTATCGTCCAGAATAACCTTGCGCTCATAAGGACCGAGCAGCTCCCGGGACCGGTAGCATAGCTGGCGTCTGCGCATGTTGCCCTCTGCCGGCCATTCAATGAAGAACAGGTAATAATACCCGTCACGCTTATGGGCATGACAGCCTTCCATCCGCAGCATAATGCCCTGCCGCTCGCCTTCCAGCAGCAGCTGCTTCGTTCCGCGGCTCATCCATCCGGTCAGGTCCTCGTTCAGCTCCCGGATGCGGATATCCCCGTTGCCGTAGATCACATAATTGCGGCCGTCCTCATCCAGCAGCAGCGCCGGGTCATGGTGCAGATCCGGGATGACCGAACGCGCCCACGGTCCATGCTCGATATCCCGGGTCTGGTAGATGTAGAACTGGTCTGTATCATTGGAAGAGAAGCATACATAATAGATTCCGTTCCTGCACCGCAGCGAGGCAGCCCAGGAACCGCCGCCGTAAATCCCTTCGCCGTCCTCCAGCCGGAAGGCCGGAGTGTCCTCGAAGGTATCAAAGACGTAACTCACAATCTCCCAGTCCTTCAGATTCACCGATTTCATAATCGGACAGCCCGGCATCGAGTGCATGCTGGTGCTGACCATATAGAACACTGGACCGACCCGGATCACATCCACATCCGGGACATCTGCCCATAGTACTGGATTAGTAATGATGGCTGTATTCAATGTGCCGCCTCCTTGCTGTTAGTTATGCTGTGGTGTGAATTGCCAATGGGCCAGCTTGAACAAGTCCTTACCGCTCTCTGCTGTGAATACCAGATAGAGGTTATGCACTCCCTCCGCTCCCTGGACCACCGTCTTCAGCTCCAGCCATTCCTGCGCTCCGCCTGCCGCCGGAACCTGCAGCTTGCCGATAACTGGACCTGCCGGGTCATTCAGATGCAGCTCCAGCACGCCGCCCGCTTCCAGACTCAGGACCGAGGCCTGGAATGACTCGGCTCCGCTGCCGAAGTCTACCCCGGATAGTCCGATCCAGCCGCCGTGCTCCACATCCGTTACGGCCTGAACTCCGCCCTCGGCCAGGTATTCTGTCTTCACCCCTGCGCTCCAGCCCATCGTTGCCGCCGGAATACGCTCATACGGGTTCAACGCTGCAAGCTGCTGCACACCTTCGTAATCCGCATGGATTTCCGGAATGGAACCGTCCTCATTATGAGTCAGGCGGTTCAAATGTGTGGAGCGGTAGCCGTTCGCAATCCCTTGGGCCTTGGACAAGGTCTGGGCGTGATAAGCAATATACCAGCTGTCATGGAACTGGAAGACCGCATGATGGTTATTCCCGGATACGCCGAAGAAATGTCCCGGATTCTTCAGGATCGTGTGTTGATACGTCCAGGGACCCATCGGATGCTCACTGGTCATATAGGCGATCTCTCCCGCAGGAGGGCTGCCTTCCGGCCGCTGCCCGTCATAGAAGTTCGAGCAGTAGGTATAATAGTAGACTCCGTTCCACTTATGGATTCCGGCATCCTCGAACATGAACGGGGCCGGAATCACTTTCGCGCTGCCCACCACGCTGGTCATGTCCTCACCCAGCGGCATCACCCGTGCTGTGCCCGGCTCGGCGAACTGTCCTTCCGGGACGCCGCCTCCGAAGTAGATATACCCCTTTCCGTCATCATCTAACAGCACCGCCGGATCGAACAACCAGGTAACATCCTCTACCCCAGGTGTAGAGCGCAGAATCAGTGCCTCCCCGATCGGGTCCACCCATGGACCCACCGGACTGTCACTCGACAGAACACCGATGCCGCTGGCATTATTGGCGAAGTAGAGGAAAAACTTGTCCTTGCCGTCAATTACGGTATGAAGCGCTGCCGGTGCCCAGGACTGGGTTGCCCACTTCGCTGCACCCTCCGGTCCGGCTACGGCTATCGGACCATGATCGGTCCAGTTCACCAGGTCAGCGGACGAGATTACGGTAATCGTATTAATGCTGCTGTAGGAGTTCTCCTTCACCACACCATTCTCATCATACTCCAGCGCATCATTGGTCATATACAGATAGACTCTGTTTTCGAATACCAGGGCATAAGGATCGGCTCCGTATCTGTGTGCCACCAGCGGATTGCCGCTTGGCGGTACCTTGCCGGTAGCCTGCTTCAGTTGAGTTGTCATTTGATTCCCTCCAGATATAATAAGGTGTCCAGCTTACAATAATATTAGGATTGCGGTGCGGCCAGCTCGGCCAGCCGGGCGAATGAAGCCTTTGGCTGCTTCTGCTCATCGAACAGGAACGGCCAGTTCTTGCGTCCCCGGACGGGGAAGCCGTCCAGCCAGGTATAATCATCGGCCACGCCCCAGAAGGTCACCGAATCAATGGAGTCTCTGAATTCCAGCAGTAGGGCGAAGATCTCGGCATAACGCTCCTCCTGAAGCTTCAGCATTTCAGCTGTTGGCGCTTTCAAGTCCGTGCGTTTATCGTCATGGTTGAACACGGAGAGATCCAGCTCGGTAATGTGAATCTTGAGCCCCAGTGATGCGTAGAGCTTAAGCGCATTGCGGATTTCCTCAATGGAAGGGCCGTAGATATTCCAGTGTCCCTGCATGCCGATCCCGTGAATCGGCGTATTCTGATCCAGCAGGCTGCGTACAAGCTTGTAGATTTTGCCGCTCTTGACAGGATCGGTCTCATTATAGTCGTTGTAGAACAGCAGCGCGTCTGGGTCTGCCTGATGTGCCATTTCAAAGGCCTGACGGAGATAATCCTCGCCGATGATCTCAAGCCACTGCGTATCCCGCAGGTACTGGTCTGTTTTATCCTCAATCGCTTCATTTACTACATCCCAGGCATACGCCCGGCCCCGGTAACGGCCTACTACCGTGTTAATGTGGGTCTGCAGGCGGGCAAGCAATTGCTCTCTGCTGCAGGCTCTGCCTTCCGCATCCTGGAACATCCAGTCTCCGGTCTGGTTATGCCACAAAAGCGTATGCCCCCGGACACCGATCCCATGCGACTCTGCGAATTCGAAGATACCGTCCGCAGCCTCGAAGGTGAATTCGCCCTCCTGCGGCTGAACCAGAGCCGGCTTCATCTCATTCTCGGCGGTGATGCTGTTGTAATGCTTGGCAATGAAAGGACCCTGGGCAGCTATAATGCCAGTACTGACGGCAGCCCCTATTTTAAAGGCCTCCCGGAACATTTCATGTAATGCAGGAATTTCGCTGCTTGCTTGCTTCATTTTTGCTAACCTCCTGTATTTGACAACATTTTTTGGGACAACTCTCTCTATCATAACGCATTTGTATGCGTTTACCATCACCAAAGTAAATAGATGGACCCCAAATAAATAATTGCACCCTATTTCTTAGCTCCCTGAGCCTGTGCGCGGAACTGAACGGGCTTCAGCGCCGTCCGTTTCTCGAACTCTCTTAAGAAATGGTGATAGTGAACGTAACCGACGCTCTCCACAATGCTTCTGACTGTATCCTGAGTGTCAACGAGCCTCTGCTTGGCCGCTTCAATCCGCAGATTATGAATATACTCAAGAATGCTGATACCGTGCTTTTTAATGAAGGCTTGGCCCAGATACACCGGATTAATATAGAAATGCTCTGCAATCTCTTTGACCGTCAGATGCTCCGCATAATGATCTCTCAGGAAGCATTCCACGCGGATCAGCGGATGCTCGGAGTTACGCTCCTTGTGCTGGCGGATATAGTTCATACTGCTTCCCAGCGCCTTCTCCAGGGTGACTTGCAGGTCTTCCAGGGACTTCGGCTCGGTTCTGAAAAAATCAAGCGTGCCGATCCACTGATCGTCCGCGCCGCCGAATTCCTTCAGCAGCTCCATGCTCCGCAGCATGATATCCATGCCCGTCATCTGGACGACTCCGGGATCTGTCCGGTTCTCTTTGAACACGCTGAACAATTCGCCTAGCTTCTCCGCGGCCTTCTGCTCCTGCAGCCGCTCCACTGCGCTGATAATCTCCTCAATCAGCTCTGCGGACGGAAGCGTGTAATTCACCTGTCCCTCAGCTTCACTGGCCGAATCCACCGGGCCGCATTCGTCCGAATAGAAGTAGTGGCGGGCCGCAGCGTCTGCCGCTTCGCGGTAGGAGACCGGCAGCTCGCGGAGGGAGCGCACACTTGGTCCAATGCTGACCGAACCCTTTACTCCGCTGATGGTCAGCCCGGCGTATAGCTGCTCCGCCAGCCCCGCCGCCGCCCCCGAGCTCTCCACGACCAGCCCGGCCTGATCCCCGGGGAGATCAATGAACATCGCACCAGCCGGTCCGGCCAGCTCCCTGCACAGCTCCGTAATCCGGCTGCTATGACCCTCCACATGAACATACGTCCAGCCCGTGGCCGTCTCATCCAGGCGGTCCATCTGCTCAGCTGCTTCTTCATCCGGCTCCGCCCAGTGCCCCTCAAGCATGCGCGCAATTGCAAGCGGCAGCAGCCGGCTGGTCAGCATGCTCTGCTGCATGGTCTGCTTAAGGCGCAGCTCCAGCTCATCCGTAATGTCCGTAAGCACCTTATCCCATTCCGCATCCATGACCGGCTTCAGCAGGTAATGTCTTACCCCGTAACGGATGGCTGTTCTGGCATACTCAAATTCGCCGTAGCCGCTAAGCACGATGAAGACCGGCTGCTCCATATCAAGGCTGCGTACGCGCCGGATCAGCTCAAGCCCGTCGATCTCGGGCATGCGGATATCCGTAATCACCAGATCGGGCGAGCTGCGGATAATGGCAGCCAGCGCCTCCTCCCCGTTCTCACAGGCGCCGCATACCTCGAAGCCCAGCTCCTCCCAGTCAGTCAGCGTCCGCAGCCCCTCTAAGGCAATCGTCTCATCATCAGCAAGCACTACTTTATACATGAGCTCCCTCCCCTATAGGAACCAGACTCAAATCCTCGGGAATCTGGATGGTAATGACCGTGCGTTCGTATTCGATGCTCTCAATACTGAATCCAGCCCTGCCGTCATAGTACAGCATGAGGCGTTTGTACACATTGCGGAGCCCGACATTCTGTCCCGTATCCTCTTCTGTCTCCAGATGGGACTTGATCCATTCCAGCTTCTCCTTCTCAATTCCTTTACCGTTATCAGTCACCATAATCAGCAGACCTGTCTCATTCCGCGAAGCGGACACGTGAATTTCCCTTGCCCATTTGACCGACTGCAGACCATGCTTGCAGGAATTCTCCACCAGAGCCTGTATACTCATCTTGGGAATCCGGCAGTTCAGCACCTCAGGAGCAATATCCAGCTCATAAGAGAACCGGTTCTGGAAGCGGAACTTCTCAATCTGCAGATACATCTCGATGAAGGATACCTCCTCCTCCACCGTAATCAGATCATCCTTCCAGCTGAGCAGCCTGCGCATAATCAGGGCCAGATTGCGGATGACATCGGTAACCTGTTCATATTTATACTTCTTACAGATGACCAGGATCGCATTCAGCGTATTAAAAAGGAAATGAGGGTCCACCTGGCTCTCCAGATATTTCAGCTCCGCCCGCACCCGTTCCAGCTCCAGATCCTTCTTCTGAATCTCCAGCTTGTAGACATCATTGATCAGATTGCGGATTTTGCCGGTCATCAGATTGAAGCTGCGGATCAGACCGCCGATCTCATCTTTCCCTTCATACATATCAATGCTCTCGAATTGCTCATATTTGACCTGCTTCATATGTTTGTAGAGCAGCCGTACCCGCAGATTGTAGGAACGTATAATGACGATCATGAGCAGCGTGGGAAGGATGATTGTCAGCAGGAGCAGAATCAGCGAGTTCCTGAGCGCACTCTCCATCTCATGGTTGATCTTACGTCCTTCGGGAGTGCCAACCAGCCGCCAGCCCTTGGTGTAGGCCGCACTGCTGAGCGCCCGGACAATCTGCTTGGGCGCCTGGTCAAGGCTGGTGTCCACATTCAGCAAGGCACTGCCATCCAGTGAGGAGAAGGAACGGTTCGAGTCCAGTACGACCCGGTTCTTCTCATCCAGCAGCTTGAAATCCAGATAGTCACGCTCCTTCTGGAAGAGGTCCTGCACATTGTTCAGCCGCAGATCAATCCTCAGATACTTCGTGTAGGGCTGGCCCGTGAAGTTATCCAGCTTGCGGATCAGGCTGACGAGCACTTCCTGCTGCGGCGGATTCAGCGGGTTGGTTCCCTGATAAGAAGTGAGCAGCACCTTACCTGTGCTGCTTGAGATTTTGCGGTACCATTCACTCTGTTTATCCGCGTACGAAAGAATGAAGTAGCTGTTGCCGTTCTGGATGGTCGGATTAGAGGTATATATGCCCATCCAGGAAATATAGGAGTGGAGCGTGCTGTACTGCCGCAGCTTATCCTTCAGAGAATCATTATAGGCATCATAATAAGCCTCATTATCCGGGTAGGCGTAATCCATCATCTCCATGTAGGGCCGGTCCGCAGCCACCGTATTGCTGATCGCCACACATTCGTTCACGATCTGCATCAGGTCATAGGCCACCCGGTCTACCGAAATCTCCAGATTATCCCTCTCCCGTGCCTCCACATTACGGCTGATCTGCACATAAAAGAGGGCATTGATGCTAAGTATGGGGACAAGCACACACAGTAAGTAGATGAACAAAAACTTGTATTTGAGCGGAATATCATTGATGAAGGCAGATGGCTTCCGGTTATTCTTCATGCAGGCCCCTCCTCCCTCTTGAATTAACTCTTCTTGTACACGGAAGGTGTAACTCCGTTAAGCGCCTTGAACTTGGCGGCGAACACATCGGCGTCTGAATAGCCCACTCTGCTTGAGATGTCCGAAATCCCCATATCGGTACGGCGCAGCAGCTTCTTCGCCTCTTCAATACGGTATTCATGGAGATAATCGTTAAAAGAACTGCCGTAGTATTTCTTGAACCGCTGTCCCAGGTAGGCCGAGTTCACATGCAGATGCTTGGCAATATCCTGCAGCTTCAGCTTCTCCTGATAATGCCCGCGGACATACTCGATCGCTGCAGCCACAATCTGATCCTCCGCCCTGCCGTCCGCAGCCGCTGCGAACCACTCTGCAGCCTCACACAGCTCCTCCTCTATCTGACGCTCAAGCAGCGGCAGACAATTGGCTGTATGGCGGGACGGGAACCATTTCTGCACCCACTGCGCATAGTCGCCCCCTCTGGCGGTAATTTCACGTAGCAGCTCTGCTTTGATATTAGCCAGAAAAGCGTCGATCCATGAGCTGGAAGCCACCTCCGCCGAGAAAATCTTGAACACCTCGCCAAGCTGATCCGTGAGATGCAGGGCCTTCCCTTCGGTGACGGATTGCAGCAGCGATCGTCTCAGCTCTGCCGGAAGCATGGCCATCTGTGTCTTATCCTGCTTCTCGAAGAAGCCGGCTCCCCCGCCCCCCGGACCATACGGTCTGCACAGCTCAGCAGCCAGCGCCTCTTGGTATGCCGTATTCAGAGCCTCCGGGCCCTGATGCTGAAGACTTGCTGTGAAAAAGACCGGCGCGCTGTACAGTGGCCGCATCTCCTCCATCCACCGGGTAAGCAGTGCCCGGTCAAGCGCCGGTCCTTCCTGCGGGGACACCAACAGATAGCCGTGCTTCCCGCTTCCTGCAGTGAACGGATAGACCGCAAGGCTGCGCAGCAGTTCATTGCCACTCATGGCGGCGACCTGCTCACGCATCTGCATACTGTCCGGCGCTGCTCCATGGACCAGAATACAGCATAGCCGCGAGGCGGGGGAGATCCCCAGCGTCTTCAGCCCCTGCTCCCGCTCCTCCTCCGTATTCTCCCGCATCAGGAGCCGGGATACCATATCCTCCTGCATCAGAGCCGAGAGCGCATCACGCCGAGAGGACGCCTTGCGTTCTTTAAGGATCTGTGCCGTAACCGTCTGCACCGCCTCCGTCAGCTCCGTTTCATCCAGAGGCTTGGTCAAGTAATTCGCTACTCCGTATTTCAGGGCCCGCTTGGCATACTCAAAGTCAGCATAGCCGCTAAAAATAATAAACTTCGGCCGAAAATCGCTTTCAGAGGTTCTTCGGATGAGCTCAAGGCCGTCGATGACCGGCATACGTACATCGGTGATGACCAGGTCAGGGCGGGTGCTGCCGATCAGCTGCAGCGCATCCTCCCCGTCCAGCGCCTCGCCGCATACTTCATAATTTAGTGCCTCCCAGTCGACCAGGAAGCGGAGCCCTTCCAGCATAATCGGCTCATCGTCGGCAAACAGTACCTTAAGCATGGAATCACCATCTTTATATAAGTTATCTTGTGCAACATACAAATTCTTATATTTGAACAGGAGAAACCGCTTCGGCTGCACCCGAAACGGTTATAGTATACATATTTTCCTTACTATAATACGTATTGACAATTACTCTTTTACGCTACCCAGGTTCAATCCTACCACGAAATACTTCTGCAAGAAAGGGTAGACGAACAGAATCGGAACCGCTGTAACGATCGTAATGGCTGCACGCATGGAGGCTGGCGTAACCAGCGACTGGACCTGATTGTTCTGGCCTCCCGCAAGCATCGACGGATCATTGTTCGCACTCATAATGGAGCCAAGCATCTTCATCATTTCATATTGCAGCGTGCTAAGCTTGATATCCGAGGAGGCATAGAGGAATGTGTCAAACCAGGAATTCCATGAGCCTACCGCGATAAACAGTGCGACAGTTGCCAGTACAGGCGTACAGAGCGGGAAGATGATTTTCCAGAAAATTCTGAATTCTCCTGCCCCGTCGATCTTCGCCGATTCGGTAAGGCTGAACGGAAGCCCGCGGATATAGGTCCGCATGATAATAAGGTTGAACGCGCTGACCAGACTCGGCAGGATATAGACCATGAAGTTATGCAGCAGGCCCATATTCTTGATCAGGAAGTAGTTCGGGATCAGCCCGGCATTGAAATACATAGTCAGGATGAACAGCAGGCCGATCTTTTTGCGGAAAATATATTGCGGCTGCGCCAGTGCATAAGCGAGCATCGTTGTAAGGAATACACCGAGCACCGTTGAAATTATAGTACGGGATACCGAGATAAATGCAGCATGATAAATTGTTCCTGATATAAAGACCGCCCGGTAATTCTCCAGCGTCCATACACGGGGCCAGAGGTAGATCCCCCCGGTAAGCGTGTCACTGCCGTCATTGAAGGATACCGCCAGCGTCTGGAGGAACGGATAGAGCGTGACAGTAACCACAAAGAGCATAAATATCGTGTTGAATGTATGAAATACAACCGGCTCAATCCGGCTTGAACCTTTGGTCCCGGCTTTCATATGGGCTTCCTCCTCTATAGTAATCGCTCTTCGCCGAGGCGTTTTGCGACATTGTTTGCGATGAATACGAGAATGACACTGACAATCGTTTTGAAGATCCCTGCGGCCGTAGCCAGCGAGTAGTTACCCATAGCCAGACCATACTTCACTACAAAGATATCAATGGTTTGCGAGTAGTCCACAGTAAGTCCGTTGCCCAGCAGATATTGAAGCTCGAAGCCGGCATCCAGAATATGTCCAATGTTCATAATCAGCAAAATAACGAATGTAGCCTTAATTCCCGGAAGCGTGATATAACGCATCTTTTGAAAACGTTTCGCGCCGTCAATGGAAGCTGCCTCGTACAGGGAAGGATCGATGGAGGTAATGGCCGCCAGATAAATGATCGTACCCCAGCCCACCTCTTTCCACACGTTCGACGCCCCGATGATGCCCCAGAAGTATTTCCCTTCACTGAGCCACATAATCGGATCTTTAATCAGGTGAAGCTTCATTAGAACGACATTGACAATCCCGCCATCGATGGAGAGTGAAGTGGATACAATCCCCGCAGCGATAACCATGGACAGAAAGTGCGGCAAATAAGAAATCGACTGAACGGCACGCTTGAAGAACTTGAGCTTGATCTCATTCAGCAGCAGAGCCAGACCTATAGCCGTAACCGTACCCAGTACAAGGTTAATGAAACTCATGGCAATGGTATTGCGAAGCACCAGCATAAAGGTATCATCAGAGAATAAAAACTTGAATTGCTGCAAGCCTACCCATTCCTGCTGGCCAAAGGACACCGCCGGGCGGTAATTCTGAAAGGCCATCAGCCAGCCCCAGATGGGAACATAGTTGAAGATAATCAGATAGAGTGCAATGGGCACGGACATAAAAATAAGCTGTTTCTGTGTTTTCAGTGTTTTCCAGCTGAGTTCCACACCGATTTCCGGATCGATTTTGCTTTTTCGGGTCTTCTGTTTTTTGACCTGTTTGTCCAGTACGGCATCAGACATGTTGTTTCCCTCCTGTAAAAATCATTCTCTCCACGTTGTCCTATTCACGCATTCCTATTTAGGAAGAGCGGGAAACAGCATTTCCCGCTCCTATTTCTGTATTAAATGGTTTATTTAACGCTCCATTTTTCGATACGCTGCTGAATGCCTTCATTCATCCGGTCTTCATAGGCCTTGATGTCCAGCTTGTGGATTCTGTCCACATAATCCTGCCACACGCCGTCGAACTCAGCAGGGCTGGCCATAATGGCTTTCGGCAAATACTTAATCATGAGGTCATTCAGTTTGGACTGTGCGAGCTGGGCTGGTGAACCATCCTTAAGCACGATGGAATACGCAGGGAAGTAGATATTGTTCTCTTTCGGTTCCTTGAAGAATTCGGACCATGATTTCTTGTTGTACGCCTTCAGAATCTTCTGGTCGTAAGGCTTCAGGCTGTCGAAGAATTCCTGAGGCTGTGTACCGGCATCTGCTGCGTTACCGTCGCTGTACGTACCTTGAATCTTAGGCATGTAACCGAACATCCCTGAGATTTTGTTAGCTACCTGCCAGCTGGTCTGATCTGCATTCGCCCGTTGCTCAGGCGTACGGTAGAAGGAACCGTCTGCATTCACTTCATAATCTTCGCCTTTGACGCCCCATTGAAGCGTCTTCTGCCAATCCTCGGTGATCATCTTATCCCAGAATTTGATAATGCGGACAGGGTCCTTGGCATTGATCGAAATTCCGAATCCTCGGTTAGTACCGACCGCTCCACGGTCACGATACCATTCTTCTGCGCCCGGATAGAGCAGAGGGAAGCCGATATACGTATTTTCCAGCTTGCCTTGGGAGATCAAGGATTTCTCGCCGTCCTGGAAGTTCCAGTGCTGGTCGAACATCCCGATGACCTTGCCGCTTGCAACCTTGGCCAGATACTGGTCATAGTTCTGTACGAACGCTTCTTTATCCATCAAGCCTTGAGCGTTGATATCATTAAGCTTCTTGTAGTACGTCTTGGACATATCCTTGTCGGCAAAAATCTGTGCAACATTGTTATCTACAACAACGGCCCCGTCATTCGGATGCCCCGACAGATGCTCTGGGGGATTCTGCAGCGGGAACACGCGCCAGTCGAAGTTGAGTGATTCGAACCCGATCATGTCCGGGTGTTTTTCTTTATATTTGGCAATGATGTCGAAGTACTCATCCAGGGTCTTAGGAGTAGGGTAGCCCATTTCCTCAAGCACGCCTTTTTGCAGCCAGAAGCCTGGTCCCTGATAAGTAGGCTCGGTAATTTTACCTTGATAGACGCCATAGCTTGGCAGGACGTAGATGTGGCCGTCACTCTCATCCTTGATCTGGTTCCAGACCGCACCGTAATGCTTCTTCAGGTTAGGAGCGTATTTCTCAATCAGATCCTCAAGCGGAATGTATGCCTTGGCATTGATTAATTTGTCGTCACCTGACAGGATGTCCGGGTAATCGCCCCCGGCAATCATGACCCCGAGCTTCTGCTGCAGGTCGCCGACCAGGAATTCCTGGTTGAATGTGATTCCGGTCTCATCTTTGATCAGCTTCAGAAGCTTATTGTCAGGCGTTGGCTGTTGTCCGGGACCATTCATAAATACCGAGAATGTAACCGGAGCCGTGTCGTCTCCGGCTGCTGCCGGGCTTGCATTGGTTCCGCTGGCGGTATCCTTGCCTGCGGTGTCCTTACTTCCGGTGTTGCTGGTGTTATTGCTTGATCCACAGCCTGTCAGTGCCAGTGTGAGTGCTAATACACCGGCCGCAGCGGCTGCTGCTGAACGTTTTGCCGTTTTGTGCATGTTGTTATGCCTCCCCTTTTTGGCTAATCGCTTATGCTTCTAATTTCTCCTGGTGACAACTTTAATTATACGTTTTCAGAATGCGCTTACAATTCATAGAATATAGGTCTTCCCCCCTATAAATTCATAAAAAGAAAACGGTTGCTTGCAGCGCGGCAGCGGAATTGCCGTTCTTTTTGAGCTGGCTATGTGTGGCGTTGAGCGTAGCGTTGAGCCTGCTTAGGTCCTTTTCGGGTTGGCCGTATTTTGTCGGATGAAGGCGGATAAAGAGGTATTAGTACTCTTCATTTACCCGATTTGCCCGCTTTCGGCGCATTCAGGGGCACTTGTGCACCTCACCATCAGGCTCGCCCCCGCGCTGTGCAATGTAATCGGTTTTTCGATTACATTTGCTCCGCTCGCCCCCGCGCTGCGCAATGTAATCGGTTTTTCGATTACATTTGCTCCGCTCGCCCCCGCGCTACGCAATGTAATCGGTTTTTCGATTACATTTGCTCCGCTCACCTCCACGCTGCGCAATGTAATCGGTTTTTCGATTACATTTGCTCCGCTCACCTCCACGCTGCGCAATGTAATCGGTTTTTCGATTACATTTGGCCCACACTCGACGTTCTAGCTAACCACACCAAAAAGGATTGGCACAAATACGCCAACCCTACATAACTATATTATCCTATTCGTCAACTAGCTATCCTAAAGTTACTCTACCCGGTGAAGGTATAAGAATGCCCCGCTTCCCCGGTGAAGGACACCGGAGCCAGCCCCGGACCTTCGAGCCGGCAAGGTCCGGATACGGTACATGTTACTACAGCTTCCGTAACGAGTCCACTGCTCCAGGTGAAATCGAGGGTATAGCCGCCCCTTGCCCGCAGTCCCTTGACACTGCCCTCGTTCCACTCGGCAGGCAATGCAGGGAGCAGTCTGATCCTTTCCGTATGACTCTGCAGTAGCATCTCAGCGATGCCCGCTGTTCCTCCGAAGTTCCCGTCAATCTGGAACGGCGGATGATTGTCAAACAGGTTAGGCAGGGTCGAATGCTCCAGCAATGCCCGCACATTGGTATAAGCCTTGCCCTCATCCTGCAGTCTGGCCCAGAAGTTAATGATCCAGGCACGGCTCCAGCCGGTATGTCCGCCGCCGCTGGCAAGTCTGCGTTCCAGCGTCGTACGGGCTGCTGCCGCCAGCTCTGGCGTATGCTCCACCGTGAAGGCATCCCCTGGATACAGCGCGAACAGATGCGAAATATGCCGGTGCCCCGGCTCTACCTCTTCATAATCCTCCATCCATTCCTGAATCTGGCCGTATTTACCGATCTGCGGCCCAGGCAAACGGTCCAGCGCTGAACGGAGCTCTTCGCGGAACGCCTCGTCCCGCCCGATGATCTCCGCACTCTGAATGCAGGCCTTGAAAAGGGCTTCAATGATCTGGAAGTCCATAGAGGCTCCGGCACACAGCACGCCCGATTCCCCGCCGGGCAGCTGGTATGTGTTCTCTGGCGAGACGGACGGGCAGGTAATCAGCCGGCCCGACTCATCCTCTATCAGGTAATCCAACAGGAACTGTGCAGATTCCTTCATCGTATCGTAGGCATTCGCCAGATAATGGCGGTCCTGGCTGAACCGGTAATGCTCCCACATATGCAGACACAGCCAAGCTGCTCCAAGCGGCCAGAACGATGCTGGCAAATACGTATCCTGAGGAGCAGTATCTGCCCAGATGTCCGTATTGTGGTGTGCCGTGAAGCCGCCGCAGCCGTACATCACCTTCGCGGTCACCCGTCCCGGCTCACGCATCCGTTCGATCAGATCGAACAACGGCTCATGGCATTCCGCCAGATTGCAGAGTTCTGCCGGCCAGTAGTTCATTTGTGCGTTAATGTTAATCGTGAATTTGCTGTCCCACGCCGGGGTGAAGCTGTCATTCCAGATGCCTTGCAGATTCGCAGGCAAGGAGCCAGGACGGCTGGAGGCAATCAGCAGATAACGGCCATATTGAAAATAAGTCGAGATCAGTCCGTGGTCTTCTCCCCCCTGCCGGAACCGATTTAGCCGTTCACTGGTTGGCAGTCCGCTCAGCTCCGGGTTCATCGGGAGCGTCAGCGAGGTCCGGCCGTACAAGCTGCGGTAATCCGCAACATGGCGGGCAAGCAGTTCCTCATAAGGCACCATACTCAAGGCCTCCAACTGCCGCTTGGCATACAGCGCCGGATCGGGATGACGGAACGTGGTTCCTGCGGCAAGCAGCAGCGTAACTGAGCTTGCCCCCTCCACCAGCACATATTCGCCGATGTTGCGGCAGGTTCCGTCTCCTGTGACGGCCTTCAATGCAGCAGCGAAGGAGCTGCCCCCGCGCCCGCCGCATTCTCCGCCCATCACCAGCCCGCTGTCATTCCATTTCTCCGTCTTCTCCAGCATTCTCCAGTTCTGGCGGTTAAACCTGGCCTTCAGGGAGATTGCGTTCTTCCGGTCAGAGGTAATCCGCACCACGATGGCTTGATCCGGGTAGCTGGCGAACAGCTCACGGGTATAGCGGACTCCGCCGGTCACATAACTCACCCGGGATACGCCGGATTCGAGATCCAGCTCACGCTGATAATCCTCAGCAGGCTGTTCATGTCCGCTGAATGACAGCAGCAGGTCGCCAAGCGGCAGATAATGGCGCTGTGCTTCCGGCAGCCCCACCATTGTCATTGCCGCCAGCTCCTCCGCCTCCCGCAGCTTGCCTTCCAGAATCAGCTGGCGGAGCTTCGGCAAGTGGGGCAGCGCATCTTCGTTGTTGCGGTCACGCGGACCTCCGTACCATACGGAATCCTCATTAAGCTGCAGCTTCTCCTCAGCCACCCTGCCAAAGATCATCGCCCCCAGTCTGCCGTTGCCGACCGGAAGTGCCTCATTCCATTCCTGTGCCGGCTCCGTGTACCATAACCGCTGGCTCTGTTCCGTGCTTGTCATCGCTTTTCCGCTCCTTCGCAGTTAATTCAGTTCCACCAATGCCTTGATCACTTTGGATTCAGGATTCAGCCAGCTCTCGAACTGCAGGGTCATCTCCCCGAACGAGCAGCGGTGGGAAATATAGCGGTCCACATCAATGTAACCGTCTCTAATGGCGCTAATCACCCGTTCGAAGTCCTCGCGGGTCGCATTTCTGCTGCCCTGCACTGTCATCTCGCGGGCATGGAAATCGGGGTCACTAAAGGTAATATTCCCTTTGACCAAGCCGACATAAGTCAATGTACCGCCATGGCCAACCAGTCCGAAGGCGCCTTCCATAGAGGAGATGTTGCCTGTGGAATCAATGACATGCGGCAGGAAGTTGCCGTCCGTCAGTGCCGATAGCTGTTCCTTCGGCTCCTTCAAGGCGCTTACCGCGTGCTCCGCCTGCGCCCAGCCCTTGCAGAAGGCCAGACGTTCATCGTTGACATCCATCGCAATCACCTTGGCACCTGCATATCTGGCCATCGCCATCACACCCAGCCCGATCGGGCCAGCGCCGATCACCAGCACCTGATCCCCGGCGCTGATGCCTGAGCGCCGAACCGCATGGGCACCTATCGCCAGCGGCTCCAGCATGGCCGCCTGATCCAGCGTCAGCCCGTCTGTCTTCAGCAGATTACCTACAGGCAGACTCACCCGTTCCCGCATGCCGCCGTCCAGATGAACACCGAACACTCTCATTTTCTGGCAGCAATTCGTTTTACCACTCAGACAGGCCCTGCACTCTCCGCAATGCAGATACGGAATGACACTGACCTGATCACCGGCGCGAAGCCCTTGCGGGTTGTCGCCAATGCGCTCAATAATCCCGGACAGCTCATGTCCCAGCACACGCGGATAAGTGAAATAAGGCTGGTTGCCCCGGTAAGCATGCAAGTCCGTCCCGCAGATTCCGATTCTGCGTATGCTTACAACCGCTTCCCCGTCCACCAGCTCCGGCTCCGGCAGATCTTCCTTGAATACGAACTTTCCGATCTCCTCACAAATAATTCCCTTCATTATAAGCGCTCCCCGTTCCGGCTCTGTGCTTCGTTCCACTCCGGCTGTCCGCTCGGCCAGGTTGCTCCGTCGATCGGCTTCAGAATATCGCGCACTTCTGCCAGTAATTGTTGATCTATTGGCTCTTCGGTCCATTTAATATTGTTGCTGATATTCTCCGGCGTTGCCGTACTCACCAGAGTCGTAGGAATCTGCTCATTCGCTGTAGAGAATTGAACCGCCAGCTTGGCGATGTCTTCTCCCTTGTTCCTGCAATATTCAGCAGCACGGTGACACGCGGCCTGAATCTCTGCGCTCGCCGGATGCCAGTCCGGCACCTTGCGGTTACTGAGCAGCCCCATCGAGATAGGTGACGCATTCATCAGCCCCGTGCCGCTCTCCTCCAGCAGCGGAAGGAGCCGGAGCAGTGTGGTATCGTTGAGCGAATAATGGCAATAGGACAGAATGACATCCAGCTTGGTCTGCGGCAGCACCTTCTCGAACACACTCAGCGGCAGGCCGCTGACGCCGAAGTAACGGATTTTGCCCGCCTGCTTCAGCTCTTCCAGCGCCGGTATTCCCTCCTCCATCACCTGCCTAAACGAGCCGAATTCAACATCATGCAGCAGCAGAATATCCAAATAATCTGTGCCCAGTCTGCCCATACTCTCTTCCGCACTGCGGATGATCCGCTCTCTGGAGAAATCGAATTGCCCCTCGCCGTAACGTCCGGCCTTGGTGCTCAGGATATACTTGTCGCGCGGTACCGTCTGCAGTGCCTCGCCCAGCACTGTCTCCGCTTTCATCAGTCCGTAGTACGGGGAGACGTCAACGAGGTTAATCCCCATATCAATCGCCGTATGCACCGTAAGAATCGCCTCATCCTTCGGTACCTCCCGGAACACGCTGCCCAGCGAAGAGGCCCCGAAGCTTAATGCTGAGACCTCAAGTCCCGTATTGCCCAGCTTTCTGTATTTCATATCGCTCAACCTCCTATAATTAGTGAATCCAGCTTATAAAATCTAACAGCATTCGCTCCAAACACCGGCTCCATCTCTTCCGCAGACAATCGGTCTTGCAGTGCTGTGCGCAGAATCCCCACAACCTCCTCATAGGTTGCCGCCATCAGGCACACAGGCCAGTCGCTGCCGAACATCACCCGCTCAGGTCCGAACAGTTCCAGCACGGCATGTACATAAGCAGTGAAATCCTCCTGCTTCCAGCCCTGAGGATCTGCTTCGGTGACCATCCCGGACAGCTTGCAGTAAATTCCCGGATGCTTAGCTACCTCCGTCATCAAGCTTCGCCACGGCTCTAATTGGCCCGAAGCAATCTTCGGCTTAGCCAGATGGTCAATAACTCCCCGCAGCCCCGGAACCTGTTCCAGCATCTCAATGAGCTGCGGAAGCTGATCGGCCAGCACCAGCAGATCCACCGGCACATCCCGCTCCGCAAGATATGATAGCGCTTCTATATAAGGCCGGGTCAAAAGCACACCGGGGTCTGCCATCTCCTGAATCATCACCCGCAGCCCGGTGAACTTCGGATGTCTGCTGAGACGCTCGAATTCGGCCTGGAAGGAAGGGCTTGCAAGATCCAGCCAGCCAATCACACCCGCGACAGACTCCGCCTGCTCGCTCAGTCCCAGAATATATTCCGTTTCCTCCACCGTAGGCGCAGCCTGTACCACAATCGTGCGGCTGATCCCTTGCTTCATTAGCTCCGGCTCCAGGTCAGCGGGCAGATAATCCCGGAACAACACCGGAATCTCCGGCGTAATCCAGCCATAATCATCCCTGTCTATCTTCCAATAATGCTGGTGAGCATCAATATACATGATAACGCCTCCATTCCACCTTATTGTAAACATCCGATAAAGGAATAAAAATAGCTAAAACAAACAAATTTATACCTTATTTTGATATGATGTGGGTAAGAATGTAGAGATTTAACTCAGGGGGCGACTTCATGGAACCGATCCGCAGGCATTTTGACCATCAATTGCCGTTTACGCTGCTGTTGGACTATAAGGAAACGAAAAGCCCGCAGCGCGAGCTGCCCGACCACCAGCATGACTGGTACGAATTCATCTACGTATACAGCGGCAAAGGAAGCTTTTTCATCGATCAGACCTTTTATGAGATGCATCCGGGTGACATCATTGTCGTTCCCGGAAACACGGTGCACCGGGGATTTCCCGACAATGAGGAGCCGGTGACTTCCTCCGCCCTTTTTTTCAGCCCGGCTCTGATCCATAACCATACCTACAGTGAGTCTTATCCCTATCTGAAGCTGTTCGACGCTGCCAAGACCAACAAGCAGTACAAGTATACCCTGTCTCCTGAGCATGCTGAGATTCTGCAAAATGATATCGATGCGATCCACCGGGAACGCGAGCAGAATCAGCTGGACGGCGGGCAGGCGCTTGCGCTGCTGCTTCATCTTACACTGCTGCATCTGAACCGCTACTGTCTGCCGCAAGCCGCCGAGCCGGTTGCTGCAAATCCCTTGCTGCCGGAGTGGTTCCGTGAGGCGCTCAGCTATATCAACGATCATCTGGATCAGCCGCTGGAGCTATGCTCCCTGGCTGCGCGGGCCTCGATCTCACCCGCACACTTCAGCCGGGTCTTCAAGCAGCGTCTGGGTATGAATGTGACCGATTATATTGCCACTAAGCGGATTTTTGCGGCCAAGGACAGCCTGCTGCAATCAAGCGGTACCATCGAGCAGATTGCCATGGCCTGCGGCTTCGAGAGTCTGCCCCACTTCTACCGTACGTTCAAAAGAATCACCAGCATGACACCCGCCGCCTACCGTAAGAGTAACAGAGCTTACTAGAGCTTCTCTATTCAGCTTACAAAACGTTCAGGTTGGTTACAATTAACCTCAGCCTTAGCTCTGAAGTTCCTCTTCGCGGACGGTTACCGCTTCTCCTTCATAAGTGACGACACAGCTTCCCGCATGCCCCGCTAGTTCTACGGCAAATTGCCTTACCGCCTGCATTCCGGCATACTCTCCGGCCCGCTTCCCGATAGTCAGGCTGCGGTCCGCTTCACACCAGCTCAGCTCAATCATGGCATAGGAGCCGGTCTCGTAATTATAATTATCACCTTCATCTTCATACAGGGTGAAGGCTGCATCCTTGCCCCCGTATACCTTGAGCCGGGTCACAGCCTCCGGCTGTTCATCCGTATACTGAACATCGGGGCCGAGCGGAACAATGGACCCGGCGCGGACATACAAGGGAAGCGTCTCCAGATCCGCTTGTGCTACAATCGTCACGCCGCCCTCCAGCCATTCATCGCTCCAATAATCGTACCATTCGCCTTCAGGAAGATATACACTGCGCTGCTTAGGAACCCCTTCAAGCTCGCGGGAGCCGGGACCGTAATACATAGCCTCCGTCACGGGAGCCACCATGAAGGCCGGACCGAACATGAACTGGTCGCCGACAGCATGAACCCGCACATCCTCCCGGTAGTCAAAGGCCAGTGCGCGGAACATAGTATAGCTGCGGTGTGCCACAGCTCCGGCCAGGGAGTAGATGTATGGCATCAGCCGGTAACGGAGCTTCAGGTATTTCACCAGCGTATCATACATCGGCTCACCCTCCTCGCCGAACTGCCAGATTTCCCTTGGAGTATCGGTTCCGTGAGAACGGAACATCGGCAGGAACGCGCCAAGCTGGAACCAGCGGACATATAGCTCCCGGTAGCCCAGATCCGCAACACCCTCGTCATAATCCCCGCTCCAGAACCATTGCTCCTTGTGATTCTTCACGAAGAACGCTCCGATATCCAGCGTCCAGTATGGCGAACCGGTCAGGCAAAAGTTAAGGCCGTCTGCAATCTGCTTCCTCAGCGTCTCCCAGTTGGCGGCTATATCACCAGACCATGTAATCGTGCCATAGCGGTGCTGCCCTGCGAACGCGGAGCGTGTCAGATTGATTACCCGCTTCGCTGAGGTCGCTGCACGCTGGCCTTCATAGATCCCTTTGGAGTGCTGCATGGAATAGGCATTGATCAAGCCCGGATCGAGATACCGCTTCGATTCTGCTGTATTAATCAGCAGCCGCTGCTCCGGCTCCGGCTTGACCGCTCCCTTCCAGTCTGCTTCGAACGGCTCGGTGCAATCACACCACCAGGCATCGACTCCATGTGCGAACAGTCCTTCATTGGCCTGCTTCCAGTACAGCTCGCGCGCTTCCTTCCGGAAGGCATCATAAGTAGCCTGATTACCGAGCAAGAAGCCGCGCGCCTTCATCTCTTCATGATTGTCCCCGCCCGCGCCCATGATCGGCCAGATCGATACCATCAGCTTGGCGTTCATGGCGTGCAGGCTGTTCATCATCTGCAAGGGATCGGGGAAGCGGTCAGGATCGAAAGTCTTTTGCCCCCACAGATTGCCCGTCCAGGACTGCCAGTCGAGTACGATACAGTCGAGGGGAAGCGAACGTTCACGATACTCTTGCACGATGGCAAGCAGTTCCGCCTGGGAGACGTATCTTTCCTTGGACTGTACATACCCGAAGGACCACTTCGGCAGCATCGGCGCTTCTCCGGTCAGATAGCGGATTCCCGCTGTAATCTGATCGAATTCCGGACCATATATGAAATAGTAATCCATCTCTTCATCCGCATCGCTCCAGAGGTACGAGCCAAAGGCATCATCATGAAAAGTCATATAAGACCCCGAATCTACCAGAATCCCGTAGCCCCGTGTAGACACAAGTACCGGTACAACCGCCTTCATATTCTGCTGGTACAAGTATTGCTGCCTTCCCCGGAGGTTCATCATCCCCTCTTCATGGGAGCCAAGTCCGTACAGGGCTTCCCCTTCCTGCCATACGAATTCCAGCTTTGTATGAAAAGCCTCCCGGTCCAGCCTCCGGTTAACCCCCTCCGCTCTGGCACGCAGACCATCAGCACCCTGCCCAGTCTCGACCGTGTCTGCTGAAGCATCGAAGACTGTATGATAGACTTCTGTTCGCTCCAGGGTTTTGCCGCCTCTGGCCGGCTCCCGTGTCAGCAATGTGCCGTCCGCAGCTCTGTAGCTGAACGCACAGGTCTCTTTATCCACTTCAATCGTTAGCTGCGCTGTTGATATCTCCAGATGCCCGGGCAGCTCTGTGATTTTGTATTCTACGTTCCCGGCTTCTGGCCGGCTCAGTACCATCAGACTCTCTTTGCCGCTCAGCTCAGCATTCAGCGTATAGCGGATTCTGGCAATCCCCGGCGTACACCAGCCGATATGCATCATTCCCTCACTAGTCGCAAGCCTTACGCCGGCCTCGCCGGATTGAACAGCTATCAGTTTCACAATGGTTCCACCCTTCCTTATGACTTATCTTGATGATAATGATATTATTATTGGCATCGGTTCATCTAGCATATATTTGCGCGATATCAACACAATATGACGATTCATAGGAGGGCATCATGTACGAACACCGTTACCGGGAGAACAAGCTGCACGGCCAGCCGGAATTCCCGCTGCATATCTACCGGGTGGAGCATCAGGCCCGTGTGCATTCCATTCTTCCCGTACATTGGCATAACGAAATGGAGATTATCTATCTGGCAGAAGGCAAGGCTACCTTCCATATTGAGAGCCGCGAGTTCCCCATTCAATCAGGGGATGCCCTGATCGTTCATCCCGGTGAGCTTCATTCGGGCATGGACACCGCCATGGGCGGCACCTGTTATTATTCCATCGTGTTCAAAGGCTCCTGGCTGTCTTCGCCGCAGCCCGACCGGGTGCAGGAGTTGTTCCTGGACCCGGTCCTGCAAGGGACGGTCCGACTTCCTGCTCTATTATCTGCTGCTGATGCCGCCCACTCCCCCTTGCTTCAGCTGATCAGGGAGCTGTTAAGCCGTTATGAGCGTAAGCCTGGGGCATACGAAATGAGTCTGAAGGCGCTCCTGCTGCTGTTCATCGCAGACAGCTATCAATACGGGCTAACCGGGCTGAACCCGGCGCCGGAGACCCGGCACGGCCGAGAATATAACCGGCAGATCCGGGAGGTGCTGAGTTATATGGAGGCGCATTCCCGCGACCGGCTGGAGCTGGATCAGCTGGCCTCTGTGGTAGCGCTGAGCCGCTCGCATTTTTGCAAGTTTTTCAAGGCTCAGACAGGGATGCGCCCGATGGAGTATCTGAATTATATCCGCATTAGCCAGGCGGCCAGCCTGCTCCGCAGCGGATCATACAATGTGCTGGAGGCTGCGCTGGAGTCAGGCTACCAGCATGTCAGCTATTTCTCCAAATGGTTCAAGCATTATATGAACATGACCCCCTCAGAGTACAAGGCACGGTATTCTTCCGGCGTATAGTCTCCGAAGCGGACTCCATTACCATCTGGTGTGGGCGGGAGTGGACAATAAATAGGCTCCGCACGGTACGAGCTAGATTATTAGGCAAGAGATTTCTTGCACCTGGCTGCAAGCCATGCGGACTCAGAGGCAGCTATCTCCCTGAAAACCGAAGAAATGAGCTATTCGCGGACTCAGTGGCCGTTAATTGACTGTTTCTATCTCATTTGGCTTCCATATCCCCCATTAAGGTCTTCTGAGTCCGTAACTTGAGAATAATCACATTTTTGGACAAAATAACGGCCCCTGTGTCCGCACTACTCCAGATGTTGGAGCTAAGGCTTACGTTGCAAATGAGTGGAGCCAAATAGGAGGAACCCTCGCTGTCTTCAACTAACTATCCTGCAAGTAGAGAAGCAGTGCCTGAGAAGTCTCTCAGGCACTGCTCCTTGTCATGCTCTATTCCATCCCGCCCCGCCCGCGACTGCTTAAGCCAGCGTAAACGAAGCAAACTGCGCGCCGCCGCCCCCGGTATACGTGAAATACAGTGCCTGAACGCCGTCCGGAATCGCCACGTCCGCAGCATATTCTTTCCAGACATTCGTGAAGCCTACCGGAATGGAGGCAAGCGCAGGCCCGTCCCATGCCGTCTTCACCTGGAACTCCCCATGGCAATATCCGCGCACCTTGATGGAGACCCGGCTAACCCCCTTGCAGTCAAAATACTTGAACCCGGCAGTCGCCGACTCCGTCATATTGGCAATATAACCAACCTCTTCTTCGCCGTCTCTGCCGTCCTGGGTGATTTTCGGGAACCGGCTGTCCATCCAGGCACCCATTGGTCCGAAGCCTCCGGTATACATCTCCTGATCCTTGGTGAACAGGTGGCAAGCCAGATAAGCCGGATATTCTCCGCATCCTTCCAGCGGGCCGCCGTTCGGGCCGGAGGTTGTAATCTCCACCTGCGGGATGGTACCGTCTTCACGGAACGTAATCGGCTCGATGCAGCCCTGGCGCGAGAACGCGGTCCCGTTGGTATGCCGGTGATAGAAGATATACCACGCTCCATTAACCTCCACGATGCTGCCGTGGTTATTGCCGCCGTAATACATCGTCCGGTCCGCAGGCTTATACGTATCGATATGCAGATCACAGTTGCTCACAATGACTCCCTGATACACGAAATCCCGGGTAGGATAACTGCTGGTGGCATAACACAGCTCATGCATGGAGATGGAGGAGTAGATCAGGTAGTAAATATCCCCTCTTTTGCGGATGGAAGGGGCCTCGAAGAACTCATAGCCCTCGAAGCCGGTTCCCTGGCTGTAAGGCTGGCTCGGTGCCACGAACACAGGCTCTTCAATAATCGTAAGCATATCGGGACCGAGTACAGTAGCCATCGCCCCGTGTCTGGACTTGTCGCCGTATCCGCAGAAGCCGGTGTACAGGTAGGTGGTGTCTCCTTCAGTCAATACCCCCGGGTCAAACTGCGGCTCATCGCCTTCCCGTTCGCCCAGTCGCGTGCCGTCCCCGTAGGTGACATAGCCGTAGAATTCGTATTTGCCGCCCGGCTTATCACAGACTGCTACCGATACGACAGAAACCTTGTCCAGTACATAGTAGAGATAGTAGCGCCCGTCCGGTCCCTGCGTCACATCCGGTGCATAGAGACACATGCTGCCTTCCGGGTTCAGCGGGTCATCTGTTGTCTTGTAGATCACGCCTTCATACTGCCAATCGCCCAGATTGTCTTCCGGCGCTGACCAGCATACATAGTCGTTCAGACAGAAGGCATGTCCGTTGAACCGGTCGTGCGAGCCATAGACATATACTCTTCCTTCAAAAACATAAGGCTCCGCATCCGGGACGTACTCCCAGGAAGGCAGATATGGGTTGAATCCTTGTGGTTGTGTCATTCTAACATCCTCCATTTGTTATATAGATTGTTGTTTAAGCAAGCACAGTCGCCTGAATCGTGCAGTTGGCGTAATCCGGATGTACATCTCTCTCCCCAGCCACATCGAGCAATGGAACGCCGTTATTGTTGTAATGGACTCTGTGGATCGCCGAGCATCTCGTTCCATGCTTCACCAGTTGCTCTTCCCCGTGGTAAAGGACTAGCGTAGTACCGTCTGTATCCTGGAAAAAGGAGTTATGCCCCGGACCGTACACCCCGTCCAGCGAATAATAAGAAAGTGCTGGCGTGCCCGCCTTGCTCCAGGCACCGGCATCCAGATAGTCGCCGCCCCGTGGAATGCTTAACCAGCCTACTGCATAGGTATATCCCGTTGCCGCCCCGCCGGAATAGGCAATATACACGGTATCTTCCGTAAGAAGCGGATACGGGCCTTCGTTATTGATCGTGCCCTGAACGTTCTCCCAGCCGAGCAGCGGACGCGACAGCAGCACCGGCTCACTGGTTAATACCGCCGGATTTGCTTCATCTACAGTGGCGATATACAGCATGGAGCCGGTATCCAGCGGCGTTCCGATCCCTTTGCGGTAAGACCAGACTACACAGGAGGTGCCGTCTGCCTTGAAATAAGTCATATCCAGCGTAATGCCGTCTGCGGCCAAAGGAGTTCCGTCCATTCGTTTCGCCCGGGCTGGTGTGCTCCAATCCCCAGCCTTCATAATATCACCGCCGGGATTCAGCTTCATAAGATGGCATTGCGGTCCCCATACCTTGCCGCCAACGGCGAACAGGATGTATAGCTCCCCGCCGATGACATGGAATTCCGGCGCCCAGAAGGTCTGGATGAAATTCAGCTCCTCATTCAGGTCCAGGATAACGGCTTCCTGGAAGCCCGGAACGAATAAGTCCTTCAAGGTATCTGCCACGCGGACATAGATGCCGATATTATTGACATTGTCATTGGTAGCCAGGAAATAATACCTGCCGTTCCAAGGGAGAATTACAGGGTCTGCATAGCCGCTTGCCAACGGGAACGGCAAGTCATATGTGACTACTTTGCCATGTATGATATGCGTTCCCGGCAAGGTGAAATCAATCCCTGTGGTATCCCAAGCGACCTGCTTATCGGCAATGGAGCCGTCCGAATACAGCGCTGTGGCTCTGACCTTTGTCAATTCGTCTGCGGAGTGGACACTGACCTGCTCCTCTACGCGAATACCGGTGTTATACACCGGGGTCCAGGCTGCCTGAACCTTGCGGCCTGTGGGACCGTCCACTGTCAGCACATTCCCAGGACGGGTTCCGGGTAGCGGCTGAACGGGCTGCTCTACCGTGTAAGCTTCCGCAGGCTCCGGCGGCGAGATCCCTTCCGGCTTTCGCAGGTCGGCCAGCCGGTTCACATAATAGTTGCCGTCGTTGTCCTGCCAGCGGATCTCATATCCGCCGGTGCTGTCCAGTATGCAGACGGCTTCTTTTACATAGCGTTCATTATCGAGCCGGACAAGCCGCTGGACATCGAAGGTCACCAGATCCGGCGAGGTCCACAGCAGAATCTGCCCTTTGCTCTCCCCGTCATCCTCCCCCGAGGCGTCAATCCTTACGGCAATCATCCCGAAAGCACCATCCTGTGTGCGGAACAGATAGGGATTTTTAAGTCCTTTTTCATGGATCACATTCTTCTCATCTACAGTGGCCACGGCAAATAATAGGCCATAGTTCCGGTTAAGCGGCTGAAATTCGTTATGATCATCTGTGCAGGCCATATGAACACTGTTGCTGAGAGACCCGGTATAATCCTGGTTCGATATGCGCGTGTAGACTGTAAGCTTCGTTAGCTCTAACACCTCATTCATAGCTCTATCACCCTAACCTTTTTATTCACCTTGCAGCATGTCCCTACCAGTATAGAGAAGCTTTTGGCGTGAAGTCCATGACATATAGACACCTAAGATTGATCTATCCTTAGATTATTGTCCTGAGCCGGAATCGTCTATAAATTATCTGGAAAACGCTTTAATCTTTATACCGCCGCTTATGATATACTTGGGCAAAATAAAATTCACCTGGAGGATGTTATGATAAATACTACAGAGGGCTCTTTTCACACAGGAGAGTACAGAAATTTGTTCCTTGAGATCGGACTGCGTCCGGAGGCGATTCAGCAGCGGCTGGAAGATACCTGGAACGAAATGTTCTACGGTGCCCCTGATGTCCGGCTCTACCATACTATGGATGATGATAAGGGTTATATCGTAGATACAGGCAATACCGATGTGCGCACAGAGGGCATGTCGTACGGGATGATGATGGCGGTTCAGATGGATAAAAAGGAGGAGTTCGACCGGCTCTGGAATTTCGCTAAAGTCTTCATGCAGCATACGGAGGGCCGTTATAAGGATTATTTCGCCTGGCAATGCAGGCTGGACGGTACAAGGCTGTCGCAAGGACCCGCCCCGGACGGAGAGGAGTTCTTCGCGATGGCACTGTTCTTCGCTTCCAGCCGCTGGGGCGACGGGGCCGCGCCGTTCAATTATTCCGAGCAGGCCAGAATCATTCTCCGCGCCTGTGTGCATAAGGGAGAAGACGGAGAAGGCCATCCGATGTGGGATCCCGAGACCCGGCTGATCAAGTTCATTCCGGAGACTCCGTTCAGCGATCCTTCCTATCATTTGCCGCATTTCTATGATCTGTTCGCCCTGCAGGCGGATGAAGCAGATCGGGCATTCTGGAAGGATGCAGCTGCCCGGAGTCGGGATTACCTGCACAAGGCCTGCCATCCCGTAACCGGCCTGTCGCCGGAATATGCGAACTATGACGGAACTCCGGCGGAACCCCAGCCGCATGGCGACTTCCGCCACTTCTTCAGTGATGCCTACAGGGTAGCCGCCAACATTGGGCTGGATTATGAATGGTTCCGCTGCGATGCTTGGCAGGTAGAGCAGTCTAACCGCATTCAGGCATTCTTCCGCAGTATCGATCCGGCCGATTACCGGCGGTATACGATTGACGGCCAGCCGTTTGACGAGCTGTCCCTGCATCCGGTCGGCCTGCTGTCCACTCTGGCAATGGCCTCGCTCGCTGCCGATGGCCCGGATACCGGGCACTTCGTCAAGCTGTTCTGGAACACCCCGCTGCGCACCGGAGAGCGGCGCTATTATGACAACTGCCTGTACTTCTTCACCATGCTGGCGCTGAGCGGGAATTACCGGATTTATATGTAAAAGAAACTAACTAGAGTTGGTTCATCACTGTACTCCTTTGACCTACTTCTGGCGGGGCTGATGGAGTATGCAGAGAGAAATCAGGGGCACTTGTGCTCCTGATTTGTTCATTTCGCCCGTGTCCGGCATATTCAGGTGCACTAATGCTCCTTATTCCCTCATTTCGCCTACGTCTAACAAATTCAAGTGCACTAATGCTCTTCATTTGCTCATTTCACCTACGTCCGGCAAATTCAAGTGCACTTGTGCTCCTCATTAACTCACTAGGCCCGCATCCACCATATCAATGCACTCATTTAGCCCAAGTCCAGCACCACCAAAGGGATTTATCCCTTTCATTTCATCAGTTACTCCACTTCCAGCACCATCAAAGGGATTTATCCTTTTCCTTCGACCATCCGGCCGACTTTTGGCTGCATTAATTGGATTTATCCCTCTCATTTACTCTCCAACGAACAATCGCTCCCCGGGCGATGGAGGCAACGCCATCCATCCCGAAGGAGCGACTATATCTTCCTTTAATATTTCTCATCCAATGTCTCTCATTCTATATCTCTCATCCAAGATGTCTCATAATTAGTATGCTCTCACCCAATAGACCTTCCCCGTCATCTCTCTCCTGCTCCACCCTCGCAAGCGGCCCCCGGCCACGAGTACAGGCCATTCAACCACCAACCACATCTGCACGGTATTCCTGCGGCGTGGTTCCGGTCCATTTTTTGAATACCCGGGTGAAGGATTGCGGGGTTACGTATCCGATTAATGAGCCGACCTCCGCGACCCTTAGCTCCCCTCTACGGAGCAGTTCCTTGGCCTGGCGGACGCGCATATCCTCGATATACTCGGACAGATTGATTCCCCGTTCCTGCTTGAACAGGCGGGACAGATAGGAGGGATTGAAGTGGATCAAATCGGCCAGACGGACCAGCGACAGGTCCTGGTCGAGATTCTCTTCTATATATAAGCAGATCCGGTCGATGACACCCGCTGCCCGTTTCTGCTCCCCGCTCTTCCTGACAGAGAACAGCAGCTCCGCCGTGTTCCGAAGATATTGGAAGGCTTCGCCAAGCGAACGGTGGATTTCAAGCTGCATCAGCCCGCTTGCCCCGATCTCCTCGTCCGCTTCCCATCTGTTCGTATACGACATAAGCATCAGGGCAATGGTGTAATACAGCTCAGTGAGATACGGATTGCATCTTCCCGGGTCCTGCCCCGCCGGTTCAGCCATCTCCCCGAACAGCTGGAGGAACTCCTCCTTGCGGCCCGCCTCCAGATGCGCAGCCAGAGTCTCCACCTTGCCCTGCATGAACCGGTCACGTACGGTATCCGGCGCCGCCGCTTCATTCAGCTGCACCTTCTGCACCATCCGCTCTCCGTCTCCTGCCCGGTAATGCTGAACCTGCCTGGCTTTATCGTACACTACCTGCAGCCTGGACCAGGCAGACTCCGCCGCACTGAGAGTGATGGCTATCCCGACCTCCAGCGATTCCCGGCACGACTGCTGAATCAGCTCGAAGGTGCCTTCAAGGAATTTAATCATCTGCTCCAGATCCTCCGGCTGCGAAGCCTCTCCCGTCCCGCCCGGCTGAATCAGCCAGATCAGGTCACCGTACCGGTCGATGACCCCGAGGCTGACCGTCCGCTCCTTGAGCAGCTTCTCCGACAGGAACTTCACCGCGAGCGCCGTCTCCCGGCGGTCCATATACGTACGTGAGGATTCAGGATCACTGATGCTGCCCAGTGCGATCAACACCGGCCGCGAAGCATCCAGCGGAATGTTCAGACGGACGAAGTCCCCGGCCATATCCTGATCCGCCTTGACGCTGTGAATGAGATGGCGGAAATAATCTCCCTGTGCCAAGGTCTCCAGTGTGTTAAGCTGCTCCTTCGACTCACGGATCAGATCATTCACCTGCATGGTGTCGTTCAGCTCTTGGAGCGCACGCATCACCGCCTCAATCAGCTTCGGATAACCTTCATTCTTGAGCACATATTGGACGCCCGGAGCCTGAATCGCCTGGTAGACATAATTGAAGTCGCTGTGTCCGGTCAGGAAGACGATTTTGCATTGCGGCCAGCTCCGGTGGATATGCTCCATCAGCTCCAGCCCGTCCATCTCGGGCATACAGATATCAGACAGGACAATGTCCACCCGGGTCCGGTTCAGCAGATTTAACGCTTCGTGGCCTGAATAGGCCTTGTAGATGTCCAGTTCAAGCTCCATTTTGCCGAAAATAACCGCCAGGCCATCTGTGATAATCTCTTCATCATCCACGATAAGCATCCTGTACACCAGAATTCTCACCTCCAGCTCTAAGAAGGATGGTTACCCTTAGTCCGCCAAGCTCACTCCGGTCCGCCAGCAAGCCGCTCTCTTCCCCGAAGGTAATGCGGATGCGCCGGTGAATGTTCACTAGGCCCGTTGTCTCCGCCTGCTCCTGATAGACATTAAGGGACTCTTTCAATTGCTCTAGCGTATCATCGGTCAGCCTATCCCCGTTATCCTCGACGATAATGCGGATGTCCGGGCCTTCCTGTGCGAAGCGGATAATGATCAGGCCCTCCATAGCTTTCTTTTCCAGGCTGTGCTTGAACGCGTTCTCAATAATCGGCTGCACAATCAGCCTCGGAACAGACACCTTCTGCAGTTCCTCGGACAAGGCATCGAACCGGACTCCAATTCTGCGGGAGAAGCGCATGGCCTGAATCTCTGTATACATTCTTGCATGGTGAATCTCCTGCTCCAAGGACACCAGATCGGAAGCGTTACGGGTGACAAACTGGAAGTATTCGCCGAGCATCGTAGTAAGCTGTTCGATCCGCTCGGTATCGCCAGTCTTCGCCATCGTGTTCAGAATGAAGAAGCTATTATACAGAAAATGCGGGTTAATCTGTGACTGCAATTGCTTCAACTCTGCCCGCTGGGCCATAATCTTCTGCTTGTACACCTGATCGATCAAGGAATGCAGATTGCTCACCATCTGGTTGAAGCGGCTGTACAGATAACGGAATTCATCCTTCGACTCATGCTGGATATGAATATCCAGATCGCCCTGCTCCATTCTCCGAAAGCTCTTCACCAGCGTCAGCATCGGCTTATGAATGAACTTGTAGGTCGACAGTGCAAAAGCTATGATGATGGCAAGCGCAGCCACACCGAACACCCAGGCCCAGGTATAGAATTTGCTTAACGGATTCTTGATAATATCCTCCGGGATGATCCGGTAAATGGACAAGCCAAGCTCCTGCGAGCCGGTCTGGACGATATAGTAAGGCGCGCCGGCAATCCTCAGCCTCTCCCCGGAGGCCACCGTGCGGATATCCCGGACATATTGGGACGGTTCCGCCCGCGCCAGCTCGCCGGTCATACTGTAGAGCGCGAATCTCGCACTATCGGAGAGCAATAGCGTTCCACTGCCGGGATACGTATTGAATTGGCCCAGCGCCGCCCGCAGCTCCTGGGTGTCCAGCTCAATCTCGACCGTCAGAACCGGCTCCGCCCCCTTGATGCCCCGCTGCTTCATCGCACTAAGATACAGGCCGCCATCCCACTCAATCACCTGGGAACGGCGGTCCCCGAAGACCGAGCGGATTTCGCGGAAGCGCTTCAGTTCAATCTCACGCACACCGCCGACCGATGAGATAGTCCGGCCTATAGTCATGATATGAACCCTGACGTCCTTAATATACGTACTGCTGTTTTGCACGATGAACAGGCGTTTCATCAGCGAATTCAGATTCTCCGTGCGGTCAATGGTCGGCAGCGCCTCCCAGGTCAGGGCTAGCTTGTTTAGATCCTCATCCTCCAGCAGACTGTACTGCAGCAGCTTCATCCGCTCGATCTCATTCTCCATATCATTTAAGTAAAAGACGGTCTGGGCGCTGGCCGAGCTTCGAATATCGCTGCTGGCCGTTTGCATAATCCATTGATACAGATAAGCGGCGAAGACAAGAATAGGCAGCATAATGAGCAGAAAGGTCACAATCAGCCGCAGAAATATCGTATTGCGCAGTGAGTAATCCTTTTTGAACAACAATCCCAGACCCCCAGCAATCATTTTCACCATTATATCCTGAATCCGGGGGGAGCTGCAGACTTATGCATAACGTCCGGGAGGTTAACCTTTGACACTGCCGAGTACAATTCCCTTCACGAAATATTTCTGCAGGAACGGATAAGCCAGAATAATCGGCAGGGAGCCGAGGAAGATCTGGGAGGACTTCAGCGTCCGGTCTGAGATCAGCGCCAGATCAAGCATGGCATCACGCGACATATTCGACAGGTTCTGCTGGATTACAATCGTCTGAATATAGCTTTGCAGCGGATAGTTGGCCGGATTCCCCATGAGCAGCAGGCCGTCGAACCAGCTGTTCCAGTGCTCCACCATCGAGAATAAGGCCAGTGTAGCCAGCGCCGGCTTTGAGATCGGCACGAAGATGGACCAGACTGTCCGGAAATGGCCGGCCCCGTCAATCAGCGCCGCCTCTTCCAGCTCCTTCGGAATCTCCCGGAAGAAGTTAAGCAGCAGCACTACGCTGAACACAGGAACTGCGCCGGGCAGTACCAGTGCCCAGATGGAATCCAGCAGGCCATACTCCTTGAGCGTGGTATACCAGGGAATCAGCCCGCCGTTGAACAGCATCGTGACGAAGAAGGCCCAGGCATAGACGCTGCGGAACCGCAGAGCATGCGATTCCTTGGATAGCGGGTAAGCGACAAGGATCGTTAACAGAAGATTCAGCGGCGTGCCGATGCCGATCCGCGTCAGGGAGACAAGCATCGACTGCCAGAATTCAGTCCGGCTCATCGTATACATATACGAGGCGAACGTGAAGTCTACCGGCCAGAGTCTGACATACCCTGCGGAAGCCGAGGCGCTTGAGCTGAAGGACACCGCTATAATATGAATGAGCGGCAGGATACAGAGCAGTGAGACCAGAATCAGAACGGTTGCGTTCAATACCGCAATCCCGTCAAAGCGTTTTTTGGGGCGAATGGGAGTCCATTCCTCCGGTTTGGGCGTTAGCTGTTGCTCCAAGGGTACTCCCTCCTCTAGAAGATCCGGTATTTGGCAAAACGGTAAGCCAGGAAATACGAACTGGAAATCAAGGTGAGCGATATGATTGATTTAAAGAAGCCGACGGCAGTCGCTACGCCGTATTGGGCATCCAATAGACCGATCCGGTAGACGAAGGTATCCAGGATATCCCCGCTCTCATAGACCTGCGGACTGTACAGATTGAAGACCTGATCGAAGCCCGCATTCAGCAGTTGACCCAGACTGAGTACCGATAGCAGGACAATGACCATACGTATGCCCGGAATGGTAATATGCCAGGTCTTGTGCCAGCGGTTGGCGCCGTCAATGGTAGCTGCTTCATATAACCCGGGATCAATGCCCGTTATAGCCGCCAGATATACAATCGTGCCGTAGCCAAAGTTCTTCCATACATCCGAGGCAATCAGCGTGAAGGGGAACCAGTCGTTGTCGCCGAGGAAGAAGATCTTGGAGATGCCGAACCATCCGAGGAATTCATTCACAATCCCGCCCGATGGAGACAGAATATCAATCAAGATGCCGCCAAGCACGACCCAGGACAAGAAATACGGCAGATAAATCGCTGTCTGCACGGACCGTTTAATCACATTACTGGCCAGCTCGTTCAGCAGAATCGAGAACACCAGCGGAATAATCAGGCCCAGAATCAGCTTGAGACTCGAAATAAACAGCGTATTCCACAGCACCTGTGTGAAGCTTGGCAGGTTCATCACATATTCGAAGTTATCCAGGCCCACCCACTTCTGATCCCCGAACAAGCCCTTGGCAGGGATGAATTTCTGGAACGCGATCATGACACCGGCCATGGGGACGTAAGAGAACAGAATGATCATCACCAGTCCCGGCAAAAGCATCAAATGAAGCGGCAGTTCTTTTCGCAGTTTTGCTCTCATCGTTATCCTCCACATCTGCAGGGCAAGAATGGAATGGAGGAAGAAAAGGTTGTTTTCTTCCTCCAGAGCAGCGCCTTATTTCTTAGTCGCTGCGTACCAATCGTTGACCTCTTGCGTAATTTGATCGCCGCCCAGCTTCTTCCAGTCCTTCACGAACTGGTCGAACTTATCGATAGGATCACCCAGAATGATTTTGACAAACATTTCATTCTGCTGCTTCTCAAGCGTTGTCTTGCGCTCAACCATGGTCGGAGTCGGAGCGCCGACGAACTTCTCCTGCAGGAACTGGTCATTCTTGATATATTGGTCGGCTATGCCCATGGAACCCTGCTCTCCATAGATCCGCTCCCAGCCCCATAGGGAGAAGCCTTCTGTTGAACCTGAAGCATAGGACTCAAGCTTCTCCTGGATTGTCTTGGCTTCACCTTTCAGGGTGGAGAAATCACCGGCCTTGCGGGCAGCATCAATCTCCCGGAACGCGTCTACGTTCTTCGTTACCGGATACGGTGTAACCGGAGACAACTGCCAGACACTCTCTGCTTCCGGCGGTGCATAGTACTTATCGAATTCGGCCGTCTCGCCCCAGTTCTTCTCCACATGCAGATTGAACAATTTAATGACCGCTTCCGGGTGTGCGGCACCCTTCTTGACCGCGAAGAAGCGGGTCGTGCTGAACTTCAGAGGTACCTTCGGCGTGTCTCCCGATTCCGAGACAATCGGGAAGGCCTGCCACTGGGCTTTGGGATCGTTGTCACGGTTGAGCTGCAGCGGCCAGATGGAATTCCATTGCTCGCCATACTCCATCCCGATCTTGCCGGCTGAGATCAGCTCGGACACCTTGCCCCCGTCCTTCACGCCGAACTCCTGATCCAGCTGCCCCTTCTTGGCCATATCCTGCAGCACCTGAAGCGCTTTCTTCACTTCCGGCTGAATGCTGCCGTAGACCAGCTTGCCGCTGCCGTCATCCACCCAGATGTTCGGGTACGCATTGTATCCGGCCATGAAGCCTTCCAGTCCCATGGCTCCGCCCCACAGATCCTTGGTGATACCGAGGCCGTAGGTATCCTTCTTCCCGTTCCCGTCGGGGTCCTTATCGACGAACGCTTCAGAGATCGCCAGGACATCCGCCATCGTCTTCGGCGGCTGCATACCAAGCTTCTCCAGCCAGTCGGTCCGAATCCAGATATACATCGACCGTTCAATAGAGGATTCCAGGCTCGGAATAGCCATCAGCTTGCCGCCATAGGTCGCGGCATCGAACACACTCGTTCCTTCTCCCGACAGCACCTTCTTGGTGAACGGGGAAGCATACTTTTCATATAACGCCGTCATATCCTCAAGCTGGTCCGAATCGGCCAATTGCTTAAGCTGGGTGGCGTTGACCGGCGTTACATCCGGCAGATCCCCGGAGGCCAGGGTGACATTGATTTTCTGCAAGTATTGATCCGAGGTCTGGCTGCCCTTCACAATCCAGTTATATTTGATCTTGATGCCGAGCTGATCCTCATACAACTTGGTCCAGCGGTTGTTATCAATCGTCTCGTCCTTCAATACGCCAAGCACGTTATTCTCTACCACATCGCTAAGATCTCTGACGAACGACAACTCAATCGGAGGATCGTATTTGCCGAGCGGACTCTCATCTACAGCTGCACTTGGCTTCGGATCATTACCGGCCGGCGTTTCCTTCCCGCCGTTACCGGATTCCAGCTTACCCGAGCATGCGGATAACAGCAGTGCAGACAACAACAGGATGGAAGTACTCTTCAGTAAGCTCTGACCTTTTCTTGTACCTGTGTTCATAGTCAACCCCCAGTTCAATTATTGTGTTCTTTATTTTGGTTACGCTTTCATTATGGAGGAGACGCCTGTTTATTGACAACGCTCACATTTTTACTTCACTTATCCGCTATTGACATAATCCCGGATGCAGCGGTTTAACTGCGCTTATCTTACAGCTCCAGCCCTCCAGCTCCGGTTGCTTCTTCACTACTCGCCGGATACTCCGGTTTGCTCTCATCACGGTAAGCGCCCGGCGTCATTCCTGTATACTTCTTGAAGACTTTAGTGAAATAATGCTTATCCTCGAACCCGACCTTCTTGCCGATGGCGTTCGCGGATAACCGGCCATGGGACCTGAGCAGCCTCTGAGCCTCCTTGATCCGAAATCCGTTCAGATAATTGACAAACGTATCGCCGGTCACTCTTTTAAACAGACTGCTGATATATTTCGGATGAAGATTCATCAATTCCGCCAGATGGTTGAGCGACAGATCGTTCATATAATGGGTTTTGGTATAGGCCAGAATGCGCTTCGCATGGTTCGAATACTCCGGATCGGCTTCAGAGGGAAGCACCTGTTCAATCCGCTCCAGCAGAGCGGCAATCTCATCCTTACCCAGCGGCTTCAGCAGATAATCCACCACCCCCGTGCGGAGCGCTCTGCGGACATATTCAAATTCATCGTAGCCCGTCAGAATAATGAAACGGTCGCAGAGTCCGCTCTCCCTGGCCGCCTCGATGAGCTCGAAGCCATTTTTCTCCGGCATATGAAGATCTGTAATGGTCACATCCGGCATACAGTCTATCATGAGCTCCAAGGCCTCAAACGCATTGTCCGCCCTGAAAACCTCCGTCCCGAGCGGCGCCGCCTCCCCGATAATCTTCACCAGCCCGTTCAGAATCAGCGGTTCATCATCTACAATCAGTACTCTCATGTTTGCCATTCCTCCTGTTGTAACGAGTATCGTCTGACGAAAAATAAGGTAGAGGCTCATCGCCTCTACCGGTTGTCCCTGATTTACTTAAATAGCTCCTTTTTCTTCTGATACGTATCGTTGGCCCAGTCTACCAGTTGCTGCAAACCCAGACTCTCGGCCGTTTTCACCAGATTCTCGTAATTGGCTACTGCCTCCGCTTCAGAGCCTGCCAGATAGATCTTGACCTTCTCATTCTTAATCATCTCGTCGATTTTGGTCTTGAGCGTCTTCTCCGCAGAATCCGGCTGCGTCTGAATCAGGCCGAGCGCCGGCTTGTAGGTTGTAATCGCCTTTGTCTCCATCAGCGCCTGTGTCTTCTGCTTGCCCGGCACATATCCTCGCATGCCCTCCATGACACCGTCATTGTACAGCACCCACCAGCCGATGCCGTTCGCATTCATGAAGTCCTGATCAGACGAATCATACTTCAGATCCGGGTGTCCCTCTTCATTCCACGTCCAATGCTCGCCCTCTACCCCGAACATCGTCAGCTTCTTCCCTTCGTCGCTGGCCAGATATTGCAGAAGCTTGATCGAGGCCTCTGGGTTCTTATTCTTCTTGGTGATGAAGGTGCCGGCGAAGCCCAGTCCTGTGCTTACCTTCTTGGCTTCTTTGGTCAATGCGCTCGGCAGCATTTTGAAGGTAAACGTACCGTTGTTTTTCTTAACCGCGCTGTTGTCCGTATCCGCAGTGCCTACGGTGTGGCCATGGGCGAACGCTTTGCCGCTTGTCGCATATTGCTCGTCGATCTGATCATTGGCAAACGCAAAGTTCTCAGCCAGAATGTAGCCACCCCGGTACAAGCTGTTCATGAATTTGAAGAACTCCAGCATTTGCGGCTGTCTGATGAAATAATCCACTTTCCCATCTTGTTCAACCCAGTTGTCAAACAGGGCCTCGGCACCGAATTGCTGGAGAAAATACTGCTCGATCCAGTTCTTGTCCAGCACCAGCGGCACCATGTCAGGATACTTCTCCTTGACCATACCGAGCACCTTCACGAAGTCATCCAGTGTCTTGATTGGGGGATTCCCCAGCTCCTTCAGGATGTCTTCACGCACCGCAATCCCCGGATTGCCGTCCCCGCCGAGCGCAAATTTATTCTTGGACATCTCTTCCTGGGTGGCGAAGGCATTGCGGACCGTATAGAAGTTGCCGTCATCCATCGTATTGATGGCAATTCGGGTGGCATCCAGCTTGAAGTCCGGCGCATACTTCTCGATCAGCTCATTCCACGAATACGACAGCTTGGCATCGGACATCCGGCCTACGTTGCTGGAGGTGAGCACCAGATCCGGCAGATCGCCTGAAGCAATCATCAGCGGGAGCTGCTTGTCGTCTGTAGCTACGGTTACATTCAGCTTAACGCCCGTCTTCTCGGTGATTTTCTCCGCAATCGGCCCTTTCCAGTCCTTGGTTGCCCACCAGGGAAAATCAATGAACAAGGATAATTCCTTTACAGCTCCAGCTCCGGGTGTTGCGGCCACTCCCTCCTGCTTGGTACCGCTGTTGTTGCCTCCGCCGCAGGCGGACAATAGTCCCAGCGTCAAGGTAACTGCCATGGTTGCCGCAAGCGTCTTGCGGCTTGTTGTCTTTGTCAATGTAATCCCTCCATAGTATTAGTTCACAGGAATATCCAGGCTAACCGGCTCCAGCCCGTCAACGCTGACTGTCAGCGTGGAGATTCCCGGCTCACCCCCTGCACGGACAACGGCCAGCAGTCTGCCTTTGAAGGAAGTGAACCAGCCGGTAGTATAATTCTCGGTCGTCTGGGGTCTGCCGGTACCGAAGCCAGCCAGAGACGCTGCGCCTTCTACCCGGGCAACCGCCGGCAGCGAGGCTTCCGGCACGCAATGGCCGGCGGCGTCGATAATCTCAACAACCGCGTAACAGAGCGACTGCCCATCTGCAGCAAGCTCCTTCTTCTCTGCAATAATCCGGATTCCCGCCGGCTCTCCGGCCGAGTGGAGCACATCGCTTGAAACTTTGCCGTCCTTGGTATAACTCACTGCCTCCAAGATACCCGGCATATAGGTAAGAACAAATCGCGCCTTGAAGCGGTTAACCTTGCCTGCGGGTTGCCTGCCCAAGCTTACACCGTTCAGAATGAGCTCGACTTCCTCAGCTGCCGAGTAGACTTCGACAGTAACAGGTTCGCCTTCATACCCGATCCAGCTCCAGGCATGCTCGCATTCCGTCCAGCCCCATCCGCTAATCAGCTCGGTTTTGCCGTAGTTTTCAGGACGGTGTGAAGCAATGAAGGTTTCGTCAGAACCCCAGACAATCCGCCGGTAAGCAAGCTGGGGGCGCGCGAAGCCGCACAGATCGAAATCCGCATCATAGGACAGACGCCAAGGGTAGGGAGACTCATGTAAGGTTTTACGCCGTTCATCCGCCTCGTCCGGTTCCGTATAGATCGTTTTGCCAAGGCCTGCTTCCCCGATGTAATCGAAGCTGGTCCAGTTGAAATCGCCGATAATATAAGGATGGCGTTCTACACCTTCCCAATATTGATCCATATCTCTGGCTATGCTCTCGGTCGAGCAGATCACCCGGTCAGGATATTTATGGGCAGCGGCATCGAATTGATGAATCAGATAGTTATAGCCCACAATATCGAGCGGAGCGCAGAAGGCTTCCGTATAGCCATCCCACACCTGCTTGCCGAACTCCGTGTCGAAGTTGACGAACCCTGCCGACTCCTTGGGCGGATTCTTGAGATCATCATAGAACCGCTGCTGATCCTCATCCCCCAGCCCGCTGAAGAATGTGCATACCGCGTTGGTAACCGGACGGGTCGGGTCCAGTTCCCTGACCCATGCCGTGAGCCGGGCAGCCCACTCATATCCGCCGGACAATCCTCCGCGCTCATTAACTTCATTGCCTGTTGACCACATGATGATGCTGGGATGATTGCGGTCACGCCGAATAAATGCTTCGATGTCAGACTTCCAGTTGCGCTCAAAATATAAACTGTAATCATGCGGATTTTTGTCCATCGTCCACATATCGAAGGCTTCATTCATCACAAGCAGGCCCAGCCGGTCGCAGGCATCCAGCATATCCCTTGACGGGGGATTGTGGGCGCAGCGGATGGCATTGTATCCGTTATCCTTGTGCAGCTTCATTTTGCGGTACTCGCTGTCGCTGTAGGAAGCGGCGCCAAGAATCCCGTGATCATGGTGCACACAGCCGCCTTTCAGTTTGACCGTGCGCCCGTTCAGCATCAGACCGTTCTTCACATCAACAGTGAGCGTCCGGATGCCAAACAGAGTGCTGTCACTGTCATAATGTTTATCGCTTCCATTCAGAGATGCAGTAATGCGGTACAGAGACGGGGAATCAATATCCCAACATTCGGCATGCTCAACCGCGACTGTCACCCGGCCCACGGCTTTCCCGGCCGCAGGTACATAGACTTGCACCCTTCCGCTTCCCGCCTCAGCTCCTCCGGCTTCCTTCTCCAGTTTGAGGTCTACCCACACACTGTCGGGGGTATCCGCATGATTCGCTACCGTTGTCTCCACAATAATGAACGCTGTGCCGCCCACGATATGCGAGGTGCGGGCATAGATTCCCCATGGTACGATATGCAGCTTCGGACTGGTTAACAGATCGACATGGCGGTATAGGCCTGACCCCGTGTACCAGCGGGAGTTGGGCTGTGCGGCATTATTCACCGTCACCGCGAGCCGGTTCGGCTTACCGGGCCTCATATAAGGCGTGAGGTCAGCATGGAATGGCGTATATCCGTAATGATGCTGGGCTACGGTATGCCCGTTGAGTACCACAGTGGTGTTCATATACGCGCCGTCGAATTCGACCAGCACTCTTTTTCCCTCAGCCTCGGCCGGGATATCCAGCATCTTGGTGTAAGTACCGATCCCGCCGCCGTAATATCCGGTTGCTCTCCCGCCGGGAGCCTCCGCCCACGTATCCGTTTCAATCGTGAAGTCATGCGGCAGATGAACGATCCTCGTCTGCATGTTTTCCTTGCTTTGAATGTGAAACGGCTTCCCGTGTTCAAACTCCCAATTCCGGTCCAGATTCTCTCTAAGCAATGTTTATCTCTCCCTGTTTTGTTTTCAGCATCCTGATTAACCTTTGACAGAACCTAACATAATCCCGTGTACAAAATACTTCTGCAGGAACGGATACACGCAGATGATCGGCAAGATGGAGACGACCATCGAGGTGACCTGCAAGGAAAAGCTGGTAACTCCGCCGCCAGGCCGGTTGGCTACAGCCACCGAATCCATCGGGGCATTGCTCTGGTTGATGATCTCCATCATGCGGAACGTAAGCGTCCTCAGATTCTCGGATTGGACGAAATACGCGGAGTCCAGCCAGGAATTCCACTGGCCCACCCCCATGAACAGTGCCATTGTGGCAAGCAGCGGCATCGAGACCGGCAGGATGATGCGGAAGTAGATCACGAATTCGCCGGCGCCGTCCATGTGAGCGGATTCCTTCAATTCACCGGGAATCTCCCGGAAGAACGAGATGGCGATGAGCAAGAAAAACGTATTCAGCATAGAAGGAACAATGTACACGCCAAACGAATTCAGCAGCCCCAATGAACGCAGCACCACGTAATACGGAATCAGGCCGCCGGAGAAGTACATCGCGAAGATAATCAAAGTGAAATAAAATTTACTGAACAGCAGATCCCGGTGAGACAGCGCGTAGGCTACGAGACTGGTGAGCAGAAGACCGAGCGCGGTGCCGGAGACCGTGCGGGCCACAGTAACCAGGAACGCCTTCATCCATTTGGGGTCTTCCAGGAAAATCCTGTAGTTCTCAAAGGTTACACTCCGGGGCCATAAATACATTCCACCCAATAATGTGTCAGATCCCTTGTTAAACGAAGCAATCAGTACATAATAAAAGGGATATAGCATGGTCAGGGCAATAATGGAAAGAAGCAAATAAACGATGCTGTCCATGACCAGATCTTTTTGTTTTTGACTCTTGAGCACAGTTAACGCTCCTTTCTCTAGAATAGACTTGAGCCAGAGACGCGCTTCGCAATGAAGTTACTGGAGAAGATTAGAATGACCGAGATAACAGACTGGATTAAATCAATCGCACTTGCATAAGAGAACCGGCCGTCGCTTAACCCCACCTTGAACGCATAAGTCTGCACGATTTCCGAGGTCGGATTATTAATACTGTTCCCCAGCAGATACGCCTGCTCAAAGTTAGAGCCGACCAAGCCGCCTCCAAGAATGCTGCCGATGGTCAGAACCAGCACGACGACGATGGTCCCCTTCATTCCCGGAAGTGTGATATGGCGGATGCGGGCCAGCCTGCCAGCCCCGTCAATCTCAGCGGCTTCGTAAAGTGAAGGATTGATGCCTGTAATCGCGGCCAGAAAAATAATCGTCCACCAGCCCATCTCTTTCCACACGGCACTCCCTACAGCGAGGCCCCAGAAATAATTCGGACTCGTCAGAATATTAAGCGGCTGGTCGATGAACCCGGCTTGCAGCAGCGCTTTGTTCACAAGCCCCATATCTGCGGACAGGAACGCATAGGAGACTCCGACCACTACTACCCATGAGATAAAATGAGGCAAATAGCTGATCGTCTGCACGAACCGCTTGAACGGCATGCTTTTCACTTCGTTGAGCAGAATGGCCAGCACGATAGGAGCAGGAAAGGCAAAGATCACCTTTAGGAAGCTGAGCACAAGTGTATTCCTGACGATCTTACCGAACTGATAATCATGGACAAATTCATCGAAATACCGGAACCCTACCCAATCACTTGTAAAAATCCCCTTGATCCCGTCGGAAATGCTGTAGTCCTTAAACGCCATCAGAATACCGAACATTGGAGTGTAGGAAAAAATCACCAGAAAAATCATGCCGAGCCCGACAAATAAATGGAGCACTCTTTGTTTTTTAAACCGCTTCCATATCTGGCCCCGGTGAACCTCTGCGCCGGTTAAGTTTGTTTCGAGTTGCATCATTCGTTCCTCCTTTACCTGTAGTTTATCTCCCTGAGGATGGCAGCGTAAGCTAACATTTTCTAGAAAGCGTTGTCACTTTTATATATCGGGCACCGTTTTCTGAAACAAAAATATATTATTGTTTTCATTATAATGATCAATAATCCTTGACGAAATAATAATATTATACTATTAATGAAACTATATTAAGATTTTGTCTGGTAAAAGAAGGGTGGGGTGGCGGCTGCATGAAAACTTATTATTTACCCAATTTTACGGAATTCCGTTTTTTCTGCTTTCCGCATTCTATCGGAAATTTCATCCGGCCGGACGATCATAATGTGAACCGGCCGAATGGGGTCAGAGATTTCAGTTTGCATTATATCGCCAGTGGAAGCGGGGATATTGAAATCGGGGATAGAACCTTCACATTAGGCGCTGGAGATGCCTTTCTCCATTTCCCGAACGACCGTATGCGATATTATTGCTCAGAGTCAGACCCGTGGAATATTTTCTGGATTCAGTTTAACGGCAATGCACTCCCGGCTTACTTTCTGGATAACCGGTATACCAGTTCTTCGATCTGGACGCTGAAGAACGCTTCCCTCCTGCATTCGGCATTTGAAGATTTATTTCATGAGGTTGAACATTATAATTTCCTCCGCCCCTCCCGGATCTCAACCTTAACCTATAGCGTAATTATTGAATTTGTGAGCAATTCGCTTCCATTCTCATCCTACCGCAGCACCAATCATCTGGATAAAATAACGGCTCTGTTGCCCAAAATGCAACAAAAAGCCCACCTTCCATTTGAGCTGGAATGGTGGGCGGGTCAAGCAGGGCTGACACCGAATTATTTCTGCAGCCTGTTTAAAAAGGCAACGAAAATGACCCCTGTCACTTATATCACCAAATGCCGGATTCAAAAAAGCAAGCAATTATTGCTGGCCCATCCCTCTATGTCCATCAAAGAGGTTGCCATTCTCTCCGGGTATCCGGGCATCAGCTACTTCAACAAGAAATTCATGGAATCCGAAGGAATTACGCCAGGTGAATTCCGCGAGATTCATTAGGAGGAGTACGGAAATGGCCCTTATTCACTATGTCGAGTGCAATACGATACACGCCTCTAACTTCGTTGTAGATGTTCCCGCTGGTGCGCACTGGCTCCTGGTCATTACCAAGACTCCGGCGCTATTCTGGGTGCATGGCGGACTCCAGCAATACCCTGCCCACAGCGTAGTTCTCTACCAGCCGCAGCAGAAAGTGTATTATCAGGCATGCGCCAGCCAGTTCATTAATGACTGGATCCGCTTTGAATCCAATGAGCCTTATGTTACGGAATCTCCGCTTCCCCTAGGTATCCCCTTTGCGCTTAGCGACCCTGACTATTGCCAAAAACTGCTTGAACTTCTCGCCAGCGAGCACCATATGGGCGGGGACTGCAAAGCCTCCTCCATCGATCTGCTCCTGCGCGCGCTGTTCAACAAGCTGTGGGAATCCTATTTCCAGGACAATATTACCCCGCAATACTATAAGCTGCTGAAGCTGCGCACGCTCATTCAGACGAACCCCGGAGAGTACTGGACCGTGGCCAGAATGGCCGGTGTGCTTGAGATCAGTCCAGGCTATCTCCAGAGTATCTACAAAAAAAACTTCGGACTCTCCTGCATGGAAGATGTCATTAACAGCCGCGTCCGCATGGCCAAGGAATACCTCGTCCACAGCGCCGAGAGCATCGCCGATATCGCCGCACGGTGCGGCTATCCGAATGTGGAGCATTTCTGCCGGCAATTCAAGCAGGTGACCGGGTGTACACCGCGAAATTACCAGAGACAGGCCAGGGCCGGGGCTTCGCCGCCGTGAATCCAGAGCTTATCGGGCTTCCGGCCGCTGCCCGTTAGCAGCCAGCTTGAATCACGTCCATCTCAGACCGGGCTGCCAGCCTTCTTGAAATACTGCTGCACCAGAAAATTCATGATAGCGCCTGGTTGTTCTCTAGAGAACTCCGCCTTGTCTGCGAACAGCATCCCGTAAGGTGCTTCCGGGGTGTACGGCTCCCAGCGCGGCAATTCTTCGCCTGTAGAATCCTGGCCGTTCGGGTCACCGGTACGGATGAAGTGTGCGGTATAATTGCACATCTGGCGGGCCAGATCATAATGCTTGCCGACAAACGGCCGCCAGCACTTGGCCAGCGTCTCGAAGAAGAACCACAGATCTACCGAGTGGAAGGTGCCCGGGTTATCCCATCCCGGAATCTCCGCATCGAAGTTATAGTAATAGAGCGGCGTTTCGCCTCCGGTATCCGCGTTCGCCTGCGCGGCAATACGAATTGCGTGTTCGATCCCGCTTACCGCTGCCCGCTCCGCCGCTTCCTGAACGGCATCCGGCCGTGCGCCGCTAAGCTTCAGGAAGGTCTCCGCATCTTCCCCGAACATGTCTGCCGCAAGCTGCTTGAGCTCCTCGTAGGACTGCACATTCGGAGTGCTGAAGAATTCGGAGGAGGTATGGCCGAGCATAACCGGCACCTTCAGGCGTCTATTCTGCACGAACAGATCGAACGGATTCCCCACTTGGAACTTCTGGTCGGCAACAGTCCCCCAGAAGCCGCCAAGTGCTACTGCCTTGTCCCGCAGATAGACTGCATCCAGCTTCCGCGCTTCTGCCAGTGAGGATACACCTAAGTATTTGAAGAACTCAATTCCGTCCTGCTCCCCGTCCTGCAGCGTTCCCCGGAGCGGCGGCAGCAGGGTACCTGGATACAGGTCCGTGAAGATACCGCTTTCAACAATCGCACGCTGAAACAATCCTTCGTTCTGCGGAGAGGTAAGCTGGCTCATGACACTGCCGCCGCCTGCTGACTGTCCGCCGATGGTAATGTTGTCCGGGTCGCCGCCAAAGGCTGCAATATTGCGCTTCACCCAGCGGGTTGCCGCCTGTTGGTCAAGGTTGCCGAAGTTAGCGGGCGCCTCCGGCGATTCCGCCGTAATCTCAGGATGGCAGAGGAAGCCGAAGATATTCAGCCGGTAGTTAATCGTCACCACCACAATCCCTCTGCGGGCAATCCGTTCGCCGTCAAATTCCATCTCTGCCGGATGGCCTACCTGCAGCCCGCCGCCGAAATACCATACATAGACGGGGAGCTTCTCGTCCGCCTGCTTGGCCGGGGTCCATACGTTCAGGTACAGGCAATCCTCGCTCATCGCAATATCAGGCTCCACTGCCCATTCACGGGTATAGATATTGTTATCATCCAATTCCTGTCTGACCTGCATGGAGACCGGTGCGAACTCGTGGGCCTGCAGCACGCCTTCCCAGTCTTCGGCAGGCTGCGGTGCCCGCCAGCGGTTCTCGCCTACAGGCGGAGCTGCGAACGGTATTCCCTTGAAGCTCGTAATCCGGGGATCGGCTGCGGGCAAGCCTTTGACCGTACCATTCTCCACATTGACCAATCTAAGCATATTACCGTCTCCTTCACATCCACATAATTGCTTACCCCCAAATTCTAATAGACCCCCTGCCCCAAAACAATGATCTATGCGGGATCATAATTGATCTATTCTAACATGCCGGTGCTCCACACCACTTTACCAGCTTTATTGATCAGATGAGCTTCGTAGACATCATTATAATCAATGAACCCTTTGCCCGCCCCAGCTTTAAAATTCCACATATATGAGTACATGGGTTTTACAATCACCTGTCCTGCGACAGTCTTGAAGCCATATCCGCCCGTATCATTATACGAGACAATACCATCACCGAATCCTGCAAGCTGGCCGGTTCCCGGAACGGTGATGATCTTCCCCTTGGTATCGACAAGACGATGCGTATAATCATGCTCGCCCCTCAGCGTAAGCAGAATGTGCCCGTCCCGGAACTGTCCGAGAAAAGTACTGCCGCTGCTATACTGGGGCTTCACAATCCACTTGCCTGCGGTATCAATGAGACCGCTTTTACCGTTCAAAGTTGCGGTAGCAATTCCCTCCGAGAACGGGGTTGCCGACTCATAGATGGGCTTGATCACCCACTTGCCTGCGGTGTCAATGAAGCCTGTCCGGAGGACTCTTTTGCCGCCTGCCGTGGTTCGTACGGTTACAACCGCCAGTCCATCCGAGAAGGACTCACTGTTCTGCAGCCCGGGGATCGGCGGGATCACCATCTGGCCGTTGTGGTTAATATAATAGGTTTTGCCTGCTCTAGTCACCTTCGCCAGCCCGTCCGAGAAATCCTCCGCCCGATTGTAGATCCCCGGAATAATAACCTTACCCGCACGGTTCATGTATCCCATTCGTACAGTGACTCCACCGTTCTCAGTGTTGACCAGATCCTTGAACCAGGCCAGTCCTTCACTGAACAGTCCAAGCTGATAGTGCGGAGCATCAATGACAAGCTCCCCTGCACGGTTCATGTATCCGGCTGTATAACCGGATTTCTTCACTGGAAGCAGGTCATCATAACCGAAGTCCAGCGGGGAAGTATATAGCGTCTGCAACTTCTCCTGCCCCTGGTTGTTCACGAATACGGTCTGGCCCTTATCCTTGAAGCTGAACCAATACTGGCGTTCCAGTTGCTCCTTCGCATCCCCAGATACGGGACGAAGCTGAATGAAGTTAGTGCCGGGAACGGTAGAGTGGCCTTGGCCGCCCATCGCTCCAGCTAATGCCAGATCAATAAACCATGCTCCGTTAAAATTGCGCGGAATCTGTGCCATGAGCTGTATTTTGGCACCGCCTTCATATTCGAGCAAGGCCGTCTTGGTGCCCAGCCGGATGATTGTTCTAAGCCCCTCTTGAGGAGTCAGCACAATCTCCTTGTTGTTCACCGACACGAACGTATAACCAAACCGCTCCGCGATGGAACGAAGAGGCACCATGACCGCCCCATCCACCTCTACCGGCCCCTCCGGCAAAAATAAATGCTCACCCTGGTCAAAGATCTCCCAGCGGTCGGCATGGGCCGTGGCCCCGCCAAGTCCGAAACAAGCAGCCAGTGCGATCAGGCCTGCGGCCAGAACCGCCGTGAGCGGGTGCTTTTGAAGAAAATAATGATGTAATTGCATAAGGAATGTCCTCCTGTTGAGTATTGCAGAATGGTTAGAACTGGAAGCTACTGATATAGATGCTTACAAGGCAGATTAGTTGCACAATATTGACAACACCATTCTACTGGGATAGAATAAATACAAATATTCTATTGCAATAGAACCGAAGGCGCGCCGTACCCTGGAGGCACTATGTGTTAAACCGTACATTTCCCGGGCAATCAGAGGTCTGGTCGGTCTTGTACACCATTCTCTCATTCGGCTCAAGCCTGATTGGCAGGCTAGCTGCCCCGATCTTTATGTACTGTATCGTGCTGGGATTCATACATACCCGTAATGTGCATAGATACATAGCAAGATTACTGGGCTTTGCGCTGATATCTCAGCTCCCTTATATGCTGCTGTTCGGTGTGACTGTACCCCGGATATATGGGATGGAGCCTGACCCTTGGGGAGAACCTCTTAACATCCTGTTCATCTTGTGCTTAGGGCTGTTCACCCTATGGATCTATAAATATCTGTGCAGATTTCACGTGTCATGGGGGCTGCTCGCTGTGGCAGGATTAGTTGCCTTAGGCTGGCTGCTGCTGGTTGAGGGAGGGAAAGGCGATGTTCTGATTATTTTCCTGTTATATATACTGAGAAGCTTGCCAAGAAGGCATCGGGTGGTTCATGCCACTATGAGCGTAAAATATTCATAAAGGGAAGAGGAGTGTGCAGAAATGGCTGTGAAGCTGTTCGATTCTGAACTGAAGGTCATGCAGATATTATGGGAATTCGGGGAAACAACAGCGAAGCGGATCGCAGAAATCCTGAAGCAGGAGACTGGCTGGAGCAAGACTACCACATACACCGTCATCAAGAAATGCATTGAGAAAGAGGCCATTCAGCGCGTAGATCCCCAGTTCGTCTGCAAGCCGCTAATTACCCGAGAGCAGGCGCAGGCGCAGGAAACGTTGGAGCTGATTGATAAAATGTATGGCGGTGCTGCTGACAAGCTTGTCGCCTCTTTGCTGGACCGTAAGATGTTATCCGCAGAGGAAATCAGCCGTTTAAAGCAGCTGGTGGATCATTTGGAACAGGAGGAGAGTTAGATGGGCATCGGAGCTATGAGCGCTTCTGCTTCGCTGCTGATTGTTGCGGTTGCCGCAGTTCGCGCAATAGGACGCAACACCTTGCCGAAGTACACCTTTGTCATCCTCTGGGCCATTGTCCTGGTGCGGCTGCTGCTGCCTTACTCGCTTCCGCATCAGTTCAGCTTGTTCTCCCTTATCAGGTGGCCCAGCCCGGCTACCTTATAAGGGACCGGGGTGGGAATCATCACCGGAATAGGAGGATCGGGGGCTGCACTGCCAGTTGGTATCCACCGGCTGATTACCGGAATATGGCTGTGCGGAGTGATGTAACGCTAATTGTGGCTACAAGCATTGTCCCTTTGACTGAAGCGCGCTTCATTGAGACGCAGACCGTAACCAACAGCTCCTTCTTCTCAAGTGATACCTATACTGCACCAGGTACTAAGAAAGTCTTGCACGGCGAATCCTTTACTGACGAATCCTTTACTAATGAAATCGGACTCACCGAAGGAACTGATCTCACTTATATTCACCTATCCGGATCGTTGGAAGAATAACTACTGACTAGAAGCCGAGGCTTCATCACTCTTCACACAATCAATGGCAACCACAATCGCGATGATGATAGCCTCCAGCTCCTCATTGAGCACTTGCACACTGTAGCTGTCTCCCCAGGTGAACCACTTCTTGTTCACTTCCCCGACGACGGCCCCGCGCTGCAAAACCTGGAAATCCATGTCCCACCAGTTCCCGTGCACCTCAATATCCGCCGAATCTATCGAATAGCGCGCCTTGAAGAACGACAGCTCCTTCTTGATCGTCAATACCTCACGGCCATCCACTTCCACGAAGAACTTGGGCAGGAAGCTGAACACCTTCTTCGTAATCTGTGCAACTTCCCTTCCGCCGGCATTCATAACCGAGAAGGTCTTGGGAATCCGCATGAAGCTGCCCTCCACGTAATACACATCCTGCTCCCGCTCATCCTTCACCGTGAACTTCTCGCCTATGCTGAATACCTTTTGCTTGATGTAGAGCTGTTTCATGGTTGGTGTCCTCCAATCCTCATTAAATTTATTACCCTTAAACGGAGATATAACTCTAGCTTAACCCCATTTTGGCTAAGCTGCATGTGCCTTTTTTAACTAAATCGCAGCAATTTAATGGCACAAATCCTTGCTCTGACTCTGTAATCCCTTTAAGCACAAGCAAAAAACAGCATTGTCTCCGCTCCTCGTTTAGAGGAAGAGAGGAATGCTGCTTTTCATGTTCCCTGCAATAGCCGTGCTTTGAGTTTGCAACCGGACAGGCCGTTCCTTAATCGGCGGATCTACAGCCTTTGGAATCGGCCCGTCTCTCTTACACTTCAAACGCCACTGTAACCTCTGTTCCTTCACTTAGTGTGATTTGGATATATTTCCCCCGTGAATCCTGTAACACATCCGCCCTATCCCCGTTGATCCGGGCCTCTGTCCAAGGAAGTCCCGCGCTTAACCGGATGACGTTCTCATTCCTGTGGGAACGCAGTACCAGATGCACCGATTTGGCAGGAAGATTCCAGGTTAATGTCTTGACTTCAGCCCTGGTTCTTGCCATAAGCCCATGTATAGAACCCGTCAGCCAATCGGAAGGCAACGCTGGCAGGATCTCTATTTCACCTGTATTCGAGAATAACAGCGCTTCATTAATAGCTCCCACGGTACCGAATAAGGTATCCGTACAATAACAGTTGCATCTTCTGTTAGAATCATGATCTGTCATTAAGGAGCTGTAATAAGCCGCATCTCTCATCATGGGCAGAAGGGATGACAGTACTCCGTCACCATTTTTCAACCTGGCTTGCACCAGTGCCTTATGCATCCAGCCGTGCCCTGCTGTATCGTCGCCTGTATTCAACCGGTCTCTATTATCAATCGCTATCTTAGCTGCCCGTGTCAGCGCAGGATCGGTTTGTGTCTCATAAGCAGGCCATGCCGGATACAGATGACTCAAATGACGATGGTTGTTATTTTCTGTATATTCATTCATAGCCCATTCGCGCAAAGCACCATCGTAGTCATATTTATAATTCGGCAGCAGCTCAAGTAACGCCTTCCACTTAGCTATAGCTGCTTCATAACCCTCGCGTTTGACTTCCCCTTCCATTGCAATAACCATAGAGAGTCCATCTCGTGCAGCTGATATATCCATTGTGGCATTCGCCGTAATTGTGCTGTTATACCCAATAGGATGGTTTTCCGGAGAATATGCAGGAATAATCAAGTATTTCTCTCCCGGAACAAGCCGCACTTTCCCCTGCTGATAACAGGCCTTCCCGTTGATATCCGTGTAATATTCCGGTGTACAGATCTGCTCCCAAAAGTTGGCCTGCTTGGTAAGCAAGGGAAGCAGGATATCTGCTGCAAGATCCAGATAACCTTTGTCTAGCAGCTGGGTGAACTCCTCATCACTCATGCCTCCATCTTGTACACTCAGAATGGGCTGAAGCTCATGAATCCGCATCTTGTCATGAAGAGGTATCTGCTGATTACCGTAACATTGCCAATATTCATAGATGGGCAGAAGGCACCAGCTTGCCCCGGCATTCCAGTACTCAAACGGATAATCATTGTCATATTCGACATGCATGGCCCGGTCCCCGTCAGAGTTAACGGAGACCTGAATTGCATCGTGCATCCCGTATGCCATCCGCGCATTAGCTTCAAAGTCGGGAGTATTCCGGAGGAAAAATGTAATATACCCGAGCGCTGCGTGAGTTAAATGACCAGTATTCATGGCTGCCACCTGCAGATTCACATTGGCATCCAGCGTATAAATCCCCCGCCAGCCAGGATTCCACTCTCCGGTCCACATTCCATATAAGCGTGGAGCGCTTGCACCGCTGCAGCAGATCATGGCATACCGCCCCTGATTGTATACCTGCTCCATAAACGCATGATTAACCCTTACCGGGGTTGATTGTTGCTCAGCGATTAAGGTCTGGTTGTCCGAATTCTTGTGAGGTGCATCGCCTTCAATACGGAAGCTCACTGCATTAAATTCTGCGGAATGCTTCATAGTGTGAGCAGCCAGGGCCGCTTCATAATCTAAATGACCATCCGCCGCTGAATATTTTTGAACAACAGCATGGGTCCCTTCAAAGAGCTCGTCTACAATATTGTAGTGAGCCATTGCACCAAACTCTTCGATTCTTCCTATAGTATGTGTTCTGCATGAGCGCGTAATTAGATACACAGCATCAGCGTCCTTAATCTGGATTGCCGGGTTGGCCTCTTGACCAACGTTCACTGCTTCATGGTTGTCCGGCATCAGTATTCTCTTTTTGGTGCCGTTCACAACAACAACCTGAGTCAAGCCGGCGTATCCCCCGTAAGCCAGTTCACTTCCCGCATAAAAAGGATAATGTACAACCTGGGCGAGAACGCCGGCATTTGCGTCCACCAGCTTTTTATATTGCAGTCCGTTCAGCTCGTTATGACCTTCGTTCGCTCCGCTCATCGCGGATATATCATCAATGGAGAGGGTTATATTTACTTTAGCACCTGTAGAAGAAGCTGTAATCCGGGTAATAGAGACATTATCCTCACGAGAAGTAAAGGATGTACGGACCCACTCCCCATTCTCATCGCTGTACCGCACCCCTGTCTCCGCAGTTTCATAATTCGTCCATCGCTGATACCCGCTTAAGCTGCCGTGGGAGGGTATATTGAACCGGAGCTGATGCCCCGGATGGTAGCTGTAATAAAAGGTTCTGATCCGGGTAGATCCGTCAGCATCTGTAATCTTCCATTTATCGTTCTGCTTGTACACATTTTGCCTGGCGGCATCCAGTTGTCCTGTCAATTCTTGCGGAACCGCACGCGGGTCCCTGGAAGGATAATTAAACCACATATTCTGAAAAATAAAGCAGTCCGTATACGGCGAGCCTGAAGTAATATATCCGTTCTCCCCGTTTCCGCTAACCATACCTTCCCGCCATGCATTTCCGGGATGAACTGTTGAAACTTCTGTATAGGCATTTGCATAATTCCCCTTCGTATACATCCGTGCTGGTTCCGGTACAATCATCAATGGATCTCCTCCTGAGCGGTTTGGGCTAATGACTCACATTACATCGATATTCAGTAATAATTATATCAATGGAGGGTGAGATTCGTTATCCTTAGAGATGACAAGGAAGATCAATGAATGTCGCATTTTGACAAGGGGGAGCGTGCAGAAGAATGAACTTACCTGACATTAACATCGGTGATCTGGATATCAAGCTGACTCTGGGCACAATGGTATTGAACGTATTGTATGTCAAGTTCGGGTACTTCTATAAGGCTATGCCTGCACACAGCCACAGCCAGGGAAGCTATGAGCTGCATTACATTCCAACCGGACAGGGAACTCTGATTGCACAAGGCAACCGTTACCCTATCTCGCCTGGCATGCTCTTTGTAACCGGTCCGGATGTCGTTCACGAGCAGATTCCCGATCTGAAAGACCCCATGGCGGAATATTGCATCTTCTTTGAGATTTTGCCCGGAAATTCTGTTTCTCCGAATGTAAAACATCCCCACTTGAGCGAGCCGTCTCTCCCCGAACTGCTGGTAGCCAACCCCTTCTGGATTGGGCAAGAGGACGGTACAATGCTTGCCTTATTCGAGATGCTTGCCGAAGAACTCTCCCGCGGGCAAATCGGAGTCCATCAGATGGCGACCAACATTCTTGAGATGATTGTGATTTGCCTGTTAAGGCATTATAGAGGGAATTACACCACTATAGCGTCCCTTCCCCTGAAGACTCTCGATGATAGCAGACTGCTCATGATAGAGAACTGCTTTTTATATGATTACAACTCCATTACGCTACAACAGCTTGCCAATCAATTAGGCCTAAGCACCAGACAGACGGAACGAATGGTTCATAAGCAATATGGCATGTCCTTCAAAGATAAGAAGCAGCAAGCCCGGATGGGCGCCGCTTCAAGGCTTCTGCTCACAACACAATTATCTATTGGCGAGATCGCAGCACAAGCTGGTTTTGCCACCCCGGAACAATTCAGCAATGCGTTCAAAAAGTATTTCGGCGAAACCGCTACTCAACACAAAAAGAAGCGTTGAAACGAAGCCTGCTTCGTCTAATCCCGGATGGAGTAAAGGGGGGCTCCAATCATTTGCAGCTCAATCTGCTTCATCCGGTACAAGTAGCCCTCTTGTTCCATTAACTCCGCATACGAACCTGTTTCGATGACCCTGCCCTGCTCCATGACGATAATCCTGTCCATACCTTCCAGTCCGGTAAGCCGGTGGCAAATGAGCAGTAATGTATCTCCAGCGGACTGTTCGTAGAGGCGGGTTAACACGCGCCCTTCTGTTACATAATCCAGCGAAGAGGTCGGTTCATCCAGCAGCCATAACCGCCCTTTGCGGAGCATCACCCGTGCCAGAGCCAGACGCTGCTTCTCGCCGTCGGACAGGTTCTCTCCTTTTTCGAATACAACATCGGTTAATGCCATATCCGGCAATTGGGCCTTAGCCAGAGCTTCTAACAATGCTTCGTCAGACTGTTCTTCTCCATTCAGCAGCAGGTTATCACGGACCGTTCCACGGAAAAAATGACTTTGCTGTAATACGACATTAGACGCTGCCCAAAGGCCTGTCTCATCCAGCTCTTCTACCGAAATGCCGTTAAAACGTATATCCCCGGATACAGGCGAGCGCAGCTTGAGCAGCAGATCGATCAGGGTTGATTTGCCGGAACCGCTCGGTCCGACCACTGCCGTTCTGGAGCCTGCCGGGAGCAGTAGCGACACCTCTGTCAGCGCAGGCCGCCACTCCTCTTCATATTGGAACGTGACACCGGACAGCTCTACCGAAACAGGCTCTCCCGCCGCCAGGGTGCGGCCCGGCTGCACAGGTAAATTACCGGCAGTCAATACGGTATCAGTCAGCCTTTTGGCCGCGTGCTCGCTGTCTTGCTTATAAGCAGGTAAAGTAGCCATGGCCGCGGCTTCTTCGAACACCGTCTGTGAAGCCATGACAAGCATCGCTAGAAATACTCCGGCCAGCGCACCTTCCACAATTAGATAGGCCCCTAACGTCAGTACACTCCAGGAAATAAAAAAGGTCACAAAAGTGTGCATCGCCTGTCCGCGCAGAAGATGGCTTGCTGCACGCTGCTGCTCTGCTGTCAGTGCTGCCGAAGCCGCCTGGAGCTGCTGTTCCCGCTGCGGCAATTGCCCGTACACCTTCAGATCACGGAAGCCGTACAAGACCTCGGTGACTTCCGTTGACAGCAGCGCCCGCTGCTTACGGACGCGGCCGTGTATCGACCGCTGACCCAGCAGTACGATTCCCGGTACCACCCATGCGGTCAGCAGCATTCCTGTTACAAACAGGCAGGCCATCCAGAATGAATAAGAGGCACTAAACACCATGGTTGCCAGAAAGACCGTGATGACGATAACCGGCGGATAAGCGACACGCAAAAAATAATTCTGCAGGCTCTCTACATCCCCGACAATCCGCGCCAGCAGATCTCCGCTGCGGTTCTTGTTCAATATACCGGGCGTTAAAGGGATCAGCCTGGCAAAAAAGCCTGTGCGCAAACGGCTAAGCATGGAAAAAGTTGCCCTGTGCGAATAAAGGCGTTCTCCATAACGGCTCGCCGCCCGGAGCAGGCCCAGCAGCTTGACCAGCGCGGTAAGTACGATCAAGGTATAGAGCGGCGGCATGAAGACCGTCTGTGAAATCAGATACCCGCTCGCGGAGAAGAGAGCCACACCGGCTGCGCCCGCAATAAACCCTCCCAGAATCGATAAGAGAATATCCTTACGCTCCGCTATCATAGCCTTGGACAAAATCGCCAGTTCGTTCATGCTGACCCTCCTTTTCGCTGAATATCAACCATCTCGGCATATTGAGGCACACGTTCAAGGAGCTCGTCGTGAGGTCCTGCCGCCGCCAATACTCCATGCTCCATAAACAAAATGTGATCCGCTTGCCGGATCGTATATAACCGGTGCGCGACTGTGATCATCGTTGCCTTTCGAGCCAGCTCGGTTATGGAGCTTTGCAGGATTTGTTCGGTCTGCAAGTCGAGGCCTACCGTAGGCTCATCGAACAAGATCAGGGCCGGACGTTTCAAGAATGCCCGCGCTAAAGCAAGACGCTGCTTTTCCCCTCCCGACAGTCCCCTGCCGCCCTCCCCAACAAGGGTGTCCAGTCCCTGTTCCAGACCGGCAACCAGCGGTGCAAGTCCCGCATCCTCTGCGGCCTGCCTGATTTCTTCTCTGGAGACCTTGCGTCCGGCACCGATTGCGATATTGTCAGCGAATGTGCCGGCAAAAATATAGGGGTGCTGCGTAATGTAGCTCATCTGCTCAAACCATGAATCTTCCTCCCACCCCGTCAGCGGGCTTCCGTCCACCCTCACTGTCCCTGATACCGGCTTCAAAAGCCCGGCAATGAGATGGAGCAAGGTTGTTTTGCCCGAGCCGCTGTGGCCGACGATGGCAACATGCTGTCCTGGTTCTATGGATACGGGCCCAGCCTTAAGCTCAAATGAACCGGGTGCATAATGAAAATGCACATCATCCAGCGCAATGGATGGCGGCATCCGTAGCAGCTTGGCTGAGGACTGCCCGCCCCCTTCCGGCTGTGTGCCGGTGCCGCCGCTTATATCCGCAAGCATCTGCTCCACCTTACGGACCGCCCCCATACTGGTCCGCCCGCTGTGAAAAGCGGTTCCAGTATTCTTGAGCAGGTTAAAGAACTCGGGAACAAGCAGCAGAACAAGAAAGGCCGTGTGGAACGGCATCGATTTGAATACGAGCAGTTGAATAGCCAATTCAAGAGCAACAATCCCGATACCCAGCATGACGATGGATTCCAGCATAAACGTATTCGTAAAGGCAACCTTCAGAATATCCATGGTCGCATCACGGTAACCCAGGCTGCTGCGCTCAATCTGCTGCTGCTGGCGGCGGGATTGTCCAAATATTTTCAAGGTCACCAGCCCTTGAAGCGAATCCAGGAAGGTGCCGGAGAATTCTGCAAGCTGCTCATACTTTTCTTCGGATTTATTCTTCGTTTGCATTCCCACCAGAATCATAAACAAAGGGATGAACGGTGCCGTAAACAGCAGAATGAAGCCGGTATTCGCATGTAAAATAAACGTAACGGCCAGAATCAGAACCGGGATGATCGCTGCTTCGGCCATCCGCGGCATATAGTGACTGAAATAGCTGTCCGCCTCGTCCACTGCATCCAGCGCCACACTGACCTTTCCCCCCGTCTGACCCCGCAGTGTTGAGGGTATGGACGCATGGGTAAGCTTCTGCAGCACGGCTGAACGCATATTTGCCTTAGCGTCGGCAGCCATAGTTAGGCCTACTCTTCCGTTTGCGTATACCAGTAAGGTGCGGATCGCCATCACTGACAGCAGAAGCGCGAGCAGCAGAGCAACCGAGGATAAGGAAGCCCTCTCCACGAACACCCGCTGGACCGCTTCCGCCAGCAGCCCGGCCTGACTTACAATCGCAATGCCGAGCAGGAGCGACAGGAGGGTCAGTATAACAAGTCGTTTTCGTTGCCCAGACATTTGCTCAGCGATCAGGCTTGTTGTCTTGTTCATTTATTTCTTTCCTTTCACATAATCTGCGTCAAAGAGGAACAGCTTGAACACCAGAATCAAGGAAGGAATCAGCAAGCACATACCGCCGATGAACACAATGACCAGCGCCAGGCCCATGGCCGGTGAAGTGATGCTGTTCCCGATCGTTATGAACGGGTCCAGAATATAAGGATACTGCCCGATCCCATAAGCGAAGAAGGCGCATAGGAATTGCAGCATGATGCTTATGAACGCCAAGCCGTAACGGCGTCCGCTGTACAGCAGCCACATAGCAAGCATGAAGAAAGCAACGGACAGCGCAAGCAGCCACCATAAATCCATCATATTTTGAAAATGCCGCGCATTGTGCTGGCCCAAATAAATAAAGGCCGTCAGTGCGGTAATAATGGTCGGGGTGCTCCAGAACAGCGCATAAGTGCGCATCAGCTTCAGTGCATTATGATCCTCAGCCCGGGAAGCATAAAAGGTCAAAAAGGAGGCGCTGATGAACAACACAGATACAATCGCCAAGCCTACAATGCTCCAGGATAAGGGGTTCGTAAACAAGGCCCAGTAATCCAGAGACACGGTCTCTCCCTGCTTAAAGATAAAGCCGCCTTCCGACAGGGTAAGCGCCACGGACAAGGAAGCGGGAATCAGCAGGCCCGAAGCGCCGTACAGAAACAGATATACGATGTTATTTTTGGAGCCGTAATTCTCAAATGCATAGAACGAACCGCGGATCGCAATGAGGATAACGGCAATACTTCCCGGAACTAGCAGCGCCGATCCGTAATAATAAGCGGTATCCGGGAAGAAGCCGACAAGTCCAATGTAAAAAAAGACGAAAAAGACATTGGTAATCTCCCAGACAGGCGATAAGTAGCGGGAGATCAAACGATTGATCAGATGATCCTGCTTCGTCAGGCGGGCATAAAAGGCAAAGAACCCGGCTCCAAAATCAATAGAGGCCACAATTAAATAGCCGTATAAAAACAGCCAGAGCACTGAAATTCCAATCAGCTCGTAACTCATTCTATGTGCTCACCCTTTCCTGTTGATTTGTCGCCGGGATGCTGATTCCACTTCTCCATCTCGGTTTCTGCCGGATTGTCTTTGAACATGCGCCGCAGCACAAGAACACATACAGTTCCCAACAGGATGTACAGCAACAGGAATACAAAAAACAGGATTCTCACGCTCGGGGATGTCGTAGCCCCCTCCTCTACACGCATGTATCCCCTTAAGATCCAGGGCTGCCGACCAATTTCAGCGTAAAACCAGCCTAGCTCGACTCCTACAAAAGCAAGCGGTGCACCTAACGCGATAGCGCGAAGCAGCCATTTGTTATGCTCATTGCGTTTCTTCCAGAATACAAACAGGAAATACAAGAATGAAATGCCTAATAATGCGAACCCTACACCGACCATCAGATCGAACAAATAATGAACCAGGAGCGGCGGCCGCTCATCCGCAGGGAATTCATTCAGACCTGTCACTTCTGCATTGAAATCTCCAAAGGCGAGGAAGCTGAGAAATTTGGGAATGTGAAGTGCGCCCAGAACCTCATGCTCTGCGTTAAGCCACCCCAACAGAACCAGATCTGCTCCGCTTTCCGTTTCAAAATGCCACTCTGCCGCAGCCAGCTTCTCCGGCTGATGCTCAGCCAAAAATTTCGCGGACACATCTCCAGCAAGTAGGTTCAGAAGTCCAAACACCATGACCACGGCCATCATCAGCTTCAGCGCTTTTTTATGGTATTCCGAGGCGCCCTTCCTCAGGAGTGCAAATGCGGCAATACCTGCCAGCAGTGCGGCTCCGGTCAGATAGGCTGAGCTTAAGACATGGAACACCTTGGAGAATGTCGCTGTATTCAGCATCGCCTCCACCGGATTCACTGCTGTGAATTGCCCTCCCGCCATGGCGAAGCCCTCGGGCTGATTCATGAACCCGTTTACAGTTGTGATAAAAACAGCGGACATCCCGGCACCGGCAACAATTGGGATCGTAAGGAGCCAGTGGATATATGGCTTTTTGAAGCGGTCCCAGGTATAGAGGTAAATGCCCAGGAAGATCGCCTCAAAAAAGAAAGCAAACACTTCCATAAATAACGGGAGCGCAATCACGTTACCGGCCAGCTTCATGAAATTCGGCCAGACCAAGGCTAGCTGAAGCGAAATCGCCGTACCTGTCACCACGCCCACGGCCACAGAAATGACAAACCCGCGGGCCCATCTCTTTGCCATAAGCGTGTAGTGAGCGTCTTTTGTACGAATGCCCATGAATTCAGCAATGGCGATCATTAGCGGAACCCCAACGCCAATTGTTGCGAAAATAACATGGAACCCCAGTGTCAAGCCTGTCACCAGTCTGCTCCACAGCACGGTATCAATGCCCATTACGTTAGTGCCTCCTTATAAAAGCTGTTAGATATTTTGAATTATTATATCTTTAATTTTAAGTAAATCGGTTCCGGTCACCTTTTTGCCTTTAAACGTTCATGAAAGGATCAACTCTTTTTAACATCTTGGTGAATACTCCTGAAACTACTCTTTCGGGCTATTGTTTGATAGGAAGTTACATGCTATGGACTGTTTCATATTCCGCCTTTGTCCATTTCATGTATAATGGGCAATACCATGTTGATGATTGAGGGAGATTGTAATGCCAAACCGGAGATGGACCATCGCTTTGGTCCTGATTGTATCCATGTTCGTGGGACTGCTGCTGCAATTCAGCAGTTCGTTCATTCAGATTCACACTCTCGTAAAGCCTTTGCAGACGCAGCCCGCTTCAGGTAGTGACCCGGTCCACATCGTATTGATTGCACAGGAGCTGGACAATTATTCCTGGCGGGCGATTGAGCAAGGGGCCAGGAAGGCGGCCTTGGCCTACGGCATGGAGCTGGAATATATCGGGCCAGACCGGATTAATCCTGAAGAGCAAATCCGTTTGCTGGATAAGGCTATCTCCGCCAAGGCCGATGCTATCCTGTTTCAAGGAATTGATAACGACGAATACCGCCGGTTAATCCGCAAAGCAGCCGGTCTAGGTATCCCGATGATTGCTGTGGACACGGACGAGCCCGGTTCTGAGCGGCTGGCCTATGTGGGCACCGACAACCTCGGCGCCGGCCGGCAAATGGGTGAATTGGTGGCCGAGGCTTCCGGGCAGCAGGGCAGCATCGGCGTCCTGATCAGCAACGAGCAAGCGGAGAATCAGCGCTTGCGGCTGAAGGGCTTCCGTTCGGTCATTGAGCAACACCCCGGACTTCACATCACTGAAATCGCAACTTCCGATATCTCGATGCTCCAGGCCGCTCAGGAAGCCCAGACCATGCTTGTCCGGTATCCGCATATGAACTATATGGTCGGGTTCAGCTCATCCGACGGATTGGGCATCCTGGATGCTGCACGGCGCGTAAGGCCGGGTGGGGTGCAGATCTTCGCTTTTGACGATAAAATCGAGACAGTTGAGGCCGTCCATGCAGGGAACATCAAGCTAACGATTGTTCAGCAGCCGGTAGAAATGGGTATTCAGGCGGTTCAGTTGCTGCACGGCTATTGGCAGGGGAGCAGCCCCCCATCTGTAACCTATACCGGTACCTATGTGTTGAAGGCCGACAGATCAGAGTCTGCACCTAGGGGGACAACACCATGACCATTCGCATGAAGCTGCTGATTTTCATTCCGCTACTCGTCGTACTCGCCAATTCCGTGGCTTACTTCGTGTTCCAGAGCGGGAAAATCGTACAGACCAGCTATGACGAAATGATGGAGCGGATTCTGCTGATTGAGAAAACGACAGAGTCGGCGGAAAGCAATCTCCACTTACTCTATGCTTACCTGGCCAACCCCGCGGAGACCTCAGAACTCCAGTCTGCCGGGAAGGAGCTGCTGGCGCTGCAGCATGAGATCAAGTCGTTGCCCAAGCTTAATTCTCCCACCCACATCTTCGATCCGGAAAGCTACCTCAACCTGGTGTCCACGTTGCTGGAACAGCAGCGCCTCTCCATGGCATCGGCCCAGCGCGGAGATCTGCAGTCTGCTGTCCAGTCTTATATGGAGACGGAGAAAATCGCCGGATTCATCCGCGAAGACGGCCAGCAGCTGGTTCATTCCGAGCTGGCCTTCTACCGCCCCATTATCGAAAGTATTCGTACAGAGAACGAACGGATGAATCAGCGCGGGACTGCTCTGTTCGTGATGAATACACTCATGAGCGTTCTATTGGCCGTCTGGGCTTCCCGCAGTATCACCGTTCCTGTCCGCAAGCTGGTGGAGATGGCGAAGCATATCGCCAAAGGGGACTTAGGGATCAAGCCGGAGCTGCAATGGCACAAGGAGGATGAGCTGGGCTTGCTGTCAAAGGCTATTCAGCAAATGTCTGCCGATCTTGGCGTGCTGATTGAGAAGGACAAAAAAAGCCTGGAAATGCAGCGGATCGTAAAGGAGCTGGAGCTTCAAGCCTTACAGAGCCAGATCAACCCTCATTTTCTGTTCAATACGCTAAATGTCCTCTCCAAGCTGGCCTTCCTGGAGGGCGCGGAGCAAACCAGCGATTTGACTATCTCTTTGTCCAATCTGCTGCGCTACAGCCTGCAGAAGCTGGACCAGCCCGTCACCCTCCAGGAGGAGTTGACGCATATCCGGGAATATGCCGCGATCCAGCAGACCCGGTTCCGGGACCGGATCGGGTTCGAGCTGGAGGCGGACCCCTCTGCTTTGCCGGTGAGGATTCCGGCATTAAGCCTCCAGCCTTTGCTCGAAAATGCTTTTCAGCACGGGGTGGCCAAGCTGGAGGACGGAGGACGGATCTCTCTCATCGTCCAGCGGAGGACGGAGGGCATCTGCATTATAGTAACGGATAACGGAGCCGGGATGACAGAGGAAACCCGGCTCTCGCTGCTGCGCCTCGAAGAAGACCGGGAAGATCAGGAAGTCAAAGCATCCACCGGCATCGGGACCCGCAATGTGTTCAGACGGCTCCAGCTTTTCTATAACCGGGATGATCTGATTGAAATATTCAGCAGTCCGGGACAAGGTACGACCATTCAAATTAAGATTCCTAATGTAGGGGAAGAAGGAGGGACTCCAAATGTACCGGTTATTGATCGTGGATGATGAACCGATTGAACGCGAAGGTCTTGAATGTATGGTGAAGCGCTACCTGCCGGACACCTTTGAGTTCATCCATGCCGCAAACGGCCGGATGGCTATTGAATATGCAGAGAAATACCGGCCGCATATTGCCATAATGGACATTAACATGCCCGGCATCGGCGGGCTGGAGGCGTTACGCGAGATGAAAGAGCGGCTGCCCGGCACCCGCTTTATTGTTGTGACTGCTTATGATTATTTTGCGTATGCCCAGGAAGCGCTGTCGCTCGGGGCGAAGGAGTACATCTTAAAGCCGGCCAAACGGGAGCAGCTTATTGCTGTATTCCAACGGCTGGTCCGGGAGATTGAACAAGAGAGCGAGTCCAGAGCAAGGGAGCTGGATCTGCGTGACAAGGTCTCTCAGCTTCTGCCGGTTGCCGAGAATGAGCTGGCGCTGATGCTTATGCTGGACCACAGCGCCGATGCCAGCACCGGACAACTCGCTGATTGGCTGGGGATGTCTCTTAAGCAGGGGAGTGCGATCGTTATTGCCTATAGCGGTGAGGCTTACGCCCGGATGAAAAACAAGATTTACGACCATCTCCGCAGCTTCATCAAATCGCATGGACCCGGCTCAGTGGTCAGCCCCCTAATCGACCGGCACATGGCCATTTTTCTGCATCAGCCTGCAATCAGCGAACACGACTGGCGCCGGCAGACGAAACAGCTCTCGGAGCAGCTTACTCAGGTCAGCGAACAGACTCTTGGCCTGAAGGCTTCCATCGGAATCGGATCGCTGCACAGCGGAGCGGACGGATTCCGCACCTCCTATTACGAAGCCGTATTTGCCTCTACGCTGCCGGAGCGGACGGAGACGGTCTGCCATTTCGATGAGCTGAAGCAGCAGAATGTCCTGCTCCCCTCACCGGGCGCCGCAGATGGAAATGGTGCAGACGTTCAGCAATCCTACGTAGCCTCCGCCCTGCGCCAGATGCGTGAACAGCGCGAGGAACAGACGTTAAGCGTGCTGGACCGGGCCAAGCAATACATCATAGAGAACTTTACGGAGGACTTGTCACTGGAGGATGTCTCGGAAGTTGTCCATCTGAACCCTCATTATTTCAGTAAAATCTTCAAGCAGCAGTGTGGCGAGACGTTCATTGATTATGTCACCCGGCTGCGGATTGAGAAGGCCATTGCCTTAATACGCTCCACCCCTCTCTCCTTGAAGGAGATCTGCTTCGAGGTCGGCTACAAGGATCCGAACTATTTCAGCCGTGTGTTCAAAAAAATCACGGGTGTCTCTCCCACCTCATACAAGGATCAGTCTTAGCTGTTATGGATTATATTGAGATTACCAATCAAGATAATGCTAGACATTACCCTTCTTCTCTTCCCTGCTTCTGACAGCTTAAAATAGTGCGGGAACGTCCCGAATTAGTGAAGACGATTCCAGACCCCGCGCCGGAAGACGCGTGCTATACTTCTTTCTGAAGATCAAGAATCCTTTAAAGGATACGGTCTGCATAAAGAAGGGAATGGTACATGATGAACAAAGTATCGAGCAAATTTATATTTTTCTTCGGCTCGTTTGCAGGTATTCTATTTGGCTATGATATCGGCATTATTGCCGGTGCGGAAGGACATATTAAAAGCGATTTCAGCCTAAGCTCCCTCTGGATCGGTATCGTAGTCTCTTCGCTGATGGGGGGAGCGATTATCGGGTCGATTCTTAGCGGGTTGCTGGGGGATAAATTCGGCCGCCGGAAGCTGATTCTGATCTCTTCCCTGATCTTCTTCATTGGTGCCATCGGCTCCGCCGTTGCGCCGGACGAAACGACTCTGACTGTGGCCCGGATCTTCCTGGGGATTGCGGTCGGTACAGCTTCTTCCCTGGTTCCCGCCTATATGTCTGAGATTGCTCCAGCTCACATGCGCGGCAAGCTCTCCGGTTTAAACCAGTTGATGATTGTCATTGGTATGCTGCTTAGCTATATTGTGGCCTTCCTCTTTGAACCGGTTCCGGGTAGCTGGCGCTTAATGCTGGGCAGCGCCGCCTTGTTCGCCATTATTCTATTCCTGGGTATGCTAAAGCTGCCGGAATCACCAAGATACTTGATTAAGAACGGCATGAGCGGCAAAGCCCGTGAAGTTCTAAGTGCGCTGCGCACTTCCAAGGATGAGATCAATGCCGAAATTGCCGAGATCGAGGGTGTTGCCGATCATGAACAATCCGGAATCTCTCAGCTCTTCCACTCCAAGTTCCGCATGGCTTTAGTCATCGGGGTCGGCATGGCCACCTTCCAGCAGATCCAAGGCGCCAACTCGATTGTGTACTATGCCACAAGCATTGCCCGCAACGTCGGCTTATCTCCGCGGCTGGCTGCCGGATTCACCGTCATCGTGGGAGTAATTTTCGTGTTAACGACGATCCTCTTCCTGCAGTTTGTGGATAGATTCAACCGCCGGACCATCCTCACTGTGGGCAGTGCGGGGATGGCGCTGTCCTTCTTCACGCCGGCTCTGCTCGGCGGATTCGGAGTCGAAGCAAGCGTACTCAATTGGGTGACCTTAATCGCGCTTTGCAGCTTCATCCTGTGTTATGCCTTTTCTTGGGCGCCGCTTACCTGGATTATCGTCGGGGAGATCTTCCCGCTCTCTGTACGCGGCATTGGCGGCGGCATCTCCTCCGCCTTCAACTGGACGGGTTCGCTGGCTGTGGGTCTGATCTTCCCTATTCTTGCTGACCAGTTCAGCTTCGGAGTCATCTTCTCGGCCTTTGGCTTCATCTGTGTCCTGGGTCTCCTCTTCGTCCGCTTCGTGGTCATTGAGACCAAAGGCCGCACCCTGGAGCAGATCGAGACTGAGATGGCCCTTCATTCGGAACAAAAACAGCTGAAGCATCGGCTGCAAACAGAAGTTTAAAGAGTTTAGCAATACAGGCTGACCAAATCGACGGGTGTTACTCCGGCACTTGGTCAGCCTTTTTTTGCTGAGCTTATTATTGGATGCCCGCCACTCCAAAGGTGCTATTAATGGCTTTTTCATAACTACCCCAATCAAAATGAAATGGACCGATATTTACTTTTGTGATTTCCCATCTATTAATAGATCGGCATACTTGATATTTTTTTGATGCTCCTCCAGAGCATGATAATCCGAGCGGCTTGCTGGCTTTGCCTCTATGGTATCGAGAGATTGATAGTGAGTAAGAGCCCAAACCGTTACAAGGTATGGGCTCTATAATTTTTGCTAAACATACCACTGCTCTTGGGTTGTATATAACCTTGTATACTCGCCATCTCTCTGGATCAGCTCGCTGTGGCTGCCGACTTCGACGATCTCACCGGCCTTCATCACTACAATTCTGTCCACATGCCGGCACAGGCCTGTGCGGTGTGAGACGATAATTGCAGTCTTGCCCTGAGCTACCGTAAGGAAATTCATCAGGATTTGATGCTCAATCAGCGGATCCAAAGCGCTAGTCGGTTCATCCATCACGATAAGCTCACTATTCTTGAATAATCCTCTGGCGATAGAGAGCTTCTGCCATTGTCCGCCTGAAAGCTCTACCCCATCGAATTCTCTCCCCAGTGTACGATCGAGCCCTGCGGGGTCAATATCCAGTTCAACCATTTCCAGCACATCCAAGATATCACGGTCAGCATCAGACCTGCCCAGATCCGAAATACAAATATTCTCTCTTAGCGTAAGGGAATATCTCATGAAATCCTGAGGAATGATAGAGATCATTTGGAAGAGAGCCTCCTGATTAAGCTCCGCTAGCGCTTCTCCATCATAAGTAACGGTTCCGCGCTGAACGGGGTATAACCCCAAAATTAACTTGGAGAGTGTCGTTTTCCCGCTTCCATTTTCTCCTATAATCACTATCTTCTCACCTTTATGAATTTCCAGATCGACTCCTTTAATCGTTTTGTCACCTGCATTGGGATAAGTAAATTCAAGCTGCTCCAGTCTTATGCTTTCGGTAAGACTTTCTTTTTGCACTGATCCGTTACGCTCTTCAGGTAAGTCCAAAAAAGCATAATAATCCTTGGCGAAGGCTATTTTCTCAGGAAGGCTGCCCAAATCCATTAAGAATTTCTTCGTTTCATTCTGCACAGATAAGAAAGCCCCAACGCTTGCTCCGAACAAGCCTATGTTAATCTTGCCGGATATGGTTAGGACCAGTGCGAGAACGACACTCGCCGTATAACCAATGACACGAATCGTATCGCAGAAGAGTAAGGATAATGCATCCTTTTTACTGAATTCCCATAACTCCTTATTGATCTCAACTCTTGTTTCTTTGAATTGCTCTCTTAAGTACTGGTCGAACCCCATGGTTCGCATTTCTTTCACTGCTGTCTTATCATTGAACATTTCCCAAAGATAATCCCTATAGCGGACTCGTTTGGTTTGTCTCTTCTTGAGCGCATAGAAGTCCTTACCACGCAGCCTTCTGGCAATAAAGTAGGGCATGACTGTCAACAAAGACAACAGAATAAACAGCAGATTGTAGCTGGCCAGCACAGACACCAATGAGATAATGCTAATAGCGCTGGTAACAAATACGGCGGAGGACATATAGATTTGACTAAGAACCTCACGGTTCACACAATCCATTGCCCGGGTCTTAATGTTCATGGTCTCAGAGTCCTCATATTGAATCAGCGGTAACCGGGAGCTCTTGTGGGCTATAGCCTGTTTGTGATAGTCTGTGCATCGTTCATAGACTCCGGCATTGATCGTGATATTAGAGATGAACTGAAGAATCTGCTTCAATACATAGCCTGCCAGCAGAACTCCCCCGTAGACAAAAAGAGACTCCGCCTCCGTCCTGCCCTGTGTGTAAGCGAAAATTTCATTAAAAAGTCTGGCTGATACAATCGTTATAAATACCGGGAAAATGCCCTCAAGCAAATAATACAGCGGGGACAAAATCCCTGACCAGGGAGCCGCTTTCAATGTTTGCTTGTATACTCTGAGCACAATCACCAGCGGTGTGTATTTATCCTTCATGATCATCACTGTCCCTATACCAAGAGCTTTGCTTGCTCCATAGATTTGCATACATACCCTTCTGACTAATTAAGTGTTCGTGAGTTCCGTCTTCTGTAATAGCACCGTCTTGGAGCACTAAGATACGGTCAGAGAATCTGGCGCTCGCCAAACGGTGAGAGATAAATAAGCAACCCTTCTCACCCATCATATCTCTAAAAGTTGCGTACAATTCACTTTCAGCCACCGGATCTAATGCCGCTGTCGGTTCATCCATAATCATGAAAGGGCAATCTGTTAAATAGGCACGGGCCATGGCAATCTTCTGCCATTGTCCTCCGGACAGATCTATACCGTTCTCCGCAATCTTCCCTAAATTTGTATCCAAATCAGACAAAAACCCATCCGGTGCTGCCTTAGTCAGAGCGCCTCTGAGGTCATTGTCATGTCCTATTTTGGCTATGTTACCAAAAGCAATATTCTCACGAAGAGTCAATGAATACTTGCCGTAATCCTGAAAGATAATCCCGATGCTGTTTCTCAGGTTTTCTTGACTAATCTGGTTCAAAGGTACACCATATATCAATATTTCTCCGCGATCTGGAACATATAGCTTTACTAGCAGCTTCACAATTGTCGATTTACCGGCCCCATTCCCGCCAACCAAAGCAATATGCTCATGCTGATTAATGGTGAAGGAGACCTTCTTCAGCACCTGCTCTGTTGTCCTTGGATAGGTAAAACAGACATCTCTAAATTCTATGAATGGATACGGTTCAGAGTTTACAGATGCCGGTTGCTCGGATTCAGTTGTAATTTGCCGCTCTGGAAGCTGCATGAACCTTTCATAATGCATAATCTCCATACAACGATGAGACAACCGGGAGAACAGCAATGACAGATCATCTGCAATTCCCAGAATACTGCCGGATGCTCCAATCAAAGAAACGAACAGCCCGACTGAAATCCGCCGCTCCATGACTCCATGAATCAGCTCAAAGATCACCAGTCCTATCCACATCAGAAGTAAGAAGCTGCTGGCAGCAAAATAGCGATGAGACTTTATCGTAGTCATCAACCGCTCTTTCAGCACCTTTTCCGATTTTTGTTTCCATTTACTCTGTATGTATCCAACCGCACCAAATACCTTGAGTTCAAAGAGGGGCCTTTTGTCACTTAGCAGTCCCCCCAAGTAGGATAGTTCACGCTCATCCCGGGATTGGCTGGTGAACAGTCCGTTCATCATTTCCATGGCTTTGAAGTTCAGTACCACCATTAGTGTGAAAATAACCAGGAAGGCCACAGTGAACCAGCCCGATACCTGTAAAAAAATAGCCATCAAGCTCACTAAGCTGACCAGCTGCGAAATCATCGTTAAGGTCTGGATCAGCACCTCCAGAATCTTCTCATCCGGGTGATTCCCCATTTTGTTCAAATGATCCTGTACCTTCGAATCCTCGTAACAGGAGTACTCCATCCGGTTAAATTTCTCCACAATCTCTTCCATAAAATTCTGGTTCAGCTTACTCCTTAAGCGTAGGGTAATCATGCTGTCCATGAAGGTACTATTCGCTGTGAAGAGCAAGGTGCCCACCAAGGCTGCTCCCCATTGGACAAGCTGATTCAGCGGAACACCATTATTGATATAACCTTGTAAAGAATCAATCAGATGCTGTGTTATGTATAGCGTCAGCGGAGTGGTCAGAGCAAGCAGCAGGATCTGTAAGAACTTCAAGATGATCAGATAGGGAGCATATTTGTATAAAATAGCAATCGATTTTATGGCTTGCTTGAGCATAATTTCATCCATTCTCTCCTTCATTTCCCGCAAACGGTGATCTGTCCTTGATTCAGGTAGATGACCTTATCTGCGTGTTCACACGCATACTTGCGGTGCGTAATCAATATGACAATCTGCTGCCGGTCATGGGCGCGTTGCTGTAAGGCTTGTACAATGTTCTCCTCAGATTGTGCGTCAAGTGCGGATGAGACCTCGTCTAATAAAAGAATGGGGGCATGACTAAGCAAGGCTCTCGCCAATGCAATTCTTTGCTTTTGTCCTCCCGACAGGTTCTGGCCCCTCTCCAGTACTGGACTCTGAAGCTTCCCGGGCAAGGACATCATATATTCAATGATATCGGCCTCCCTGGCCGCTTGGAATATCCCTCATCACTGGCTCCCGGGCGGCCCAGACGGATATTGTCTTCAATCGTTCCTGCAAAAAGAAACGGCTCCTGCGGAACATAAGCCATCCTGCTGCGAATCCGCTCCACATTCCATTCGCCTGCGCAAGCATCAGGCAAACAGATTTCCCCGGTCGGACTTTGCTGAAACTGGAGGAGCAACTCCATTATCGTGCTTTTCCCGCTCCCGCTGCTTCCAACCAGACACACAAAACTACCCGGATCGATTCTGAAAGATATATTGTGCAAGAGCTGCTGCGGTTCCAGTTCAGAATCTATCATCACCGGCCCCCTTCGCCCATAGCCGAAGCTGACATTCTCAAATGCTAGATAAGCTTCGGAACGGACAAGCTCTATTCTGCCTTTCATCTCCTCCGGTTCATAGTCGAACAGCTCGAAGAAACGTCTGGTTCCTGACAGAGATGTCTTCAGTTGATGCAGCGTTCCTCCCATACTGGCAAAGCTTGAGGTTACCCCATGCTGAAGCTGGGTCACTGCAATCAATGTAGCCAGGGGGAGCATACCCCTATACACAAGAACTGCTCCAACCATATATATGCCAATATTACTCAGGGATGCAATTGCATAATTCATACCATCGAAGGCAGAGAGTTTTTTGCCCAATTGATAGGAGTGGTGAATATAGGTTTCATTCTGTGCATTCAGCTTCTGCTGGAAGATTCCCTTAAGCCGGAAGAGTGCAATTACTTCTCTGCCGCCTATCCCTTGAACAATGATATCCAATAGTCTAGCCTGGCTCTCCTGTACATGATTGCTTCCCTGAGAGAGTCGTTTGCTCAAGTGACTATTGATGTAAGTTGAGAGCATTCCCCAGCCAATGATTCCAATTGCCAGCTTCCAATTCAGAACCCACAGGGCAATAATCGAACCCATGCCATAAAAAATCGTAGATAACAACGCACTAAGATGATCTGTGTACACCCGCTCTACCTGGTCTAAATCATGGGTTAGCCGTGAAATGAATTCACCTTGCCGGTGGTCATTATAGGAATTAACGGGCAAGGAAAGCAAATGCTCGTACGCCTGATTGCGGTAGATTTCCATCACTCTCTTCACTGACCTCATGCCAAGAAAGCGAAACAGAGGGTGAAGAACGCAAGTCACGCTAAGGCTAAGGATAAAAAGCACAAACGAACCCCACAGCTCGCCCGGTTCATTTTTAGTTACCGCAGCAAATAAATCCATGTAGACAAAGGCCAGAACCAGATTCAGCCCTACTCCGATAGCATTCTCAACAATGAGGCAGAGCAGATAGGGTATGGAATAGGCCTTCATTCTACATAGCAAGCTGGCTAATGCACGGATGGAAGAATCTGCTCTCAACGGACCGCCACCTCACCTTCCGCATCCAAAAGCTGTCCCCGATCCAGAATAACCAGCTGATCCGCAGCCTTGATCGTTGCCAGCCGGTGGGAGACGATGATAATCATATGCTCCCGCTTATATGTATTTAGGAAATCTATTAATTCCTGCTCAGCCACAGCATCCAAAGCAGAGGTTGGCTCATCCATAATCAGCACTGGAGCGTTCTTCAACAATGCGCGGGCGATGGATATCCGCTGCCGTTGCCCTCCAGATAACGCCTCGCCAGAGACTACAGTGTCATAGCCCTCCGGCCATTCATGGACAAATCGATGCACACCTGCTGCCGTAGCTGCTTCCATGACTTCCTCGCGCGTGGCATCCAGCCGCCCGTAGCCAATATTGTCCAGAATCGAGACCGGAAAGATATAAGGCTCTTGCGGAACGAATGCAATTAACGGGGCTACCGAATGGAAGCCTACCTGACGAAGATCATGCCCGAATAGTGTAATGGTGCCTTCTAAGGGTCTATCATAACCACAGATCAGCTTGACTAATGTACTCTTCCCGCTGCCGCTTCTCCCCGCAATGACAGTGATTCCAGGGGAGTCCGCCTTGAAGCTAATATTAGATAACACTACCTTGTCTTTATAGACGTAGGATACCTTGTCACAGGATAGTGTACCTTCGCGGCCCTGAAGCTCCACATATTCTCCTTCCACTTCATTCTCTTCATACAGCTCTGCGATCCGGGACAGCACTCCTCCCAGACGTCTGGCACTCGACACCATCCCCGGCAACAGGGATAGCGGACGGACCAGATAATTCAGGAGCTGAAGGAAGCTTACTAATTCACCCACATTCATCTGCTGCTTCTGCGTAAAGTACCCGCCAATAAGTACACATAGGGCATAGGGGAACGCACTGATTACAATTTGCACAGGAATTAGAGCAGATAGTTTCCGTTCCAGAGTGAGCTCCTTTAACCGGACACTCCGGGTTTGCCCCTGAAATTTGTCAATAAACCAACGGTTCTGCTGATACGCCTTGATCGTCTTCATCCCTCGCCGGGTTTCGTTCAGTATGGAGGTGAGTCCAGCCGTCTGATCAGATAACTGTCTAGACACCGAAGAAATGGAGGTGACCGTTCTATGAGACAGCCATAACGAGACAGGCACAATCAGCAGAGATACCACCAGGAGCTTCCAGCTTATACATAGCATAAAAATGATGGCCCCTAGTAGACGGACAGGCTGGTAGATGAACTGGTGAAGCTCCTGTCTGATGAACTGTTCCACCACCATAATATTACTGGATAATGTCGTAATCAGATCCCCCGCTGCTTTATCTTTCGACGAGTTATAGGGATGGCTGATCAACCGGCCGAATCCATCCACACGCAGATCACGGGCAATCAGCAGACTCGACTGGTTCGCGGCATTTTGATTCCAATATTTGAACAGAATACCCGCGCCGAGAAGAAGAACATATCCCCAGAGACTCGCGTATACCCACGCTCCGCCATCCGCATGCACCGCACTTGCACCATTAATGATCTGCATCAGCAAATACGGCAACGCTAGCTCCGTACAGCCAATAAGCACATTAAGCCCAAAGACCCACACAAATGATCTTAGATATGGCTTACAAAAGCGAATAAGAACCTTCATTCCCTATCTCCTTCATGCATTTCCCAAAATATAACTATAATTCAGGAAATCTACAACCTGTTGGATTATAGGGATTGACAATTTGTTGATGCGATAATAACATAAGTTACATAACAATTGTTATTTTTTATTTTAGTTGAAGGAGTTGAGAAAAATACCGCCAAAAGCAGAAATTACTCGGGAACAGGTCTCCCTTACAGCATTTGAACTAACCCGCCAAGCCGGATTCGAGGTGCTGACAGCCAGAAATATCGCGGAAAAGCTAAAATGTTCTACTCAACCTGTCTACCGATTGTACAAAAGTATGGAAGAGGTCAAGGAAGACGTATACAAACGTACTGTTGATTTCGCATTAAATGAGATCAAACAATACAGCAATGAGAAGAATGAACCTGCAATGAACCTGGCAGTAGGTTGTTTATTTTTTGCTCAAGCAGAGAAGCATCTGTTCCGATTGTTATTTTTATCTGAGTACAGCAGTGACTACACCAAGAATAATGATGACCTGCTTAATGAAGAGATTTATCAGGCATTTCTCCAGTTAGATCCTCAGCTATGCACGATGAGCACAATAAAAACCCGGGAAATGTTCAAGAAGCTTTCGGCATATTGGCTCGGAATTGGAGTTATGATCCATATGAACTCGCAGGAACTAACCATTGACGACGCGATAGTCATGCTTGAGGAAATGTATTATGTATTGAAATGTAGTGTACTTTCCAAAAAATAATTACCGAAGAGGAGAACCATGATTACATTTCTGACTCATTATTATAGACAGGGTGATACACCATTCCGCAGCCTATCCGCATTAAGTGATTCTGATGCAATTCAAGTTATGGAGTCTTTATATGTGGATAACCCGGTTGCCGATAGATTCAAGGAACCTGCTCAATATTTACATAATAGACGGCAAGCTGAACAATGGGTAAGGAGTGAATTTATAGCACAAGGGGGAAATCCCCAAGAAAATTATCCACTCTATGCAGTGCTGGGCTACTCTCAATGGATGGAAGATCACTTGTCTGCCCTTGAATTAAGCAGAATCCGTGTTCCGCTCAGTGTTTTTTCGCACCAGGATATAAGCTTCACTTATCCCGATAGCATGGTTACCTATTGGCTGGGGGCAGATAAGGAATCTGCTCATTATCAATTACAGTATCATGGGAGAATCTTTACTCTCTCTGACTTAGATAGGTTAGAGGATATTTACGGTGCACCAGAGGATAAAGGCAGAACTGCACTTTGGGAAGGTATGGGGCCTTATATTGAATACATTGAAGCTCAAATCTGGAATCCACAGCCCCTTTACGATTACTTAAATTCATCGATTCAACATTTTTAAATTTTGCTGAATAAAGAGGCATATCATTTGATACGCCCCTTTATCCAGCTTATTTCAATTAAATCAAACCGTTTCTATTCTATTTGAACTGGAACCAAGTTAAATTTGCCACTGTGGTTGAATCTGACTTCACAAAAGTAACATATACCGTATGGGTCCCTACAGCTGTCCCGGCAGTAAGCGGGATATTCTTGAGGGACCATGTCTGCCATCCGCCCGTGCTTTCTGCCGTCCAATAACCCAGCATAGTGCCTGTAGGACTGTCCAAGTGGAATTCGATCCTTCCGCCGGAATAAGCGGATGCAACCTTCAAATCAATGCTTGTTTTAGCTGTGCTGCCAAAGTCTACATTTTTAAATGCGATATAGTCGCCATTACTCCCTCCACCAACATCCAGCCCGCCATCCGTGCTTGCCTCATAGGATAAAACACCTGAACTAAGGTTATAGCCTTCCGCTTCAAATTTTAATGTGTTGAATTTTGGATCTGCAGCATAGCTGTTCGTATCTGTTATTTTCAAATCTGCCAAATTATTTACCGCAGCTCCACCGACGCGAACATTGTTTAGTGTAACTCCAGAGACCGTAGAGGTGTCATTCCAACCCTTCATGATTGAAACTTCACCTAAAGCGCGTAAATTGATATTATTATAGACCACATTTTTGATCGGGCCGGTTTTGGCAGAAAGATCAAACCATCTGGAGTGAACACCGGATCTTGGCCAGAAGCCTTCTACATCTATATTGTCAAATACAATGTTTTGTGCTGCTGGAGTTCCATACAGATGACCTACCGCTAAAGCGCGCCAGCACCGGTATACATAAGAGTTTTTAACAACGATGCCATCCTGAAGCTGTTTCACACCATCTCCAACCTTGAATGCTCCACATCTGCTCCAGGCCAAAGCATCATCCACAACTACATTGGACTGGTTCTCAGAAGTTCCCGGCCAGTTGGCAGCGATATCCGTAGTGGCTACATCCCATGTCTTAAAGGAGTAAGTGTCATCCTCCGATACGGCTACAGTGTGCTTGATGAGTACATTCTGGCTCTCTTGAATATCGATTGCATCATTCTCATAATCAAGCTCATTGTTGTTGAAGTGCTTGGTATTCTGGAAGGTGACGTTGTTGGATCTGGTAACGATTGTAGCCCAGCCGCCGCTGTCTCTGATGGTTATGCCGTCAACCGTGAAGTTGCTGCACTGCAAGGGTACAAGAATATTGTTCAAATAATTGTTTGTGTTTCGCATATAATGGCCATTGCCGTCAATCGTTCCCCTGCCATATATCTTAATATTGTTTGCATTGGTTTCGGTATAGATAAACCATGTTCCATCCTTATTCAGAGAATTCTTGTGGAAATGAGTAGTGTAATCGCTTGGATTTCCTGAACCCCGTATAACCGAACCACCCTCCAGATAAACCGAAACATTGCTTTTTAGAACAATGTTCCCGCTCTTGTATACTCCGGCTGGAACGTATACGATACCGCCGCCTGCTGCGTTAGCCGCATTGATAGCGTTTTGTATGGCAGTTGTAGCCAAAGTGGCACCGGTACTGTCAGCACCATACCCGGTTTTAACATTATATATCCCTGTACCGGAGGAAGCCGGAACATTGGTTTCAAGCGCATCTGCCGCAATCACCAGATCCTTCAGATTATTGATTTTGACGATGAGATAGGTTGGCGATGAAAGTGTAAAGGTAAGTGTGTTTCCGCTCTTGGTTGCAGTGATTCCCAAAGCTTTGGGAGAAATATTATAGGTATTGATGGGCTCGCTTGCTGTAATTGTGATTGTAGTCGTACCTGAAAAAGAGAAATTACAATAATTATAGTTTACAAATACCGCGGAAGTGTCGATTACCGGTATATTGGTGGCGTCTGCTGTTACCGTGTATTGACTGGTCGTGGTATAGACCGACGGTAATGGATAGCTTACGATTGTACCCGCTGCGCTTGCTGTCAAAGGAAAGACCGGTAACAGGTTGGCCATACAAAAAATTAATAATGCACTTAATAATTTGAACCTTTTCAACATAAATAAACACCTCTTTCATAAAGTCGATATATTTCCGCCCTCAGCCAGCTTCCAATCTTATTTATGTCCCGGCTCCAGACAGAGCCTGAGCAGATCGTCCACATGGGCCGTTGCCAGGCATTCCACCGTATCCGCAGAGCCATAATAGATCTTGACCTCGCCGTCATCCTCCAGAATCATCCCTCCGGGGAAAATCACATGATTGCGGAAGCCCCCGCCGATCTCATAATCCGCCTCCGGTGCCAGCAGCGGCTGCTTACTCATGCCGATCACCTTGCGGGGGTCCTCCAGATCCAGCAGCATAATTCCGGCGGTATAGCGCTTCTTCCAGGTGTCTTCCCAGCCGTGCTTGCCCCTGGCCGGGTCTACATCCACCGCATGGAAGGTGGTCAGCCAGCCCTTATCCGTCCGGACGGGAGGCGCGGCCGGACCGACCTTGTCATTGGCAAACGGCACCTGCTCGACGGCAAGCAGCAGGCTGGAGTTGCCCCAATGTATGAGGTCCGGCGACTCGGAGATCCAGGCGTCGAAGCGGTCCCGGCCACCGCGGCTGTACACTGTGAAGGGACGCTCCAGCCGGACATACTTGCCGCCGATCAGCTCGGGAAACAGCACCATATTGCGCAGGTCCGGTGTAGACAGGCTAAGCACCTCGAAGTGTTCCAGATCATCGGTAACGGCAATCCCGCCGCGGATGCCATGGCGCGTATCCACGGCAAAACACATATAACAGCGGCCGCCGATTACGGTCAGGCGCGGGTCATAGGCGCGGATAGTCTCCTCGTCATGCATTTTGAACACCGGCTTCGGGCCGGCGGTCCAGCTCAGCCCGTCATCACTGTAGGCAATACCGAGATCCGTGGTGTGGTGCGGCTCAAGCGTCTGATCAGCCAGTGAGCCGTAATCATTGCGGAAGATCATCACATATTTGCCGTTGAATTTCGTTACACCGGCATTGAATACCAGTGCGGTGGGGTAAGGAACCTTCGATGCATCCAGCACCGGATTGCCCGGATACCGCCGGATGAACGGGGCGGATTGTAGAATCGCCGGAACGTGTTGAGTCATGGGGTGTACCTCCTTGAATGTTGAATGTTAAACATGGAATATGGGTTGCGCAGGACCGGACCGCTACCCCTTCAGGGAACCGGCCGTCATCTGCATGAAGGATTTGTTGGCGAACAGATAGGCCACGAGAATCGGCAGAATGGACAAGCAGGCGCCCGCCATCATATAGTGGGTCTGGGAAGCGGCTGAAATCCCGTACTTCAGGTTCGCCAGTCCGACAGTCAGCGTCTGCAGCTCCGGCTTCGTCATCGTGAACACGAGCGGCAGCAGATATTCATTCCACGCGCCACGGAAGGTGAACAGGGCACCTACGCCGAGTCCGGGTCCGAGCAGCGGCAGAATGATCCGCCAGAAGGTCCGGCCGGGAGAGCAGCCGTCTATTAGCGCCGCCTCGTCCAGCTCGCGGGGAATCCCCTTCATGAAGCTTGCGAGAATGAAGAAGATCGAAGCATGGGCGGAGATCAGAATCAGGATAACCCCCCACAGGCTGCTGTGGAGATGAAGCTTGACCATCAGATCGAACTGCGGACGCAGCACGACCGCCCCTACAGCTACGAACATGGTGAAGGACTGCAGTCCGATATACAATTTTTTGCCGGCAAAATCCATCCGGTCCACCACATAAGCCGCCATGGATGATACCAGCAGCGTGCCGACCACCGCCGCCAGGGAGACAATCAGGCTGTTCAGGGTATACCTGGAGAAATTGGCCTGCGCCCAGGCTTCGGCATAGTTCGAGAAGTGCCAGCTCTCCGGCAGGAAGGTCGCACCCGCAGTAAGCTCGGCATTAGTCTTGAAGGAGCCCAGGATGGTGATCACAACCGGAATCAGGGTGATAAAAGCAAACGACAGCAAAAATATCCACAGGATTGTTTTGCCCAGTATGGTTCTTAGTCTCATAATAGCCTCTCTCCTCAATCGGTCTGATTCATGCGTCTGGATGCGTAGAAATAAATGAGTGATATCATCCCTACAATGACCGCAGACACAAAGGCAACCGCACTGCCGTATCCGAACTCCTGGACCTGGACCGCCGCGCTGCCCCCGCCGACAGGGAAAAATAATTTGTACAAATACAGGAACATGACCTCCGTCTTGCCTACAGGACCGCCTTCAGTCAGAACCATGATGCTCTCGTAGCCTTTCAGGGCTGTAATAATCGCCAGCATAATAACCATCTGCATGACAGGCCCTAGCATCGGCAGGGTGATATAGCGGAACTGCTGGATTTTTCCTGCCCCGTCCAGGGAAGAGGCCTCATACACATCCTCGGGAATATTCTGCAGACCGGCGAGGAAGAGCAGCATATAATTGCCGACCGCCCCCCAGGCCGCAACCAGAATGACGGTGAGCATGGCATATTTCGGCCCTAGCCAATCCACACCGGAATCCGAGAGGCCCGAGCGGATCAGGAACTGGTTAAGAATCCCGTTATATGAGTTGAAAATCGTGAAGAAGACTACAGCCATTACGGCGGTACTGATGACGGTCGGCATGAAGAAAATCCCCCGCAGCAGCTGTCTGCCCCGCAGCCCCCGGTTCAATATGGCTGCCAGCAGCAGGGCCAGCGGAATGGTGATCAGCAGCTTGCCCCCTGCATAGACAAATGTATTCACCACCGAATCCCAGAACTGGGTGTCCTTCAGGATGCGGCTGAAATTGGCCAAGCCTGTAAACCGGGCCGTTCCGAACCCTTTGTAATCATAGAACATATAGCGGAACGCCCAGGCAATCGGGTAAATTCCGAGGACCAATGTGAGCAAGGCACTTGGAAAGATAAAGCTATATGAAAATAAGGCATGTTTCGTTTTGTTCATCTGGTTTCTTCCGGCTCCTCTCCTTGCGGCCAGAGCAGAGGGATGGGGAAGCAGCTTCCCCATCCCCCGCTATCCTGACCTGTATCTCTATCCCTAACCTTCCGTCTACTTGGCGAACTTGCCGCCCAGAGCGGCGGGATCAAAGCCGGCATCCGGCTCGGCCTTCACGCCGTCATTCGCAATCACACTGTCCAGTGCAGCGTTATAGCGTTTGTTCAGATCAGCGATAATCGCCTTGAGGTCGCCGCCGTTCAGCATATATTTGAAGAAGGCGTCATCCGACTTCATTCCTTCCGGTGCTACAGACGGATAGACCGGCCACACTCCATCGTTCTTATTCGGCAGGAAGCCTTCAATGCCGTTCACATCCGGTGTCTTGGCTGCTGCGCTAATGGATGGAACCATGGAGATGCCGAAGCCTTTTTCCTGATAATCCGTCAGCACCTGATCGCCGTACATGAACTCCATGAACTTCCAGGCTGCTTCTTTGTGCTCTGATTTCGAGCTGAGCGCCAGCCATTGGCCTCCGAGGAAGCCGGAAGCCCCCTTCACATTGCCGTCGATGGTAGGAACCGGAGCTGCCGCCCAGTCAATCTTGGCCGGGAACTGATTCTTATAGACGCCCGGCTCTGAGGAGTAGGACATATACATTCCGATCTTGCCTTCCGCAAACTGTGCCCGCAGCGGATCAATATCCAGCGATTCTACACCCGGCAGCATGCTGCCGTCGTCCTTGATCTGCTTAAAGGCATTGATGATCGGCTCGAAGCCGCTGAAGTCAAAGCGGGCCGTCTTGAAATCATACCCGAAGCCGCCATAGCCGCTCATTTCCGCAACCACCCGTGCCGAACGTGCGAATGCACTGCCGGGGTTCTTGAAGTTAAGGGCGAAGCCGTAAGCGCCGTCCGCTTTGCCGGCTGCTGTCAATTTCTTGGCTGTATCCACCAGCTCCTGCAAGGTAGCCGGCGGATGCTCAATGCCCGCTTTGGCGAACAGATCTTTGTTGTACACCAGACGCATGGTCGTTCCAAAGTTCGGCAGACTGTAACGCTTGCCTTCGAATTCATTCAGATCCGGCATGGCCGGGAATTTCGCCTTCAGCTCATCGCTCAGGAACTCGTCAATCGGAGCAAGAAAGCCTTTTTTGTAGAAGGTCTGAACGGTATTCTCCTTCACCCGGATCACATCCGGTGCATCAGAGGTCTGGAAGGACAGATCGAGCGCGGTATCGAAGTCATCGCCCTTGACGACCAGCTCCACTTCAATCCCGTCCTTATTGGATGCGTTGAACTCGGCTACCTTCTCCTTCACGAAATCTGCATCATGGCGGTCGCCTGTCCAATAGCTGATTTTAGTTTTTTCCCCCGAACCAGCTTTCGCCCCGTCTCCTGTGCCTTCAGCTGCATTGCCGCCGCCACTGTTACCGTTGCCGCAGGCTGCTAAGCCAAGTGCCAGAACCAGGCTCAGAGATGTCATTAGCATACGCTTCATCATTGGTTGTGCCCCCTTATATATTCCTTATGTACTCGCTTACAATCTGATTATAGACGGATTGGCGCATCCGGATAAGGCGGGTAAGCCCACATTAAGGGCAGATATTTGCAGGAGTTCTATACAGATAAGGGAGGTAATCTCCGCCCTGCGGAAATCCCTCCCCTGCTGTTCCCTATTCTTTTCCAAGATAATGCAATTTGAACTCGGACGGGGTCATGCCGGTATATTTCTTGAACACCTCGCTGAAATAGCGCCTGTGCTCATACCCGAGCTCCTGGGCGATCTCCTGAACCTGCCGGCCGCTAATCAGCATCGCCTTCGCCTTCTCCATCTTCTCATGCATCACATACTGCTGGAACGAAATCCCCTGCACCTTCTTGAACAGATTGGAGAAATACCCCTGACTAAGGTTAATCTGCTTCGCCATCTGCTCCAGCGACAGCCCCGTATCCAGATGACTATGGATATATTCGACGGCCTGGCGTATAATCCGCGTGGACTCCAGGGAACGGGCCTCCGTAACTAGTGTACAAGCCTCCCGGCACAGCCAGGACAGCAGGTCCCGGATATCCTGCAGGGAAGGATGCACCTGATTCTTCATGGCGGCAATTCTGAGTTCCAGCGGTTCCACCTGCCCGTAAGGGAACTGCTCCAGCAGTACCCGGCAGATCCTGGAGCTCAGCTCATAGCCGACACTCTCAACATAACGCGGATCAGGCAAAAGCCCGCTGTCCAGCAGCTCCGAGAACAACTGGTCCAGCACCTGCAGGCTTTTGGCAGAATTGCCGGAACGCAGGGCGAACAGCAGCTCCTGCTCAGCGGCGGCGGAATAGCTATGGAGCGAGAAAGGTTTATTCTCGATATTGCTATAATGATATACCCCGTTGCCTCCGGTATAGAAATGATACCCCAGCGCGCTAAGCGCCTGTCTGTACGCCGTTCCCAGCTCCTGAATCGCCTCCGTGCCCAGGCCCACGCCAATTGAAAGGGTATGACGCGAGAAGCGGCTGACATTCATGCAGCAGGCCTCCGTAATCAGCGCGGCAGTCTCCGGGTCCGAGCCGTTCATGATGCAGACGTACCGGTCTGTCGCCTCCCGGATAATAACGCCGCGGGTCAGGGAGGAAATCGTCTCTTCGAGAATATTGTGCAGGCTGAACCGCAGCAGCTCGACCTCCTGCACAGGCTGGCTGCTCAGCTTCTCCGCGAAATGATCGATCTCGGCGACAAACACGAAGAAATCATGCTGGTCCAGCGGGATATCAAGATAGGCCCAGCGGGAACGGGCATCCGCCTCTGTCGTCTGGTGGTGCAGCAGGAAGGTGAGATATTCCTGGCGGAGGATGGGCAGACTTTCTCTGATTCTAGCCTCCATCACAGCAAGTCTGGCGGTCTCCTGACGCTCCTCCCGGCACAGCTCCCTGGCCTTCAGCACTGCATTCACAATCTCCTCCAGGGAAAAGGGCTTCTTCACAAAATCAAGCGCCCCCAGCCGGATGGCCTCCTGGGCATAAGAGAACTCCGAGTAGGCGCTGAGAATAATAATCTTACAGTCCGGCAGCACCTCCAGAATCGCCCGGGTCATCTGCAGGCCGTCCATTCTTGGCATCCGGATATCCGTCAGCACAATGTCCGGCCGGGTCTCGCGGATGAGCTGCAGTCCCGCTTCGCCGTCAAGCGCCGTCCCGGTGATCTCAATACCGTGCTCCTGCCACGGCGGCTTGCGCGAGACCATGTCCACCACACTTTTAATATCGTCGATTACACATAATTTGAACCTTTCCGGCTCCAGCTTCCGGTACATCCTTCAACTCTCCTCCCTAGGCGGAATCCACAGATCCGTCCGTGATCCCTTACTTGGCCCGCCGCTAACGTCCATACGGGCTTCGGCCCCGTAATACAAGGCCAGCCGGTGCCTGATGTTGAACAGGGCATAGCCTTTTCTGGACTGGGGGGCTTTGACCATCCCCTGCTTGACCTGTGCAGCATCAAGCCCCCGTCCGTTGTCGGTAATGCAAATATGCAGCAGCCCCTGCTCCCGGCTGACCGTGATATCAATCCAGCCTCCGCCGGTACGGTCGCTGAACCCGTGCTGAATGCTGTTCTCCACCACCGGCTGCAGGATAATCTTCGGCAGCAGGCAGGCCAGCAGGGCCTCGTCCTCTACCGTCACCGTGTATTCGAACAGACCTTCATAGCATTTCTGCTGAATAGCGAAATACTGCCGCATGTGGGACAGCTCATCCGCAAGGGTAATCAGATCCTTGCCGCCGCTGAGCCCGATCTGGAACATCTGCGACAACGACAGGATCATCTCGTTCACATCGTCATTCTCGCCCATGACCGATTTGCAATAGATGGTATTGAGCGTATTGTACAGAAAGTGCGGCTCCATCTGCGCCGTAAGGGCACGGATCTCTGCATGCCGCTTGTCCTCCTCCTTGGTCTTCACATCCGCGATCAGCGTCTTAATCTCCGACATCATCCGGTTGAACTGAAAGCCGACCTGGGCAACCTCGTCCTCATAACGGCTCTCATACACCACACTGAGCTGGTTCTCTTCGACTCTGCGCATCAGCCGCCGCAGCTTGAACAGAGGCTTCAGCAGCACAGAGGTCAGCTGATTGGAGATCAGCCAGGTGGCCAGCAGGAAGACTGCGATGACATAGAGGGTGATGCGCTGCACCCGCTGCAGCTTGCCCAGCAGCTGGTCCCGTGACTGCATACCGGAGATGATCCAGTCGGGTGATGAGGCTGAGCCTGTATAATTAACCAGATATTCCTTGCCGCCGTAGCTGTAATAGTGATCCTGCGGATCGGCTGCTCTCCCGGCTTCGGGAAGCACCGGCTTCCAGGGAAACCTGCCCCGGAACGGCCAGCGGGACTCCACCACCGCCTCTCCTTCCCTGCTCACCAGATAATAGTTCCTCCCCGCTTGTGCTCCGCCTGTATTCAGCAGCTCATCTATCCGGCCCTCCCTGATATTGACCACAATAAATACATTGCTGATCGGCGTGTAAGGGTATTCATAAATTCCCCGGACTACGAAGGAGACCACCCGCTGGCTGCCTGTGAACAACCGGTCATAATGTCCTTTGGCCCAGTAGCCGCCCGGCTGCTCCTTGCTCAGATCATATAATTCCGAACCGTAGAAAGAGTTGTCCTGCGCCCGGATCTGCGTAGTCGAATAGAAATCTCCAATCGGGGTAACGATCAGCACGTTCTCAATGATCGGCTGATTGAACGTTGCCTGGGAGAGCACATATTGCAGATCCGACAGATGCACATAATAATTCGACACATCGTGGCTGAACACATCGAGCATCATCTTACGGTATGCATCGCTCAGCATCAGGGACTGCACGGACAGCGCCACATCATTCAGGCGGGAATCCAGCAGCTGTGCCGTCTTGTTTACCGTCTCCCGGCTGCCGGCGTAGGCATTGTCCTCGATCTCCTGCGCAGCAATCCAATACGAGAAGGTGCCCATTGCACCGATGGACAGCGTGATCAGCACGATGAACGAGAACAGAATCCTCTGCTTGATGGATATCCGGTAATACCTGCCGGCGATCTGCCGCCTGAGCTTGCGGCCATAGGCTGTCAATGTATTCATAGCTTTCCCTTCTGAAGCATGTACCTTGTACCTCCCTTTGGTTGTCCGTTCTTGTCACTTGTACAATACGGCTGCTACGGCCCGGCGTCAAGATAGGGGATGAGGATTCATACGTTTGAAAGTTCAATATCTCCGATTAATATTTTTTATACTATGTAATAAAATAGCACCTCCCCAAAATGTGGAGAAGTGCTATTTATTAATAGAAACATTTTGTTTTAATTTATAATGATATCCCCTACGTTATTTTGGAGCATTTTTACAGTATTTAAAGATCGGTTTATTACATAACTTAGATTCTGAGGTTCACCCATTTTGACAAAATATAGTGTCTTATCTTTATAGTTCCGTAAGGGTCGCGTTGAAGAAATGGCAGCAACCCTTTCCTTTCATAAAATCGGATGGTATGAGGAGGAATCCCCAGCCTTTCCGAAGCCTCTTTAATGGATAAACTCACCTTGAGACCTCCATTTCCGGTAAGATAATATATTCCGATTTACATGACTCCCACCAATTAGGGAGAATCTTGAATTCATTGTACACCTTAAACTTAAGTTTAAGGCAACAGCTTCTTGGAAGTGGTTGATGTGCTTTGGAACGTTACAATCAGGATTTAAATACGCGGCAGGTCAGCGGACGTTTCTGCCACTGGTGGATATCGTCCAGCACCGTAGCGGTGATGTTACTGATGGTAGCGGGCGAGTAATGGGTGCCAAACATGCTTTCTATAAACCGGGCCACATCCCGGGTGCCCATGCCGGATTTGTACATCTGGATCACATCAGGGTACCCAAAAGAGAGTGACCTGCAAGCCTAATTCGTTTGATTATACTCCGAAATATTACTTACAGTTTTCGAAATTATAAGACACTTATTATGAATCTTATACAAAAACGAGAGGTGTCCAGTTCAGCTATTGAATAGCTGAACTGGACACCTCTGAGGTTTAATCCGTTTTTGTTTTGAGATATTCATTTAAATAAGATTGGGCAAATTCGTCTGTAGGATGTAGTCCTAAATTTTCATACTTCCAGATTGTAAATTGTTGCGCAGGGGAGAACAGAACTTCATCGTAACTGTAATCAATATTAAATTTTCCAGATTGATCTAGATACATTGTCAGATTTGTCCAGGGTTCAGGAGAACTTTTAAGTGACTCCGCATTTAGCTCAACGAAATACTCTATTAACTCTCTGTCCAATCTATTATATATTTGATCATCTACCCCATAAACTTCAGGAATAGATTGACCAAATATCAACTCGTTCTGGGTGGTAGAATTGTAATAAAAATAGACTATTCTTGATCCCGGCAATATCTCAGCATAGAGATAAATTTTATCCCATTCATCAGGAATTATTCCTACGAGCTTATTGCCTATAAGCTGATATAGTTTTTCAACCTTTTTCACAGATGTGTTTAACCTCCAACTTGATTTAAGATTGTTACTATTAGGATATGTAACATTATTAATTTTCCCACATGTCCGACATACTGAACTTGTCCATAGTGCTCATACCACTTTAAGAATTAAATGTTATACCCTGAGTTGTTGATATAAATATAAACAGAGACTCATTATCTATTCTTTTTAATTCACCGTTATCTAACGCAACTAGAACTTCTATTTCTAATTCAACCCAGTATTTATCAGGCAATTTCCTTCCATTGTATCTATTTCGATATAAAGACCAGCTGAGCTTCTGGATTAGCGCCTTTTGTTGCACGGATGTTGCATTGGAAACCGAAACGATTGCAACCTACTATACCAAGCGCTGGCCCATTGAGATTTTCTTTCGACAATCCAAGAACAATTTAGGCTTCGGCACCTATCAGGTACGTTCGGCCAAAGCCTTTATCTGGTTGTGGATTCTCTTAACTTGGACTCATCTATTTGTCTACGAATCCGCCCAAAAGGGGATTTCATTTCAGGCCGTCTGTGAGCGTTTTTTTAAAAAAAGCAGCCTGAATTAAGCAGGCTTCTTTTTATGTAACATGTTTCCTTTGAAATAACCATTCTTAATATTAAAAATTAGCGGCATAATGTCAACTTCATTTAGGGCGTGTCTTAAAACTAGATATTGCTTCCAACGCATAACCGTAGCATAATTTTACAAGGACGCAATTACGAGGAGCTTGTAAAA
>NZ_ASPS01000019.1:0-205184 GCF_000517865.1 Paenibacillus sp. FSL R7-269
CAGCCAACGGCGGGCGTAAGCGAGCCCGCCAAGCCGGCGTCGCCAAGCGCAGCGGCGACGCAACCATCGGCGGCCACACCCAAGCCGCCGACCCCCAAGCCCGCTCCGGCGGCTACGGCCAAGCCGCCAGCCGCCACGCGCTCCCCGGCAGCCACGCCCAAGCCGGACAACGTGGTCACCCTCTCCATCACCGGAGATGAGGAGCATGGTGTGATTCTGGCCGCCGCCCAGTATGAGATCAAGAAGGGCGAGAGTGTGCTGGACCTGCTGAAGCGGATTACGCGGGGGCAGAAGATCCAGATGGAATATCAGGGCAGCAAGGCATTTGCTTACGTGGAAGGTATAGATAATTTGTACGAGAATGATCACGGGTCAGAGAGCGGGTGGATGTACAAGGTCAATGGAGAATTTCCGTCCAAGGCTGCGGGCAGCTGGATCGTCGAGCCCGGGGATACCATCGAGTGGCTGTATACGCTTGATCTAGGCAAAGACCTGGGGGCCAAAGCACCATGAGCAGCGGCTTCCGTTCCATGCATCCGGTAGTAGCCCTGCTGTATTATGCAGGGCTGCTGCTGTTCACTCTGATGATCTTCCATCCGTTATTTCTGGCTACAGAGATAGCCGGACTGCTGGTGTTGCTGCTATTGCAGGGACAAGGGAGGTTGCTTGTGCGCGGCTTGCCTTTTATGCTGCTGATGACAGCTTCCGTGGCCTTGCTGAACCCGCTGTTCTCGCATAGAGGAGCGCATATTCTGTTCTACTGGTTGGATCAGCCTATTACACTGGAAGCTGTGCTGTATGGACTGATGATGATGACAATGCTGCTAACCATTTTTATCTGGTTTATATCCTACAATTACACGGTGACTACAGATAAATTCATGTACCTGTTCGCGGCGGCTGCGCCGAGAACGGCGCTGCTGACGCTGATGGCCATCCGGTTCGTGCCGCTGTTCCAGCGGCGGCTGCGCCAGATTACGCTGATCCAGCGTCTGCGCGGGGTAGATACCGGTACGGGAAGCCTTAAGAAAAGAATGACTGACGGAATGACGCTGCTCAAAGTGCTGCTGACCTGGTCGCTGGAGGAAGCCCTCCAGACTGGAGACTCCATGTCAGCCCGTGGTTACGGCAGCACCAAACGCAGCACTTACACGATATACAAGGCCGATTTGCAGGATAAGCTGGTGATGCTGCTGTTAACCGTTAGCGGTGTGGTTACGCTGCTGTTCTGGGTGCAGGGCTACGGCAAGCTAGAGATCTATCCCCGGATGAGACCGGCGGACTTCGGCTGGCAGGAGGCCGTCATGTACGGCAGCTTCTGCCTGTTCGTGCTCATTCCTGCGGGGCTGGAAGGAAAGGAGAAATGGTTATGGAGATCCTCAAAGCACAGCAGTTATCCTTCCGATACCCTGAAGAAAACAGGGACACACTCCATGAGCTATCGTTCGTCATAGAAGAGGGTGAATTTGTCGTGCTCTGCGGCCCGTCCGGCAGCGGCAAAACCACCCTGCTGCGCCATCTGAAGCGGGAGCTCGCCCCGGTAGGTTCAACCAGCGGAACCTTGACCTACAAAGGGAAACCTCTATCCGGGCTTCCGGCAGCGGTGGCTGCCGGGGAGATCGGGATGGTCTTCCAGAACCCGGATGCACAGATAGTGATGGATACGGTCTGGCATGAGCTGGCCTTCTCCATGGAGAATCTGGGGCTACCGCCTGCTGTCATGCGGACCCGGCTGGCAGAGATCTGTGGCTTGTTCGGGCTGGAGCCGCTGCTTTACCGTCCGGTACATGAGCTGTCAGGCGGACAAAAGCAGCTAATGAACCTGGCCTCAGTGCTGCTGCTTCAGCCCAAGGTGCTGCTGCTTGATGAGCCAACCTCCCAGCTTGATCCCGTTGCTGCGCGGGAATTCATTATGGCGCTGCAGCGGCTGAACGAGGAGATGGCGGTCACGGTGATCATCAGCGAGCACAGGCTGGAGGAGGTGCTGCCGCTGGCTGATCGGGTGCTGATGCTGGAAGACGGCAAGCTGCTGGCAGATGCCGTTCCCCGCTTGTTCGCCCGGCAGACCGGCAGCGGGGCCTTGACCTCGGCTGGGCGTTACCTGTCAGCCGCTTCACGCCTGCACTTGTCGCTCTCTCCGGAGGCAGATTCGACTGCGCCGGAGAATATTCCGCTGACCGTGCGTGAGGGCAGACGCTGGATACATTCCCTGCTGGCTAGAACGGACGCTGCCGCAGGCTTAGAACTTGTTAATAACTTGAATAGTCCCGACGTACCAGCCCCCCTAACTTCCCGCGTAATACCTGCTCAAGGGGCGTCTTCATCCCCAATCCCCGCCGCATCGTCTCTGCTCACCTGCCGCGAAGTGACCTTCCGGTATGAGAAGGAGGGCCGGGAGGTCCTCAGGAAGCTCTCGCTGACACTCAAGCAGGGGGAGCTCCTGGCAGTCATGGGCGGGAACGGCGCAGGCAAGTCCACCCTGCTGCATGTGCTGAACGGGCTGATGAAGCCGCAGCGCGGCAAAATAGAGCTGGCCAAAGGCAAGACTACCGGCCTGCTGGCGCAGAATCCGCTGCTCTATTTCAGTTATGATACAGTGGCTGAGGAGTTACAGCATATGGGCAGCTACGCCGGGTTATCCCCTGAGGCAGCAGCAAGCCGGATTGAGGCTTTACTCGAAGTGTTCCAGCTCCGGGAGGTGCTGCAGAGTCATCCGCATGATCTCAGCGGCGGGCAGCAGCAGCAGACCGCGCTTGCCATGATGCTGCTCATGAAGCCGGATATTCTGCTGCTGGATGAGCCGACCAAGGGGCTTGATCCAGCCGCCAAAGACAGGCTGGCCGCCCTGCTTCAGCAATTGCGCGGGCAAGGGATCAGTATTCTTATCGTAACGCATGATGTAGAGTTCGCGGCTAGGCATGCTACGCGCTGCGCGCTCCTGTTCGACGGGGGAATTACGGCGGAGGGCACACCGGCTAAGTTCTTCAGCAGCAATTACTTCTATACCACGGCAGTCAACCGGATGGTGCGGGACTGGCTGCCGCAGGCATTGACCATAGAGGATGTGATTCGCGCATGGCCCGCTTCCGCGTACCGCTGATAATTGCCCTGGGACTCTTCATCGCCGGGCTTGCGCTTACCGCAGCATTCACTGACCGGCATTATGTACTGCTTAGCGTGGTGCTGCTGCTGGCTGCGCTCCTGCCGCTGTTCATCCGGCTGGAGCGCCGGCCGCTACAGTCCCGTGAACTCGTGCTGCTGGCGGTGTTGTCAGCCATCGCTGCGGTCAGCCGGATACCTTTTGCCGCGCTTCCCGGGGTGAAGCCTGTGTCGGCCGTTGTCATCCTCTCCGCTTATGTCTTCGGGGCAGAGGCGGGATTCGTCATCGGTGCAGTTGCTGCGCTGGTCTCCAATATTTACTTCGGGCAAGGGCCCTGGACGCCATGGCAGATGTTCGCCTGGGGCATGACCGGACTTACAGCCGGGTGGCTGCGGAGGAGCTGGCTATTGCGTAAGCGGGCCGGACTGCTGGTGTTTGGCTTCATCTGGGGGTTCCTGTTCGGCTGGATTATGAATATCTGGGTCCTGCTCAGTCTGCCGGATGCCTTTAGCTGGCGGCTGGTTGCCGTTACGTTTGCCGCAAGCTTTTATTTCGATCTGGCCCATGCCTTGTCGAATGTATTCTTCTTAGCGGTGCTGGCCGGAGGCTGGACCAAGGTGCTGCAGAGATTCCGCAAGAAATATGGCTTGCTTCAAGAGGGAATGGAATTATAATTAATAGATAGCGCTTTACTAAAACGATATTTTTCTTCTTTTTTCGACATTTTTTTTAGCAGGGCCATCAACAATTCGATGTTATTCTCCGATAAATAAGGTTACAGCTAGATTCGAGAAGGCGGGATAACGGGAAATGAGACATCTGAAGATTAAGCATAAAATGATTGTACTGATAGCGGTGGTTATCCTACTGCTGATCGGGATTGGAACAACAGGTATTCTGACGACAACCAGAATGGCGGACAGGTCTGAAGAGACGTACAGGCAGAACCTGCAGCCGATTTATTTCGTAACGGAGATCCGCGGGAATAACCGGGCAATTGAGTCTTTTCTGCTGGAGGATCTGATTACCACGGATGACGCCAAGAAGCAGGAGCTGAAGGCGAGAATTCAGGAGAACATCCAGACGAACAATGAGCTGATGGCCGAACTGAGGAACATTGAATTTAACAATGAGAAGATTGCTGCTTATGTGAACGAATATACCTTGCTGCTGCCGGACTACCGCTCACAGCGTGATAATATTATCCACCTGGCCGATAACGATCTTAACGACGAAGGGTATCAGGTGTTCACGGGCCAGACCTTTAATGAGCTGCGTGACAAAATGGTCAGGCTGCTTGAAGAGACAGCGACGTTATTCATTCAGGATGCGTCTGCCCATAACACACAGACCATAGAGAGTGCCAAGAGCTCTGTTACACTAAGCAGCGTTCTGATTGTGCTGGCCTTGCTGCTCAGTATTGTCCTCAGTATCATTATCACACGGCTGATTACAAGACCGCTGAAGGAATTGCAGGGGCTGATGAAGCGGGCGGAAGAAGGGGATCTGACGGCCTCTGCCGCTTACCGGTCCAGGGATGAGATCGGCCAGATTAATACCTCGTTCAATACCATGCTGGACGGCTTGAAAAATATGATGCGCGGCGTCTCGGAGAGCGCCGAGATTCTCTCGGCTTCCTCCCAGCAGATGAGCGCCAGTGCCGACCAGACCGCACACGCCTCACAGATGATCGCTGAGACCTCAGGCGAGATCGCGGCCGGATTCGATGTGCAGGCAGAGAGCATTACCCTTACTACGCAGTCTGTACGGACGATGTCTTATGAGATTGCCGAAGCCCGGCATAGCGGAAATGAAATGACACGCCTGATGGAACAGGCTGCCTCCTCCACGGAACGCGGTGTGTACGCAGTAGAGCAGATTCTGGCCCAGATGCGGGAGATTGACTCCAGTGTCTCGGCGAGCCGGCTGATTGTGGGCAACCTGGGCAGCCTGTCTGAAGAGATAAATACGATTATTACAACCATCAATGAGATTGCGACCCAGACCAATTTGTTGTCCCTGAATGCTTCTATCGAGGCGGCACGGGCGGGTGAGCATGGCCGTGGCTTCGCAGTAGTTGCCGGTGAGATCCGGAAGCTGGCGGAGGCTACCGGATCAAGCTCGCTGCAGATTACGGAGATCATTAACCATATCCGTCAGCAGACCGCCAGTGCCGTTGAATCGATGGAGCAGGGCTCCGGGATTGTCTCTCATGGCGTAGCACAGAGTGAAGTGGTATCGGAAGCCTTTACAGCGATCCAGACCTCCATTCAGGCGGCCAGTGAGCAGACAGAGCAGATTACAGAGGTTATCGGCCATGTCGCGCAAGAATCGGAGGAAGCAGCCAAGTCTATGTCGACGGTGAATGAAATCTCGCGCAAAGGCGCCGCAGACGTTCAGGGCACCAGCGAAGCAAGCCTGGAGCAACTGACCGCGATGGGAGAGATGTCCTCTTCCGCACAGTATCTGGCTACCCTGGCCGAGGATCTGCAGAAGCATCTGGCAAGGTTCCGGCTGTAACTGCTATAATAGACACGAGCCTGGCCCGATTCGGCCGAGGAACCCTGGAGATTCCCGGGCATCCTCAGCGGAGCCGGGCTTTTGAACGTATTATTATTATTAACCTCAGGGAGGCGGTCTCTATAATGAATAATCGAACATGGAAGCTGGCGGTAGTTCCAGCCTTGTTAATGACACTTGCAGCTTGCAGCTCGAATCAGGCTAGTACTCCGGCGGTTAGCCCCAGCCCGCAGCCAACAGCAGCTCCTGTAGAAGCGTCTGTCCAGCCGACGGAAGGGCCGAAGGCTACACCGGCACCTGCTGAAGCTGCTGGCGTAAAGGTTGGGGAAGTTAAGCAGTATGAGCAAATCGCGATTTCCGACTGGAAAGATGATCACACCATTGTCGTGTCCAAGGCGAACGATAAGCTTGGGCCGATCGCCTCGGGAGAGCTGAAGGGGTCTTATCCGCAGAGCCTGTATTTCTTCCATCTGGATACCGGCAAATACGATTTGATTACTGAGAAGGCGAACATGATGCTGGGGGATGCCAAGCTATCCGCCGATCAGTTGTTTCTGCTGTATAGTGAATTCTCCCTGGGCGATCCTGTCTACAATGTAATGGACCTGGGGTCCAAGAAGACCTTCACCATCAAGGGCGATACCATTGCCGGGGCAATGGGAGCCGAGTGGGCAGATAAGGATACAGTAGTGGGTCCAGCGTACAGTGGCGGCGCTTATACAGCGACTACTTCTATGAAGATTGCGCCGGTGGAGGGACTGGGCGGGGAAGGCCTGATTGTTGTAAGACAAATCAAGAATAAGATCTATTACACCAGTAATTCGAATGACTCGCTGCACACCCTGAACCTGAATACTAAGGAAAAGGCAGACCTAAATATTCCAGGTACCAGCAGCGTAAACCCTTCGCCGGACGAAGAACAAATGCTGATCCTGCAGTATAAGGAGAATACCCAGGCGCTGCTGCTCAGCGGCACAGACGGTAAGAATCCGCGGACCCTGGTGGAAGGCGCTGAACTTGGGTCCGTCTCCTGGTCTCCAGACCAACGTCTGGTCGCCTATAGTGTAACTATTGAGGAGAAGGGGACAACGAAGAATACCTTATATGTCTACGACCTGTCTTCTGATAAGTCCGTTCAGATTGCGGAGAGCAACGGGACGATGACCACCTCATGGAGCCCCAATGGCAAGCAGCTTGCGTATACGGAGCGGGATGACAGCGGCAGCAGCAGCAGTATAGTACAGTTAAAGTAGAACATCAACATGATGGCAATCTTTAAAATCCAAAAAAAGCGGTCCGCACCGGTAAATCTACCGGATACGGACCGCTTTTTTTATAGATTACTTGAAGGAGCATAACGCTCCTCTGCTTCTTAGGTGCTAAGCATACCAGCCCCATACGAAGATGAACAGGGTGCCGAAGATGGTGACCAGGGCCACGAACATGGCATATGCGATGTTGATATACAGTTCTTTTTTGGAATCGGCCGATTCTCCGATGTGCATGAACACAAACAGCTGCAAGGAAGCCTGGATTAGCGCTGTGATTAGCAGCACCACCATATTGGCACTGGAGGACAGGTCTCCATAAATAACAATCAGTGCAGCGGCAGAGAGGACCAGAGAGGCTACATAACCCATCACATGCTTAATTGGGAATAGTTGCTTCATCATGTCACATCAGTCCTTTCAGGTAGACGAAGCTGAAGATAAAGATCCAGACCACGTCTAAGAAGTGCCAGAACAAGGAGAAGATGAACGTTTTGTTGGCGGTAGCGGGAGTAATGCCGCGCTTCCACAGCTGAATCATAATGCCAATTCCCCACAGCAGGCCGAAGCTGACGTGAAGACCATGCGTTCCCAGTAGTATGAACAGACTGGAGAGGAAGCCGCTGGTCTGCAGGGTAGCTCCTTCATGCACATAAGTGAAGAACTCGTCGATTTCGATACCGACAAAAGCAAGACCCATCACCAGCGTAATCGCCATGAAGACCATCATAGCTTTCTTGTAGCCATGCCGCATGGCATGGACAGCCAGACCGATAGTGAAGGAACTCGACAGCAGGAGGAAGGTCTCCATCAGCACCGGGCCGATCTCGAACAGCTCGCTGCCGCTCGGTCCGCTGGCATAGCGGTTAACCATTACGAAATATACAGTGAACAGCGTAGCGAAGAGAGGGATCTCGGCTCCGAGAAAGACCCAGAAGCCGAAGATCTTGTTACTATTCTCTTCCGTTGAATATTCGAGCGGCTTGGACGCATCTATTTTCATACAGTCTCACCCCGCATCAGTTTCTTTTCTGTAGCTATAACCTCTTCTACAGGAATGTAGTAGCCTTGGTCCTTATCGAAGGACATGAAGGCCAGCACGACCAGGATTCCAATTCCGGCAACAATCGCCGGAATCCACATGCTGAATACCAGGAAGAAGCCAAGGAAGAAGAAGACTACACCCAATATGAACGGCTTGCCGGTATTGCTTGGCATATGAATCTTGGTGTATTTGGTGTCTGTATACAGCGGGATATTCTCCTGCTTCGCAGACCATAGAGCATCACGCGTCTCAACCTTAGGCACAATCGCAAAGTTGTAGAGCGGGATCGGGCTATGCGTAGCCCATTCGAGCGTCCGGCCATCCCAAGGATCGTTGGTTGTATCTCTTGGCATGTAGCGGGTACTCCAGTAAATATTGTAGACCAGGATCACGAAGCCGATGGCGAGACCGACAGCCCCGACGAAGCTTAGCATATTGAGCGGACCGAAGCCTGATTCCTTAGAGTAAGTGTACAGACGGCGTGTCATTCCCATCAGTCCCAGGAAGAACATTGGGAAGAAGGTTACGTTAAAGGAAATGATGATCCACCAGAAGGCATGCTTGCCCAGCCGTTCGTTCAGGCGGAAGCCGAACACTTTAGGGAACCAATAGTGGAACCCGGCGATGACGGCGAACACAGCACCCGGAATCAGCACGTAGTGGAAATGCGCAACCAGGAACATCGTGTTGTGATACTGGTAATCGGCGCTGGCCATCGCCAGCATGACGCCCGTTACCCCGCCGATCGTAAAGATCGGGATAAAGGCCAGTGTATACAGCATCGGGGTCGTGAAGGTAATCCTGCCCTTTCGCAGGGTGAATAGCCAGTTGAATATCTTGACCCCGGTAGGTACAGCTATGGCCATCGTTGTTATCGAGAAGAAGCTGTTGACCATGGCACCTTGACCCATCGTATAGAAATGGTGCGCCCATACGAGGAAAGACAGGAGCGAGATGATCAGCATACTGAATACCATGGAGGTATAGCCGTACAGGTTCTTCTTCGAGAAGGTGGCGATAATCTCACTATAAATACCGAACGCCGGAAGGATTACGATATAGACCTCCGGATGTCCCCAGACCCAGAACAGGTTGGCCCAGAGCATATCCATCCCGCCGTTGGCCATCGTGAAGAACTGGGAGCCGAAGAGGCGGTCGAACATCATCATCGCCAGCGCTACGGTAAGAACCGGGAAGGCAAAGACAATAATAACGTTGGTGATCAGTACGGACCAGGTGAACATCGGCATCTTCATCAGCGTCATGCCTGGTGCGCGCATTTTGAGAATTGTTACGATAAAGTTAACCCCGGTGATCAGCGTGCCGATACCGGATATTTGCAGAGCCAGAGAGTAGTAGTTGTTCCCTACGGTCGGGCTGAATTCAAGACTCGCCAGCGGGAAGTACGCTGACCAGCCCGCATCCGGCGAGCCGCCGATGACGAACGAAATGTTCAGCAGCATGGCGCCCATGAAGAAGAGCCAGAAGCTGACGGCGTTCAGCCGCGGGAAGGCAACGTCCCGTGCACCGATCTGCAGTGGAATGATTACGTTCATCAGACCGATGATGAACGGCATGGCCATGAAGAGAATCATGATCAGACCATGGGTGGTGAAGACCTCATTGTAATGCTGCGCATCGAGGAATTTCATTTCCGGCGCAGCCGTCTGCAGACGCATCATCATCGCATCTACACCGCCGCGGAACAGCATCAGCAGCGCCGCGAGGATGTACATGATCCCGATTTTTTTGTGGTCAACCGTGGTCAGCCATTCGCGCCACAGATAGCCCCATTTCTTGAAATAGGTAAGCCCTACGAGAATCCCGATGGTTGCCAGTGCAATACTGATCATGGCCCCGTATATCAAGGGTTCGCCGTGAACCTTAAATTTGTCTAAATCCATTAGGGTAGCTCCTTTCAGTGTGTTGCATTAAGCTCTTCAGAGAGCTAGTGTCCTTCGTGTGTACTTTCATCCACAGGGGAGCTTGGCAGCGGCTGATCGACTTCCGGATCAGGCTTGCTGTCGAATTCCGTTCCGCTGGACGGCTCGGGAGACGGATGAATTTCCTTGTTATCCTGATGCTCCTGATTGCCGTTGTCCATATCCATCTCCTTGCCGCCGCCGCTCATATGCTCGCCGTGGTCTCCAGGAGGCGGGCTGAACTCCAGATGGGTGGAGGAATACGTTTTGCGTCCGAGATAATCCGTGGCCAGCAGGCCCTTGAATTCTTCCTCAGTCAGCTTAGGCGCAGTTTCCTTCACTTCCTTCACCCAGTCCTCGTAACCCTTGTTACTCAGGACAAGCGCTTCGAATTCCATGTGGGCGAAGCCTTTACCGCTGAAGTTAGCGTTCTTTCCGATATAAGAGCCTTCTGTATCAGCGGAGAGATGAAGCGTTGTCAGCATGTCGCTCATGGCGTACTTTTGGCCGGCAAGCTGTGGAATCCAGAGACTGGTAATGGTGCCGAATGAGTACATTCTGAATTCTACCGCACGATGCACCGGCATATTCACGTAGTTAACCGTCTCGATCCCTTCCTCAGGGTAGCTGAAATGCCATTTCCAGTTGGAAGAGGAAGCATAGATGACCAGCGGAGTCTGATCTTGATAGTCCGCAGCCACATTCTCCACTTCGTTAGTCGTCTTGACGGTAACAACGGACAGGAAGGCTACGATGATAATCGGAATGATAATCCAGATGGCCTCCAGTACCTTGTTGCCTTCCTCATGTTCAGGGATGTAGCCCTCATTACTCTTCTTCGCACGATATTTCACCAGTACAAAGATATACAGAATGTAGACAACAGCCAGAACCCCGAGCATTACAAGAATAGAGAGCAAGATGGTGTCAGATAACGTCCTTGCAGACGGCCCCTTCGGGTTCAAAACAGCGATTGAGCTGCATCCCGGCAGGAGAAGGATCAGGCTTAAAAACAAAGCGTATAACGGTCCCTTTTTTTTCATATAGAACTCCTTCCTTCAATACTACTTTTCATTCGCCGTTCATTAACGGGAGTACATTGATCTGTATCTATAGTAAGAACTACTTACCCATAATGCAAAATACATATTTTGTATAAAAGTATAAAAAAGACCTTAAAAATGGCGAACAAGTTAAATATGTGTGATCAAATTGTTACAACTCCCTAAGGGTATGATAAAGATCACTGTAGTGGCGCACTTTAGCTAATTTTAAGGTTGTTCAATTTTTGTTCAAAATATCGATATTGTTATTAATATTGTCACAATTATTCTGCGCCAAAAACCGCTGATTTAACCGTGTAACGCTTGCTGTGACAGCATTCGACGAGATTTGCGTGCTTTCTGAAAATGTTGGCGAACCCTCATTTATCATTGCACAAGAGTAACAATTTTTTAGCTTCCGGTTACAATCTCTCAAATTACGTTGAAAGTATATATGATAAAGTAATAGATAAATATACATAGATTGGAGACTGCTGCTGTGCGTATCAAGAAAATTCTGCTCTTATTCATGTCTTTATTCCTAATCATGGGGCTTGTGCAGGTCCCGGCTAATGCTAAAGGTGATAGCGCTATTCTTAAGCTCGGAGTCAACGATAAATTAAGTAAGGTTGAAGCTGTTTCCGTAAAAGGCACCTATTATGTACCGCTGCGTGCACTTGCGGATGAGCTGAAATGGACCCTTACCGGAATGACGGACGGAATTCAAGTAGCCGGCGGAACGGGTTCGCTTACCCTGCTGAGCAAGGACGGAGGTGCCGTGCTTAAGGATGGCACTACTGTGCCTATGAGCACTTTCGTGCAGGACGGCAAACTCATGGCTCCGCTGAAGGTTAGCGGGTACCTCGGGTATAGCATTTCCTACGCGGGAGATAAATATTTACTTCGTGTGAAGGACGGCTCGGCGCAGCTTACCGATGCAGTGTTTACCGATAAATATGCTGCCGACCTGAAGCCGAAGGCTCCAGTGGCTCCAGTGACTCCTGCCACTCCCGTTACACCCACTGAGCCGGGCAAGCCGGGCCGGACCGTATACCTGACCTTCGACGATGGCCCGTCAGCGACGACTGGTGAGTTGCTGGATATCCTGCACAAATATGACGTACAGGCGACCTTCTTCATGCTGGGGAACAACATGAATGAGCATCCCGCCCAGGTAAAGCGGATTGCTAAGGAAGGCTATGGCTTAGCGCTGCATGGTGTGACCCACCGCAAGGAGAAGTTCTATGCCTCTCCTGCAGCGGCGCTTGCCGAGATGTCAGGGGCCAATGCAACATTGAAGAAGCTGACGGGAGTAAGCACCCCACTGATCCGTACGCCATACGGAAGCAAGCCCTATTTCACCAAGTCCTTCCGCGATAAAGTCCTGACGCAGGGATACCATCTCTGGGACTGGAACGTGGATTCCTATGACTGGAAATACAAACAGAACAGCGACAGAATCTATAACACCGTGATGGATCAGGTGAATAAGCTGAAGGCGTCCAAGACGAATCCGGTAATTCTGATGCATGACCAGAAGGCTACACTCAAGGTGCTGCCGCGTATTCTGGAGAAGCTGAAGAAGGAAGGCTATACCTTCAAGCTCATTACGAAGGATATGGAGCCGCTCAATTTCTGGAAGGATAAACGCTGATCCGCAAGGGTCAATAAAGAAAGAGCAAGCTGCGGGGTACCTGCAGGCTTGCTCTTTTTTTGAGGAAATGTATAGAGAAAAGGCAGTTGTTACTTATACAGATATTGCACCAGCATATGAACCAGCTCTGACTTCAGCCGGTCCACAGCGATCCGCTGCGGCGAGAAGGAGATAAAGTCTACAATCGCGCTCACTGACTCGAACACAATGATCGAAGCTGCCTCCGTATCTTCGGTCTTCAGTTCATCCTGTCCCATCTGAAGATAGGTCAGCGTCTTGAGCCGGCCGGACTCGTACTGGGCATCCATCAGCTGCTTGATAGCCTCATCGCTGTGATACATAATATTCAGATCCTTATGGTACCCGATAAATGCCTTATGCGCGAGCAGAAGCGTGTCTATCAGATGCAGGATCAGGTCCGTACGTTCAATCGTATTGAAATTAATCTCTGCCATCGACCGCTCGACCTCGGCCATCAGCTCATCCCCGTACATGTGGAGCACCTCAATAAATACGGACCTTTTATCCACAAAATAGGAGTAGAAGCTCCCGGTCGAGACCCCGGCTGCCGCTGCAATCTCCTTCGTATTCGTCTGATAGAAACCCTTGTCCGAGAATAGTTGCATCGCGGCCCGGATAATGGCTTCCTTCGTTCGTATACTGCGCTCCTGCTGCGGAGTTCTAATCTTGTCCTCTGTTTCACCCATATCGTAAGGTCCCCCTCATAGTACAGATTGTAGTGGAGTGGTTTTTCGCTGTCAATAAAAGTTGAACCGGAGTTCATTTTTCGATTGACAAATATGAACTATGGTTCATATAATTTGAATATGAACTCTATTTCATATTTCAGGAGATGATCGATATGGGGATTGGGATGCGCAGAGCTTTATCCTTTACGGCGATTGTGCTGGGCTTTTTCATGGCGCTGCTCGATACAACCATTATTAATATTGCCCTGCCGGAGATGACCCGCCAGTTCGGGGGGAGTGTGTCGCAGGTATCCTGGGTGATGAACGGCTATAACCTGGCATTTGCCGTATTCATCCTGACTGCCTCGCGTCTGGCCGATCAATTCGGACGGAAGAAGGTATTCCTCATTGGCGTGGGGGTGTTCACACTGAGCTCTCTGCTTGCCGGACTCTCCACTTCACTTGGCATGCTGATTCTGTTCAGGGTCATTCAAGGCTTGGCGGGAGCCATTATTGTGCCGGTTACAATTCCGCTAAGCACCACCACCTTCCCCAAAGAAATGCACGGGCTGATTATAGGCATATGGGGAGCCGTCTCGGGAGTGGCTGCGGCAAGCGGTCCGGCACTTGGCGGAATACTGACACAGAAGCTGAGCTGGGAGTGGATTTTTTTTGTGAACGTACCGCTTGGGCTGCTGAGTATAGGGCTGACCGCTATGTTCATTCAGGAGTCACGGGATGATTCAGCAGGGCGGTCCATAGACTATGGCGGAATGCTGGGGATTACAGGCGGGATGTTCTGCATTACATATGCCCTGATTAAAGTGCAGGATTACGGCTGGAGCTCGCGCCCGTTCCTGGGACTGATGGCTGCGGGGGTGCTGTGTTTGGTGTTCTTTTTTCTTACGCAGTCTAAGGGGAAGGAGCCGATGCTGCCCCTGTCCCTGCTGAAGATCAGGGCCTTCAACAGTACCTCGGTATCGATGATCGTGCTGGGGGCGGCGCTGATGAATATTTCGCTGCTGACCTCCTTTTATCTGACCCGGGTGATGGGGGTGTCGGAGCTGAGGGCAGGGCTGGTCCTCTCAACTATGGCCTTAGGCTCCATCGCCAGCTCGGCTGTATCCGGGCCGCTGTCTGCGAAATACGGCAGCAGTCTGTTCGCCGCAGCGGGAATGGTGCTGATTGGCGGTGCCACCTATTCCATGAGCGGACTTGAGGCCGACTCTACGCTGGGTGCGGTGATGCTACGGCTTGCAGTGACCGGCTTTGGCGTGGGGCTCTCGATGGCACCAGTGATGTCATCGGCGATCCGGGTCGTTCCTGAAGACAAGGTGGGCATAGCTTCGGGAGTGACTAATATGGCGAAGGCGCTGGGGAGTGTACTCGGCGTGGCTATCATCGTCACTGTGCTCCAGCATAATACAACCCGGGAGCTGAGCGCGGCGAACTCCGCAGACGCAGAGGCCGGGACCGTGGCAATAAGACAGCAACAGGCGGCTGTGGATGCGTTCAGTCAGACCTATAAGTTCGCAGGCTACCTGCTCCTCCCGGGTATAGGCGCTGCCCTGTTCAGCGATGAACGCAGACAGCGGCGTAGCAGCAGCGTTCATGTTCAATAGAAGAGTCCCACTAAGCAATCATAACCCCCATCTGTCCAGGGCAGGCAGGTGGGGGTTATTTGCGTGATACGCTGGAACTAGACAGAGTAAAAGTTAATGATTGACATTAATTCTTATCTGTATTAATAATAGTAGTACAGTTAACACAGTTGAACAGCCGGATCACAGGTCCGAAGAAAGGAGGACTGTCATGTTCGAGTTGGATGTACGCAGCCGCAAGCCGATCTATGAGCAGCTGACCGACAAGGTGAAAGAGTTGATTATGCATGGTATTCTGCGGGCGGATGAACAGCTGCCTTCGGTGCGGGCGTTATCCTCGCAGCTTACAGTCAATCCCAATACGATTCAGAAAGCCTACCGGGAGCTTGAGCGTGAGGGGTATATCTATTCGCTGCAGGGCAAGGGCAACTTCGTAGCCGCGCTGCAGCAGGGCCAAAGTGAGAGCAAACGGGCAGAGCTGAAGGAAGAACTGCTGCGGCTGATGGCAGAAGCAGTCTACCTTGGGTTCACGGAGACGGAAATCAGTTCCCTGTACCGCCAGGCGCTGGATATGAGAAGAGAGGAGAGCAGCCATGATTGAGATACGCGGAGTGAACAAGATTTTTCAGGAGGAAAAGGCTGTGAACGGCCTCTCGCTGACGGTACCCAAAGGGGCCATCTACGGATTGCTGGGATCTAACGGAGCAGGCAAAACCACGCTCCTGAAGATGCTTGTGGGCATCTATCGTCCAGATACAGGGAGTGTCAAGGTAGGCGGGCAGCCCGTCTATGAATCACCGGAGGTCAAGCGAAGTCTGTTCTTCATGCCGGACAGCCCGTACTTCTTCCCGCAGGCTACGATGAAAAGTATGGCGGAATTCTACCGCTCAATCTATACAGGGTGGAGTCAAAAAAGATACGAGGAGTTGGTTACAGTGTTCCGGCTCGATCCCCGGCGCAGACTCAGCCGCTTCTCCAAAGGGATGCAGCGGCAGGCCGCCTTCCTGCTGGCGCTTAGCTGCAAGCCGGATGCGCTGATTATGGATGAGCCGATCGACGGCCTGGACCCGGTGATGCGCCGCCAGATCAAGAATCTGCTGTTCCAGGAAGTCGCCGAGCGCGAGCTTACCGTGCTGATCTCCTCGCATAATCTGCGCGAGATTGAGGATCTGTGCGACCATGTCGGCATTATGCATGAGGGCCGGATGCTGGTGGAGAAGGATCTGGACGATCTGAAGGCCGACACGCACAAGATTCAGGTCGCTTTCCGTGACGTACGTCATGCGGCGGCGCTGGAATCCAAGCTGCAGATCCTCCATCAGGAGCAGCGGGGAAGCGTTAGCCTGTACATTGTAAAAGGAGAGCGGGAGCGGATCAGTCAGGCTTTTCATGTCTATGACCCGTATGTGTATGACCTGCTTCCGCTGACGCTTGAGGAAATCTTTATCTATGAAATGGGGGATGCCGGTTATGACGCGCAGCCGATTATTCTGTAACAGCAGCATTATCCGCCAGAACCTGCGCCAGTATGGCTGGATTGGAATTTTGTACACACTAGCACTCTTATTCATACTCCCGCTGCAACTGTTCATTAATGGAGAAGGGCTAAAAGAGCCTGTCGTATTAGAGGGACTATTCGATCTTGGCATGGACATTCCGGTAATCCTTATTCCTTTTCCGATCATCACCGGATTGTTCCTGTCCCGTTATCTACAGTCCAAAGGCTCCTCCGATCTGATGCACAGCCTCCCGCTGCGCCGCTCGCATCTGCTGTCTTCCTATACGCTGAGCGGTCTGCTTCTGCTGCTGCCGCCCATCTGGATTACAAGTGTGGTTACGATGCTGGTCCGCCCGCTGGAGAGCAATATGTATATCTATCACGGAGCGGAGGTCTGGCAGTGGTGTCTGACCCTTACTGTGCTGACCCTGTTCCTGTTCGCGTTCACGATGTTTGTCGGGATATGCACGGGGCAGACCATTCTGCAGGGAGTGGTGACCCTCATTCTGTTAGTCCTCCCTGCGGCAATGTTAATGTTTATAGATATGCATCTGAACAGATATTTGTATGGGTACCCGGATAGTATAGGATCGAGGGAATCCCTGAAGGATTGGGCGCCGATGCTGCGGATTGCAGATATGTCTTATAGCCCATTTAGTCCTACAGAGCTATGGGTGTATGCTCTACTGTTTGCAGCCTTTTTAACGCTCTCCTTCGTGCTATACCGTAAGCGCCACAGTGAGAAGGCTGGACAGGCAATGGCCTTCACCTATTTCGACCCGCTATTCAAAGCAGGGGTGATGCTCTGCAGTATGCTGCTTGCGCTCAGCTACTTCGGCAGTATCAAGCAGGGAACAGGCTGGATCGTCGGCAGTGTCGTCGCCGGAGGGGTAATCGGTTATATTCTCGTAGAGATGGTTCTCCGCAAAACCTGGCATATCCTGAGCCGCAAGCTGCCGCTTGAATTGGCAGTATATAGTATCCTGCTTGGGTTGCTGCTCTATGTTCCTGTATCCGGCTTGACCGGATATGAGACCCGGGTTCCGGCCTCCGGGAAGGTGAGTGCAGTATTCGCCGGTGGTAATTATGCAGACCTGATGCAACGCCCATTCGGCGCTCAGAGCGCTGCACCTGCGGAGGAGGTTGATATCTATTCCAAGGACGCGAAATATATTGAAGCTGTAACCGCATTGCACCATGCTGTCGTAACAGCCAAGCCTGATCAGGGGCAGGCCATGTGGGATTATGTATATCTCCCCCGCCATCCTTTCACGCTATCATACCAGCTGAAGAGCGGAGGGACGCTCATGCGGACCTATCTGGTTCCGTCAGCGGGCTTCGAGCCGGAGTTGAAGGCGGTCATGGGACATGCGGACTACAAACGTGAGCGATATCAGATCTCCCGGATGAACAAGAACATAGAAAGTATCCGGATGAGCAATCTGGATAAGGCCTTCAGTATTTCCGATCCGCAAGAGGTGAAGGAGTTCAAGGACATCCTGATCCGTGAGCTGCTGAATATGTCCTATAAGGATCAGGTCTCGGATCAGCGGTCACGGGCTTCCATTCAGGTTATTCAAAAACCGGATCAGAACGGGTTTCAGGCTCAATACACTTATAGCTGGTATCCTACCTACCATGAATTAGGGGCTTGGCTGGAGCAGGAGGGATATGCGGATAAAGTCAAAATTACCGTAGCGGATGTCGTGTCCGCCGAGATGTTCAGGGATATGAATCACAATAAGCTGCCACCCGGGCGGATGTATGATCCCGAGACCCGTCTGGAGTTAGCCCGCAGCGAGAAACGGGCGGTCATGGTCACAGACAAGACGCTCATTAACGGTATTCTGGAGCATCGCCGCAATTACAACCGCAGAGAGGGAGGATATGCGGTGAAGATAGTGTATAAGAATGATTCATCTAGTTATATTTCGCTGGATGAGCAGGAGATGTCTCCGGCGCTGAAGGCTCTTCTTCCTTAGTCAGTTTAATCTATTACAGTAAATCAACGGTCTGTTCCCCTCGTTAACGGATGCATATCCTTTGCGGGGGGATTTCTTTGTTGTATTGGGAAGTTAGTGCCGGTGCCAGGTCAGTGCCAGTGTTATGTTCTCTGCTTCTGCTTCAGTTGTACCTGAGTCCGAAGCATGGGTATATTAGATTAGGGTCTGCAAAATAATGCGGCCAGTGTAAGGAGGAACGAACATGGAAGAGGTAAGGGATCATCTGGATCATGGACTGCAGATTGTCTTCATCGGCTTCAATCCCAGCATCCGCTCCGGCGAGCTAGGTCATCATTATGCCAATCCGCGCAATAACTTCTGGCGCATACTGCATAAGTCCGGACTGACGCCGCGGTTATACGAGGCCTCCGAGGACGGGGAACTGCTGAAGCTGGGGTATGGCTTCACCAACATCGTCGCCCGCCCCACCGTAGGCGCTGAAGATATCACCCGGGAGGAGTACGCCAAGGGCCGCGAGCTCCTGCGGGCCAAACTGGAGGAATACCGTCCAGAGATTGCCTGCTTTGTCGGCAAGGGCGTGTACACAGAGTACAGCCGCAGAAGTACAGCCGCCTGGGGCTTCCAGGAAGGAGCCGCTCCCGTGGTGGACGGCGTCAAGGAGTTCGTCGCCCCTTCATCCAGCGGTCTGGTCCGCATGCCGATGCCGGAGATCATCGGAATCTACTCTCAGCTGCGTGACTTCACAGGGGTGCAGGAGCCTTGAAGCCGGGCCCGGGAGGGATCTGGTTCACGAGTAACCGGCCTGAATTTATGCGGAAAACCGAACACAATGCGTAGGCGCGAGCATGAGTGGACCGATGTATGCGAAAAACCGAATATAATATGCTGACGGGCGGAACGTGGACCAAATGCGAAAAACCGAACACAATGCGCAGGTACGAGGGGAAGAGGGCCCAATGTATGCGAAAAACAGCATACATTTGCTAGAGTGCAGGCGTGTGGCCTGAATGTATGCGGAAAACAGCATACATTTGCTGGGGACGGCTCGTGGTCCGAATGTATACAGAAAACCTAACGCATGAGCTGACGCGAGGGCGAAAGGGCGTGTGTAGTGCCGGGTTTGTGGTTTTAAATCGCATCCCGCTTAAACAGCGGTGAGGACGGAACGAATGCGGAAAAGCGATAGCGGTCGCCTTTGTCTCCGGATTTTTACCGATTAAGGAAATAAATAAAATCTGGAGACAACAGCGATTGTAGCGACGTTCCGTTCGCGGAGCGTCCACCCGAGCGCCTGCGTGGATCCTGCTCGAACAAAAAGGCGTCCACCCGAGTGCCCGCGTTGATCCTGCTCAAAAGTAAAAGCCTAAGTAACCATTTCATGTGGAACAACGGTCCGTTCGCGGAGCGTCCACCCAAGCGCCTACGCTGATCCTGCTCAAAAAATCAAAACTAAAAAGGCTGTCCCCGCAGCCATTTCATAACTTGTGGGAACAGCCTTTGACATACATAGTAACTTCATTACGTCTGGATCAGCAGCAGGATAATGGACGACAGGGAGAGGCAGACGCTGGCAAGATAGAGCACGCCGACCACCTGTTTCTGGTTCAGACCGGCCTTGAGCAGACGGTAATGAACCTGAGTGGCGTCCGCCTGATAGATGGCTTGTCCCTTAAGGAAGCGTCTGATAACGACAAAAATATTGTCGAAGATCGGTACGCCCAGCGCGAGAATCGGAATAAACAGCGACAACACCGTGGCCTGCTTGAAGGCACCGTCCAGTGCAATCACCGCCAGAATGAAGCCGAGGAAGGTGGCGCCGGCATCGCCCATGAAGATTTTGGCCGGAGCCTTGTTGAAGCGCAAGTACGCCAGGGTAACCCCAATCAGCGAAACTGCCATGAAGGCTGAAGTAGATTGGCCCATCGTGAGTGCGACGACGAACAGGGTTACTGCCGAGATCGCTGTAAGTCCGCCGGCCAGACCGTCCATGCCGTCAGAGAAATTAATGACCGTAGTGACACCGAAGATCCAGATGATCGTCAGCAGGAACTGCAAAATGAACGGCAGTGAGATATAATCACCTGAGAACGGATTAATGAAGCCGGTGAACGCATTGCCGGAAAAGAACACCAGAACGGCGGCGGCAATCTGTACGATGAATTTGGGCAGAGCCGGGAAATCCTTACCTTTGGTTTTGTACCAGTCATCGATGGTTCCTATAGTCAGCAGAAGCACACCGCCAATGAACAGGGCGAGCGTCTCCAGGGTGAATTCACGTGCGAATAGCAGATATGTAATGAAAAAACCTACGAATATGGCATAGCTTGCCGTTAGCGGGATGGGCTCCCTATGGATTTTGCGTTCAACATCTTCCCTTGGCCTGTCCACGAAATCGAGCCGGAAAGCGAGCTTGGCCAGAGGAGGAATCAGCAGATAAACGATAAAAAATGACACGAGAAAAGCTAAACCGTATAAAATGACAATCACCCCGTTGATTTTTTAAAGGCCTAACTCAGATTATATCGCAGAAGGATGTATGTTGTCGAACTACATAAGCGAGATGGAGGAAATGATGAAATACGAATGTATCTTATTTGATGCCGATGATACACTGTTCGATTATGGAATGGCCGAGAGCCATGCCTTAAGCCATGCCTTCGCCCACTTCGGGCAGAAGACAGGCGCACAGGAGTATGCGGCCAGCTACAAGGAGATTAACCATGCCTTATGGAAGGATTTCGAGCAAGGGAAGATCACCTCTGCCGCCCTGCGCGTAGAACGGTTCAACCGGCTGTTTGCCGCCCGTCAGCTCACGTTCAAGCCGGAGGAATTCAGTGAAGCATACCTGCGCTTTCTCGGCGAGGGTACCTTCCTGATTCAGGGGGCTGCCGAGCTCTGCGGCGAGCTTGCCGGATGCAGGCTGGCTGTGATTACGAACGGAATCAGCGATGTGCAGCATGCCCGGATTAAGGGTTCCCCGCTCAGCGAGGTATTCGAAGCGGTAATTGTATCGGAAGAGACGGGCTACCAGAAGCCGGAGACGGGGATTTTTGATTATGCTTTTGCCAAGCTTAATCTGTCCGATAGACGCAAGGTGCTGATTGTTGGGGACTCTTTGACCTCTGATATCCGGGGCGGGAACAATTACGGCATCGATACATGCTGGTTCAATCCCTTGGGCAAGCCCGGTGATCCTGAGATAGTTCCGACCTATGAAATCCGCAGTCTGGATGAGTTGGTCGAGATCGTGAAGCGCGCGTAAACGGAATATACGGCAGCAGGCAGGTTGAAAGTTTCGCTCCCGTGTTAAATATATAGGGACGCTAAGTTCCTACTTTTTTAACAACAACATACGGGAGAGGATATTATGAAGAAAAAATGGTTGATTGCCGCAGTTGTCACCGGCATGACGGTAACGGGCTCGGCAGGGGTGTATGCGGGCACCAAACTGCAGCAGATTAAGGCTTATCTGAACCATAGCCTGGGTATTGTCGTGGATGGTAACCCGTTTTGGATGAAGGACGGTAATGGCAAAACCCTGACACCGATCACCTACGAAGGTCTCACCTACCTGCCGGTCCAGTCGATCGCTACGGTGCTGAAGGTGCCTATCAATTATGACTCGGTCAACTATAAAGTGAGAATTGGTGCCGGCAGCGCGGATATTCCTGCTCCGACTCCTGCTCCGGGAACCTCTACCGGCGGAGGGAATGCAACTCCTGCTCCAGTAGTGGAGGGAACGGCTAGACCGGTTAATCTGCCTAAGGACTTTCCGATTCCCCAGGATGCCCTGATTGCAATCACGCTGGATACGGATGCTAACGGCCAGAAGAAGGTGGCGTTCACGTATTCAACGCAGGAGACACTGGAGATTATGGGCTTCGTGTACAGTGAATATGCGCGGATTAAAAATCTGGATAATGCTTCGGAGTCTGTATCGGCCAGCAATGTCAAAATTTCGGGCAGACTCGGCGGGACAAGTCCTGTATCCATTACAGGCAAAGCCTCCACGGCCCGGCCCGGCTTCAACCTCTTCACGATCACCTGGTCGGAGAGCTGATCTGAGCTAGTAAGTTAAATTGTTATGCAGGCTTGGCTAACCCAAAAGAAACTCCGGCTTGTAAGTCAGCCGGAGTTTCTTCGTATGCAAACCGCCAGAGCTATTATCACTAGGATGATAACGTTAGACCTGCGGACGGGTATCCAGCGGCTTCAGGTGGGCCTCAATCTGTTCTCGCTTAGATTCCAGGAACGGCGGCAGGGCCAGCGCCTCGCCCAGATGCTCGACTTCCTCATCTGTGGCGAATCCCGGTCCGTCCGTTGCCAGCTCGAACAGAATACCATTCGGCTCCCGGAAGTACAGGGAGCGGAAGTAGAAGCGGTCTACAAAGCCCGAGTTCGGGAGCTGTACGCTGCGGATGCGTTCAATCCACTGCTTCAGCTCCTCTTCGTTATCGACGCGGAAGGCTACATGATGTACACCGCCCCGTCCCAGGCGCTCCTGTGGAAGATCGTTGCGTTCCTCCAGATGGATCTCCGTGCCGGAGCCGCCTTCACCGGTCTCGAACACGATAATATCCGGCTGGCCCGCCACCGGAGAAGGATAACTGCCTGCGCGGCGGAAGCCGAGCAGGTCCTCCAGAATCAGGGCCGTATGCTCAGCGGTCTCGACGGTCAGATGTGCGGGTCCCAGTCCGACAATGGCATACTCGGCAGGAACCGGGCTCTTGGCCCACGGCTTGCCGCCGGGCATGCCCTCGTTATGCTCATCCGAGACGAGGATGAGACGCTGGCCCTCATGGTCGGTGAAGGCCAGCGTCTTGCGGCCGCCGCGTTCGGTGATTTCCTCATGCTCTACGCCCAGTACCGTGAAGCGTTGTGTCCAGAAGAGCAGGGCATCATCGCCGGGAACACGCAGGGAGAGTGCGGAGATGCTGTTGTTGCCATCGCGGTTGCGCCCTGCGTTAGGCAGCTCGAAGAAGGTAAGCTCCGTGCCGGGATTCCCGGTCTCATCCCCGTAGAACAAGTGATAGACAGATACGTCATCCTGGTTGACGGTCTTCTTGATCAAGCGGAGTCCGAGCACTTCTGTATAGAATTTGTAGTTCTCCGGCGCTTTGGCGGTAATGGCAGATACATGGTGAAGTCCTTTTAATGTTAAACTCATGGGAATACCTCCTGAGATTTGAGTTGGTATATAAAAGCTGTAAATTACTTATTAATATTAAGTTACTATAATTTTAATAGTAAATGAGTAATTTTGCAAGGTGTATTTCAAGATCGGTATTTATTATTCAGGAAAGCGGGGTTAATCATGCACACCAGATCAAGTCTGATGAAGCAGCTGGAGAGGATGGGGATCGATCCGCAGGGGACACTGCTGGTCCACTCCTCGCTCAAAAGCATTGGTGAAGTGGAAGGGGGAGCAGATACCGTACTGGATGTTCTCTCAGAATATATGAAGGAGGGGCTACTGGTCCTGCCGACCCATACCTGGTCTTATATCGACGGGCAGAATCCGCGCTTCTCGGTGCTGGAGTCGCCCGTCTGCGTGGGGATTCTGCCGGAGCTGTTCCGTAAGCGGCCGAACGTGATCCGTTCCTGGCATCCCACGCATTCAGTGGCGGCGCTGGGCAGGGATGCAGCGGTGTTCACAACCGGAGATGAGCGCTGGGATACGCCTTGTGCGCGCGGCTCGGTCTATGGCAAGCTGCTGGACCGGGGAGCGGAGATTATGCTGCTCGGTGTGGATCTGCGGAGGAATACGTTCATTCACGGCATTGAAGAGTGGGTGGATATTCCCGGCCGGATGACGGACGGGCATGAGGCGCTCTATACTGTGACGCCGGCAGGGGAGGAGATTGCGGTGCCTTCGCGCAGACACTGCGGATTGTCCTGGTCGCAGCATTTCTGGAAGGTGGAGTCCGTGCTGGAGGACGGCGGAGCGCTGCGCAGGGGCAGCTTCGGCGATGCGGCGGTTATGCTCTGCGGCACAGTAGAGACTACACGTATCCTGAGCGGCATGCTCAGAGAGAACCCGGATCTGTTCTCGGATAACGAGCCGCTCTCCGGGGAGGATGTGCCTGAGGCGCTGCCGAAGACGAAGCGGGGGCAAGCTGTACAGGTAGGACAGGAGCATACCAAGAGTTAATTCCAGCCGGATATTTACGGGTCTCTGGCAGGTCTCTATCAATGTATGGTATATTATTCTCACAAAAACATAGTAAGGAGATTGGAAATGACAAAAACTTTGATCTTTGGTCACAAAAACCCGGATACAGATACGATCTGCTCGGCTATTGCTTATGCGGCACTGAAGAAGGAACTGGGCTGGGATGCCGAGCCGGTCCGTCTTGGAGACATCAGCGGAGAGACACAGTTCGCCCTCGACCACTTCGGGGTAGAAGCACCGCGTTTGGTGGAGAACGTAGCCGCCGAAGCTGAACAAGTGATTCTGGTTGACCATAATGAACGCCAGCAAAGTGCGAATGATATCGATCAGGTTCGTGTGGTTGAGGTTATTGATCATCACCGGATTGCGAACTTCGAGACAGCCTATCCGCTGTATTACCGGGCTGAGCCGGTCGGCTGTACAGCTACCATTCTGAACAAGCTGTACAAAGAGAATGGCGTGGCCATTCCTAAGAACATCGCCGGTCTGATGCTGTCCGCTATCATTTCCGATTCCTTGCTGTTCAAATCGCCGACCTGCACAGAGCAGGATGTGGCAGCTGCGCGTGAGCTTGCGGCTATTGCCGGAGTAGATGCTGAGAGCTATGGCCTGGACATGCTCAAAGCCGGTGCAGACCTGAGCGACAAGAGTATTGCCCAACTGATCTCTTTGGATGCCAAGGAATTCAAGATGGGTGAATATAAGGTGGAGATTGCCCAGGTTAACGCTGTGGATGTGAATGATGTTCTATCCAAGCAGCCGGAGCTGGAAGCGGCACTTACCGCGATTATTGATGACAAGGGACTGGATCTGTTCCTGTTCGTAGTTACCGATATCCTGAACAACGATTCCGTGGGTCTCGCCCTGGGCCGCGTAGCAGAGGCTGTAGAGCAGGCTTACAATGTGAAGCTGGATGATAACAAGGCTGTGCTGAAGGGCGTAGTATCCCGTAAATCACAGATTGTACCGGTTCTTACCGAGACGATCGCCAAGCTGTAATTGCTGCTTCCGGGTGCACCCGGAGCAAGAAGGTTGTCCCGTGACCGGCTGTACCTTTTCCTCAGGAAATTGTGCAGCCGGTTTTATTTTACAATTCACAGCAACTCCTTGACGCCTGAAGGGTATAAACAGCATAGGACATTATATAGGGGGACGGGAATAATGGGGAAGATGCGCAAGCTGGCGATTTCAACAATGTGCCTGATGATGGTCTCGGGAGGAGGCCTGCTGTATGCTGCTGCCGGCAAAACAGATCTCTCATTCTATGTGAATAATATGCTGCTCAAGCAGTCTGCACTATCCTCGGACGGCGGGGTCTATGTGCCTGTGGAACAGCTTTCTGAGAATATGCAGGCGATTGTATCTGTGGACGACTCAGCAGGGACGGTCAAGATCTACAAGCCTAATGTGAACACGGTGCTGCTGGATGAGCAGGGCAAGATTTTTGGCAAAGTCAGAATGGACACCAGCAATACCTTCTCTGCCCTGGTGCAGGTGGATGATCTCAAAACAGATATCTCCGATCTGAAAATTACCATTACAGACCCGGCAGGCAAGACGGATGTTGTGGATAACCAGCCAATAACAGAGAAGAAGGACAGCTTCTGGTTCAAATCGTCAGCGTATAATTATAAGGTTACCGACAAGGGGAACTATATGATTCAGGTGTACTTCAAGGATGCTGCGTCCAAGAAATGGTTCATCGTTTCTGAACTGCAGATATCGACCACTTCATAATAACCACAGGAGGCGGTTCCATTGATTAAAATCTACCCTGCTGCGTCTGCGCACCAGTTCGACTACGGCTGGCTGAAGGGCAGTCATGTCTTCTCCTTCGGGGATTTCTATGATCCGGACAATACGGCCTTTGGGCCGATGCGCGTCTGTAACGATGATACGATCGCTCCGGGCAAAGGCTTCGGCGCCCACCCGCACAGTGACATGGAGATTGTCTCCATTGTACTGTCCGGCGTGCTTCGTCATGAGGACAACCTGGGCAATGTCGCGCAGACGTCCTTCGGCGGCATCCAGCGGATGTCGGCAGGGACCGGCGCGATTCATACGGAGCATAACCCTTCGGACAGTGAGCCGGTCCGCCTGCTTCAGCTATGGTTCATGCCCAAGACCCGGGGGACGGCTCCCTCCTATGCAACCGGACGCTTCGATCCGGCCAAGCTTGAAGGACGCCTGCTTCCGGTAGTAGCGGCCGAAGCGTCGGAGGAGATTGTCGATATAGCCCAGGATATGACGATTTATCTGGGGAAGGCCGAAGCGGGCGGGCAACTGGATTTCCGGCAGGAGCCGGGGCGGCGCGGCTTTGTATATCTGGTTGAAGGACAGCTTACCCTGAACGGGGAGGATGTGCTGAAGCCGGGCGATTCGGCGAGAATCGAGGATACAGCGCAGCTCGAGCTGAAGGCTGATGAGAACATACTGGTCATGGTGATTGATCTGCCGTAATGAGCGGCGGGATACAGACATGAAGGAGGAGCGCGAATGGCAGAACAGGAAAGAGTGCTGGTGAAGCATTCCGTAACCGGGCGCATGCTTGTGAACAGCATGGAGGGAGCCGGGTACACCTTTGATGAGCAGGGCGGGCTAACCTTGATCACCCTGACGAATGTGGCGGCAGATAAGGGCGCTGCGGTGGTGGAGCTGAAGGCGGAGCTTAATGTATTCCGCTTCGAGGAGCCTGCGGACGGGCCGGTCATCAAGCATTGGTACTACGTTGGAGATCAGCCTGTAACCTATGATGCAGACTCCGGGCGCTTAACGATAGCCGTGCAGTCCGAAATCGAATACCGGCCAGATCAATACTGGGCCTAATCCCTTCGCAGACTCCACCCCATGTGCTTACAATAGGCGTGAGGTTCAGGGTCTGCTGCTTCATGTGCTTTTATGAAAATAGATGAAAATGGGACAAATGAACTTGACAATACGTTCCAGAACGACTAGCTTTGTTATGAAACGTAACATGTACATAAGAAAAGACAGGAGAAATGAAGCGGATGGAATTGTTTGCGGCGATGGAGCGGGAGGATTACGAGGAAGTGCTGTTTTGTCAGGATAAGGCATCGGGGCTGAAGGCGATTATTGCGATTCACGACACCACGCTGGGACCTGCGCTGGGCGGAACGAGAATGTGGACCTATGCAACGGAGGAGGAGGCGCTTATCGACGCCCTTCGTTTGGCTAAAGGCATGACGTATAAGAATGCGGTGGCCGGGCTGAATCTGGGCGGCGGTAAGACGGTCATTATCGGTGATCCGCACACAGACAAGAACGAGGCGATGTTCCGCGCCTTCGGCAGATACATACAGGGCTTGAACGGCCGTTACATTACAGCAGAGGATGTAGGCACTACGGAAGAGGATATGGATATTATCCATCAGGAGACCGACTTCGTTACCGGAATATCGGCTTCCTACGGCTCGTCCGGCAACCCCTCACCGGCTACAGCCTTCGGCGTATATCAAGGCATGAAGGCCGCAGCGAAGGCTGCCTTCGGCAGTGATTCCCTGGCAGGCAGAACCGTCGCCGTGCAGGGTGTCGGCAATGTCTCCTTTACACTATGTAAGTATCTGCATGAAGAAGGCGCACGCCTGCTGGTAGCAGATATTCATAGTGAGGCAGTGAACCGGGCCGTCCAGGCTTACGGGGCAACGGCTGTAGACCCGGCCGACATTATTGGGGCAGATTGTGACATCTATGCGCCATGTGCGCTTGGTGCCACCATTAATGATGAGTCGCTGCCGCGGCTTAGAGCCAAGGTGATTGCAGGAGCTGCCAATAATCAGCTCAAGGAGCCGCGTCACGGGGACGCGCTGCACAAGATGGGAATTGTCTACGCTCCGGACTATGTAATTAACGCCGGTGGCGTTATTAATATCGCCGATGAATTGAACGGTTACCACAAGGAACGGGCGTACAAGCAGATAGCCCGAATCTATGACAGCATCACCTGTGTGCTGGAGATTTCCCGCCTTAAGGGGATTCCGGCCTATGCGGCTGCGGATCAGCTGGCAGAAGAACGGATATCCCTGCTGCGCAACAGCCGCAGCACTTTCCTGCGGAACGGACAGCATGCCCTTAGCCGGAGATAAGTCCCCAGTCGGGGCGCCTAATTTCGACTTTATTCTGCTTTTTATCCATTCCTAGTTAGAATTGTGAGAAATGTAGTAGTGCTCACCATGGACAATAAGGAAAATAGAACCAGGAATAATTTTGCATGAATGAAAGGGGAAGACCCATGGGAGCACTGCACATGAATACGGCACCGATGAATTATGGAAGCAGGGAATCTTATTTTGACGGGAAGCTTATTGAGTACATTGGGTGGTGCCTCGCCGGCTGGCTGGTTACGGTCTGTACCTTCGGTATCTGCTATCCTTGGTCAGTAGTAATGCTCTACCGCTGGAAGATCGAGCATACCGTGGTGGAAGGGCAGCGCCTGCGGTTTGACGGTACAGCCGTCAGTCTGTTCGGACAATGGATCAAGTGGTTCCTGCTGACAGTGATTACGCTCGGGATCTACGGCTTCTGGGTGGTTATTAAGCTGGAGCAGTGGAGAACGAAGCACACCCACTTCCAATAAGAGGCAGCATGCTTCAAATATACTTAAGATGCGAAGAAGAGCCATTCTCCGGTTATGGGGGATGGCTCTTCTGTGTGGATTTCGGGATTTTGAAGCAAGACTAGTCTGTGCAGCCAGCTTGCAGGTTGCTTATTGTGCTTTTTGCGGCTCGGGATAAGTAACGCTAAGCGTATCAACGGTGACCTTCTTCATGACCGGCGGCTGATCCGGACGGTCATTCTTGCCACGCGGCAGACTGACGATGGCCTGGACCGTTTCAAGTCCTTCAGTAACCTTGCCGAAGGCGGCGTAATCGCCGTCAAGGCTTGGATAAGCTGCGGCCATAATGAAGAACTGGGAGCCGGCAGAGTCCATATCCTGGCTTCTCGCCATGGATAGTACGCCTTCAGTATGCAGCAGATTATTGGTGAAGCCGTTGTTATTGAATTCTCCGGCAATACTGTAGTCCGGTCCGCCCATTCCTGTGCCATCCGGGTCCCCGCCCTGGATCATGAAGCCTGGAATGACCCGGTGGAAGATGGTTCCGTCATAGAAGCCCTTCTTAATCAATGAAATGAAGTTGTTGACCGTATTGGGGGCAACCTCAGGATACAGCTCGGCCTTAATAACAGCGCCGTTATCCATCTCGATCGTAACCACCGGATGGCTGGCTGTGGCTGAAGGTACGCCTTCTGTAGCAGCGGGGCTCTCCTGCGGTGCTGCGGTGGCCTCACTGCCTGCTCCGGAACTGCTGTTACCATTACCGGCGGCATTATTATTCACTGGCTTATTGCCGCAGCCCGCCAGAATGACGAGCATCATGCACATCACCGCAAGCAGGATGACGGGTTTTCTTGTGATAGACTTCACTTCAGAATCTCTCCTTTTGTCCAAATATAAGAATTTATATGTTGCACACGATAAATTATCCTTCTATTTCTCGCTGAAACGGTACCGTCCTTTAAAAGGACGGCAAAGCCGTTTCCACTTGTTGAATAATCTGGTGCATTCACTTCTGTATCATACCTTCTTTGTCCTGCTTCTGGCAAAGTCTGCTTCTGCGGCCTGCCGGATTCTGCTACTTTGGTGCGGGCTGCTCTTTGGCGGAAGCGAGCGTCGTTCCCTCGGGAACCGGCAGTAAGGCGCTTTTGGAGATGCCGATGAGCTGGGAGCTGTAGATTCCGCTGTGCCCGGAGAACTGATAGCTGATGATGCAGGCGATGAACATATAGACCGCTCCGCCGGAGCCGAACAGCTCGATGCCCATTATGAAGCAGGCAAGCGGTGTGTTGGTTGCTCCGCAGAAGACAGCGATGAAGCCAAGTGAAGCCAGAAAAGGCCCATATAGATGAAGAACTCCGGCCAAGCTGCTCCCCAGGGAAGCTCCGATGGCGAACAGCGGCGTCACTTCGCCGCCCTGGAAGCCGGTCCCCAGAGTGAACGCGGTGAAGATCAGCTTCCATAGAAAAGCGAAGGGCGATACGCCGTTTTCGAAGGAACTACTGATCAGTGGAAGGCCCAGCCCCAGATAGTCCCGGGAACCGGCTATGTAGACCAGGGCGATAATGATCAGCCCGCCGGCGGCGCTTTTGAGCATAGGATTACGGATTATGGCGGTGAAGGTCCGCTTCAGATAATGGGTAAGCTCACTGAACAGCAGGCTGCATAGGCCGAACAAGATGGAGGCGATTATAACCTTGACCAGCACCAGTGCATCCATGCCGGGGAAGACATCTACTTGATAGTGGATATGGTGAACGCCCCACAAGCGGGAGGCTACCAGATCACCGGTGAAGCTGGCGGCAAAACAGGGCAGCAGTGCCTTATGGCTGATCAGCCCGATGGCGATCACCTCGAGGCCGAACACCGTTCCGGCCAGCGGGGTGCCGAAGATGGAGCCGAAGCCGCCGCTGATGCCGCACATCAGCAGGATTCGGCGGTCTAGCGGACCGATTCTGAGCCAGCGGCCGAGTGCTTCTGCCAGACTGCCGCCCATCTGCACTGCCGTGCCTTCACGTCCGGCCGAGCCGCCGAAGAGATGGGTAATCAGCGTCCCGCCAAGGACCAGCGGGGCCATGCGCAGCGGAATCGCTTCGTTGCCCTGGCGGATCTGCTCCAGAATCAGGTTATTCCCCTTGCTGCTGCTCTTGCCGTAACGCATATACATTCCGCTGACGAGCGCGCCTCCTGCCGGAAGCAGGAAGAGCAGCCAGGCATGCTCCAGCCTTACCTGGGTGACCGCGTTCAGACTGGCCAGGAACAAGGCCGAGGCACTTCCTGCCAGCAGCCCGACCATTCCCCCCAGAATCACCCATTTCACGAATGTACTCCAGAGCGCAAGCTGGCTCTGGCGCGCTGCAAGCTCTGCCCACCGTTCATACTTCCTCTTCATTATGGCTAATGCCCCCCGACCCGAAATAAATACTAACCTGAAATCAAAACAGACTCCTACCAGCGTAGTTAACCACTGGTAGGAGTCATTAGCCCCGAAGGGCGGTTATGGCGAACTCCATCGCCGCAATTGAATGAAACTATCGTAAGCCGATTATCTCCAAAAGTCAATATGAACCTGGACTGTGTGTGAACGCTCCGGCAGGAACGCTTAGCCGTATCTATGCGTCACCGTTCGAGCCATTCAGCACATCGGTACCGGGCATGGCATCAGGGTCCGGGGAGACCGGGTCAACGCTGCTTCCGGGAACCAGCTCATCTGCATCCGGGACATCCTCCAGCGGAGCGGATTCCTCCGCTTCTCCTGTCACCTCTTCCTCCGAATCCGAATAATCAATCACGCTGCCGGTTAATCCGGCTGCGCCAGCCGTGTATATAGCATCCGACTCCAGCAGCTCATCCCGCTGCGGACCGGCTGTGGCAGAAGCAGGAGCGGGGCGGTCTGCACGCGGCCCAAGCCCGGCGTCCGGTACATTCAGGCCGATGTCGGCTGCTAGAATAGGATCGCTCTCAAGCGCCGGATCCGAGCCGTCATCCACTACACCGTCGAAATCGATCGGTGTGAAGTGAGCAGGGTCATGACTGGCCAGTGCAGATTCCAACGGGCGGTTCCCGGCGCCAACGGTTTCCTCACTGGGGCTTTGCTCAGTAATCGTGCCAAGCGGACGCAATTCTTCCAGCGGAATATCCTGCTCCGGGGAGACACCGCCCATTTTGGTATAGCGCTCATATGCAAAGTCGGCTTCCGTCTTATTGAATTCATTACCCATCGTCAATCAGCTCCCTTATCCCTTGATGTAAGTTTTCTTCATCTTTATAGTACAACTATACCCGTTTAAGCAGCGGCGAATCTGTCCGGCATCCAGGCTGGCCATCTGATTAATATATTCATTTCTCCGGCAGAATAACCGGAATAGATGAATTAACCGAGCCGTTTCGAGGTTATTTGCAGTCTGAAGGCAGGTATAGTGCAAACGTTGTCGAAAATAAGAATCATATGGACTACATAAATACAACTAACGATTCACTGAGGTGCCACAATGAAGTTAGCATCAACCAAAACAGCCGCAGTCTTCATTATGCTGCTGCTTGTAATAACCATCATTCCAGCGGGAATCGCCATAGAATGGGGCGGACATACAGAAGCGGAAATTCCATCCTGGGAGCTGAAGTGGGAAACGGCTGGGAATAGCGGTATAGAAGCTGCAACGGCAGGGCCGGCCGCCGAATGGACGCGGGTACGGGCCAGGGAGGCCAGGCCCCTTCCGCCATCTGGTACCCCTTCCGCTTGGATGCGGCTTACCTTGCCCCCTACTGGAGCAACTTCCGCTATTCTGATCGATAGAGTATTTGGCGACAACCTGAAAGCATATATAGACAACCGGCTAATCTACGATTCCAGCGGGGATGTGGAATATAGCGGCAACAAGGTGCTGATTCCGATCCCGGCGCTAGACAGTGCGAAGCCGCTCTATCTGTGGAATGCGGGAAGCGGGGAGTTTGGAATCGAGGGGGATGTAAGGGTCGGCAGCTATAATCAGCTGCTGTCCTTTTATGTGAAGCAGGATCTGGTGGACGTTGTGCTCGGAGCCGCCATGATCTTCATGGCTGGAGCGTTGCTGATCTGCCTGCTGTTCCTTAAGCCTGAATTTTTCTACAGCGGTTTCTTTCTGGCCCTGGTCATCCTGTCCTTTGGAGTGCTGCTGCTGACATACTCTCCGTTTCTGACGCTGATTTTAAGCCGGGGGGATCGTCTGAGACAGATCAGCTTCGATTTGGCCCTGTTTACCATTATGCCGGCGTTCACGCTTTATTTTGAACAGTTATTCGGACCGGGCAAGCGGGGCTTCACTACCCGTGTGCGTAAATTTCAACTGGCATATTCCCTGATCTGTACCGCAGCGCTTATTCTGAATGCCGCACTTTCCTTCCGGCTGGACGCGCTGTATGCCGTTCTGACTATTAACGCAACCGGTGTACTAATGATTGCCCAGTTTGTCTACCTGCTGTATCTGGCGTTTTCTTATGCCCGCAGGGGCAATTCAGATGCCATCCTTTTCACTGCCGGCTTCTCCGTATTTGCCTTGGTCTCCGTGGCGGAGCTGCTGCGTTACTTCCTTTCAATGGAGAGATATCATCTGTACTGGTGGAAATGGGGCATGGTGGTATTCATTCTTTCCCTGATTGCTATTCTGGGGAAACGGTTTGCGGGAAGCCATGAGAAGGCGCTGGAATACGCCAGGGAGCTGGAGAAATTCAATAATGAGCTGCAGCGTTCGGAGAAAATGGAGATTATCAGTGAGCTTGCCGCCTCGGTGGCCCATGAGGTGCGTAATCCGCTCCAGGTCACGCGCGGGTTCCTGCAGATTCTGGGGGAGCGCTCCGGCAATAAGGAGAAGGAGTATCTGAAGATGGCTGTGGGGGAGCTGGACCGGGCCTCGGTGATCATTACCGATTTCCTGACCTTTGCGAAGCCGGGCTTGGATATCGTGGATGTATTCGAAGTCTCGGGGGAGCTGAGGCATGTGTCGGGAATCCTGTTGCCGCTGGCTAATTTGCAGGGCGGCTCGATAGATCTGCGTCTGCAGCAGGAGCTTCAAGTGATGGGCAGTCCGGCCAAGTTCAAGCAGGCATTTATTAATCTGATCAAGAACAGCATTGAATCACTGCAGGAGGAGGGGCAGATTGTCGTAACGGCCTGGAGAACAGGCAACTGGGTAATCATCAGCGTGAAGGATAACGGCGAGGGGATGAAGGTCAGCGAGCTGGCCCGGCTGGGAGAACCGTATTACTCCAATAAGACCAAGGGCACGGGGCTTGGCCTCATGGTCACCTTCCGTATTATTGAAGCGATGAACGGCACGATTAAGTTCAACAGCCGCAAGGGCGAAGGGACCGAGGTGCTTATTAAATTGCCGGCCTCCACCAGGAATTAGTAAAAATTTTGGTTTATTCCGTTTTTTTTGAAGGAATGGGCAGAGTATGGGGCGAAATAGTAACACTACAGAACTTTGCTTCTAAAACTATCCTCTGAGGTGCTTGCATGTCTTTGATGGTCAAAAGTTTACATACAGCGTTAGTATTGTTTCTGCTTTGCCTAACTTGCGGAAGCCTCCTGGTGTCCGCGCAAAGTGCCTCCCCTGCCAGTGAGATCAGACATTGGCAGATGAAGTGGCAGGAGGGGCCGGATGATGGCGGACTCCAGGCTCCGGTAACGGAAGACCAGGGGTGGATCGATGTGGAGGCGAAGGCCGAGATGCCGCTCAAGCCTTCCGGGGTATCGTCTGCCTGGACCAAGATTACTTTGCCCTCCTATCATTACGTGTCCCCCTCCGTCTATATTCAGACGATCTATGCGCTGCATGTGAAGGTGTATGTGGAGGACCGGCTGGTTTTTGAAGGGGATCGCGGCTTTATTATGGATAATTATTCCTTGCTTGTGCCTCTGGATATGCGGGATAACGGAAAGACGCTCTATATCTGGACGCAGACGCTCCAGGACCGGATCGGAATCAAAGAGCAGGTGATGCTCGGTGAGCACAGTATTCTAATCAAGGACTATATCAAAAACGGGCTTATAGATGTGATTCTGGGCGGCGCTTTTATCTTTGTGGCGGCGGTTCTGTTTGTGTGCGCATTTTTCCTTAACAAGGAGTATTTCCCCGTGGCAGCTTCGCTCTCCATTGTCATTGCCTCTACCGGTGTGCTATCTGTAACCTACTCGCCCTTCATGTATACCTTCTATAGCTATTTAGGCGGGCTCAATGTAATTTTGTTCGATGTGGCACTGTTGTCCCTGTTACCCGCCCTGACCTTCCTGTTCGAGAAAATATTCGGCGCAGGCAAATACGGCATCATCCGCAGGTTCCGCAAATTCCAGATGGCCTATTCCTTATTCTGCTGTCTTCTCCTTATTATTAATGCTCTATCCGGGGGCCGGTATGTGGAATTCTACTACTTCATCTCCACCAACATTATCGGCATTATTATGATTCTACAATTCATTCTGCTGATCGGCTGCGTAATTGTGTTCTCCCTGAAGCGCAACAAGGATGCGATCATCTTCGCATGCGGCTTCGGTACGGCTGCTCTTACCGGGATCTTGGAGCTGCTGTGGTATTATTTCAGACGCGGGAATTATGATCTCTTCTACTGGAAATGGGCGCTGGTTGTATTCATTCTCTCGCTGATTGTGATTCTGGGGCGGCGGCTGGCGCAGAACCACAGCCAAGTGGTGAAGTATTCGCAGGAGCTGGAGCTGTTCAACAACGAATTGCAGCGTTCGGAGAAAATGGAGATTATCAGCGAGCTGGCAGCATCGGTAGCCCATGAAGTACGTAACCCGCTCCAGGTGACCCGGGGGTTCCTCCAGCTGCTCAGCGAGAAGTCGAGCGGGGACGAGCAGAGATACTTGTCCATGGCGCTCAGTGAGCTGGACCGGGCGGCGAGTATTATTACCGATTTTCTGACCTTTGCCAAGCCGGAATTTGAACATGTCTCCCTGCTGTATGTGAATGAAGAATTCATGCATATCCAGAGCATACTGCTGCCATTATGCCATTTGAACGGGGGCAAAATGATTCTGGAGGTGGAAGACGGTCTGTGGGTCAAAGGGAATTCCTCGAAATTCAAGCAGGCGATGATTAATATCATCAAGAACAGCATTGAATCCCTGGGGGAGGAAGGTACAATTCATCTGCTGGCCTACAGCCGGGGGGATAAGGTGCATATTCATATTAAGGATAACGGGGCAGGCATGGAACCGGCTGTACTTAGCCGTCTGGGCGAGCCGTATTTCTCCTCCAACAAGACGAAGGGTACAGGGCTGGGGCTGATGGTTACCTTCCGTATTATTGAGGCGATGGAGGGCGAAATCCGCTTTATGAGCAAAAAAGGAGCCGGAACCGAGTCCATCACCCTTCTGCCGCGTGCAGAAGGACCGGACGATTCCAACTCCCGATAATAGTATGACTTGAGGATGCTACCAGGTTCCCATTGGGGTGATACGTGTCTTCATTACATCGGAAGACGGGCTTGGGGGAATGACCAGGTAGAATTCATTCGAGCCTTCCTCTACGGTCTTCAGTGTAATGTTGTCAGGAAGGTTAATGCCCAGCGCTTCCTGGAGTGCTGCCTTCGGATCTGCAAGCAGTCTTTGTTTGAATGCCGGATCTTCCCACGCCTTCTGAATTACCTGATTCTTAAGAACTCCTACTGACAATACAATCACCCTTTCAAAATGGTTATAATTGCCTTTTTAGTATAGCATAGGCCATTCTATAATTCTATTGCTATTTGTATAAATTATGAGAGGTTTGCGTGCGTAGATAGCCAGTAATCCAGCCCCCCGCCCAGCAGTAATTGCTTCTGTGCTTCAATGGCAGCGGCGATCTGCTGCAGATTCTGCACGAGCATGAGATGGAAGGATACCAGCAAGGGCAGCTGCAAGCCGGCCTCTTCCAGCATCAGATGGTTGGCCTGGGCCGTTGCCGTATATTCAGTAAATCCGCCTGCTACATATATGAAGTCCTTCACTGCTGCTACGGTCAGCGGTTCTCCCGCGGCAATCCCTGTACAGGATCGTACCAGTGACAGCAGGCAGTTGTAGCTGCCGTCCTCCAGATCCTGCTCCCAATCTTCGTAGTCGTCAAGCAGCTGGAGGGTCAGCAGCACGGTGTGAATCATCTCTTCGGCTTCGGGAATGGACGAGGACTGGCTGGAGAGCAGCAGCGCGGCTGTACTGCTAAGCTTAAGCGGGCTGGCCTTATGAGAGATACGGATACGGTCATTCAGGTAGTAATCGCTGCCGGCTTCACTGCTCACACTGTCTGCCCACTCGCTGATGTAACGGCTGAAGCAGGACCAGAAGGGGGAATCTGCCGGGAATAGCGGAAGGTAGGTAGCCAGAAACTCCACATAGAGCAGATTGGCAAGCGGCAGCGCTTGCGCAGCCGAGGCCTCCGGACTGTCCATCAGGTCATCCTGGAGGAAGAAGTAGAGCATGAGGAAGACGTTACCTGCGGACATCCTGCGGGCCAGTTCAGGATTCAGGCCACAAGGGTCTTGGAGCCAGAAGGGTAGCAAGTAACAGATATAATTCTTGTTGCTGTCCGGGTTGAACACGTTGAACTGATTGAGATACGACAGGCCGCGGGCGTTAAGCGGCTCTGGAAACGCAGAGATCACCCTGCGGTTCTCCTCAAAAACTACACGGAGCTCGTCCTCATAAGCATGAAGCCAATCCATAGGCTTGTCCCCTGTCAATTATGTATTCTCCTTCTAATAATAGGCAAAAAGTGGTTATTCGATCCTATTATAATCCTGCGGTGGTCCTATTTCAATCCAAAGTTTGTTGCTGTGTGGCTCAGTATCACCGGAGGAACAGTAGTGTACCAAAAAAAGAAACCGCCCTTTGGTGAAATGGAGTACTCACACAACCATTTCAAAGGAGAGGTTTCTTAAGTATGTTCCATTGTGTTCTTACGTAATGTAGTCTACCGAACAGCCTCTGCATCCAGCTTGGCGGCAAGTGCGGTATATTCCCCGCGCAGGCGGACCAGCTTCGAGATGCTGCGCTCCAAGCCGCCCGGCCGGTTGCGACGGGTCCATAGCTGGCGATACTGGTGGAGCAGCAGATCCAGGTCATGGATCAGCGCCTGAACCTTCGCTGCCTTAAGCTTCGGATCGGCTGCGGCGAGCTGCTGCTTGAGCCGGGTGAGCTGCACGGCATGCTTCACGAAGTGTATGCCGCTGCGCAGCTCTTCTATGACCAGCCCGGCATCGCTGCATTCCAGAACCGGCTGCTCAAGCCTGGCTTCGAGGCCAAGAATGTATTTCTCCAATTGGTGAAGCTGCTCTACAGGCAGCTTCACAGCCAGCTGAACATGCTCCAGATGGCTGCGCAGCAGCATGGACATCTCTGTATCATTCGGGCGGACTGTGCCCGACTCCAGCTTGTAGTAGTTGCCCAGATCAAGCAGCAGTTGCCCGATGGTTCCTGAGCGGTCTTGGAAGACTGCCGTGTTCAGATAATGAGCCACATCCGCCTCCAGATTCCCCTCTACATTCCAGGCCAACGCTGCCCCGTAAGCGAATCCGGCATAGCTGACCGGCAGATGCTGCCAGTGGCCGAAATCGCCCCAATCGGTAATCAGGTAGCCGATAGCGCCGTTTCTCTTGCCATGTACCGCAGCGCTGCGCAGATTGGCAAGCATGTTGTCGGTCCGCCCGGTGAGCGAGTTCCAGGAGCTGGTTCCCGGACAGACATAGAACGGGATGCCTGCTTCCTTGAATTTGCGGGTATCCGCTTCAAAAGGATGAGCCGCGCTGTACCCCCACTCCATGGCGATGATATCCTTCGGCAGCCGGGGGATCAGCTCGGGATGCTGGATGATGATATCGCCCCAGAACTGCATGGTTTTACCGCGCTGCTTGACCAGTCCATGAATCTTCTGCAGGAAGGAGAGGTACAGCTCGCCTTTGCCGGAAGACTCCGCCAACGCCTGGCTTGCGCCAAGTCCCAGTTCATAGGTCTCATCGCAGCCGACATTGAACATCTCTGAGCTGAAGTAGGGAAGAAGGTCATCGTACATCGAGCCCAGGAGCTGCAATACCTCAGGGTCCTCCGTATGGAAGGTCCCGGGAGGCATGAACAATCCTTCCGGGTATAAATCGCTATCAACCATCTGATCCGGGAGCATGAAGCCTGCGGGGATCTCCGCCAGATGGTTGAACTCCGGCCGGGTCAGCCAGCCCTCCATATGGCCGAAGCTGTTCTGGTTTGGCACCAGCTCAATATACCGCTCGCGGCAGTAGGCATCTAAGCGCAGAATTTCATCGCCGGTGAGCGGAGTTTCCAGTTCCCATACCTGCGTGAAGGACTCGTAAGCAAATGGAGCTCCTTCTATATATAGCTGCAGCTGATTCAGCTTGAGATCCGCCATGAGATCAATGATCCGGTACAGGGTATCCAGCGTGGGGATTTTGTTGCGGCTGATATCAAGCATCAGTCCTCTGGCTGCGAAATCCGGCTGATCGCAGATATGCAGATAAGGCAGCGTCCGGCCGTACTGCTGCAGGAGCTGCTTCAGCGTCGCGGCTGCATAATAAGCACCTTGCGGCGAACCGTAAGCGGCAATTAGGCCTTTTTCGTTAACGTGCAGCTCATAGGCTCCTTCTGCAAGTAGTGCGTTATAGTGGAAAGTACAAGCCGGAACTGCAGCAGACCGCTGCCCTATGGACAGAGGCAAACTGAGACGGACCACCTCGGAAGCGGTCTGTTGAAGCCTGCGGGCTGCGGGAAGGGCGGACAACGGGTCCTCACCGGCCAGCACAATGCTGCCCCGGGAAGGAAGGTGGAACTGTCCTGCGGATACCGTGATCTTATGCGGCCGGGGAAAAAGCTGTAAGTGAACATCATCAGACATAGCGTGGACACCTCTTATTCATGTAGAATATGATCATCTTCATTATCAACATATCACTCCTGAACACATGGAGGAATGCAGTGTATGCCCAAGCTCATGGATTATATGATCAGTCCCTATCCTGTAAGAATTATTGATCCGAAGGTGGAGGCCGCAAGGCTGCGCCTGAAGTCGATCCGTATCGGGCAAGCCGGCCATCTGCCGGGAAGAACGTTGTTTCGTTCGGGTGTCACCTTTGAACACTGGGCCCTTGTATATATAGTCGCAGGAGGCGGAACTTATACGGAGAACGGAGGACCAGAGCAGCAGGTCCGGGAGGGAAGCCTGTTTTTTTTCAGACCCGGCTGCAGCTACAGCTTCGGACCGCCACCTGGCGGGTATTGGGATGAATACTATATTAATTTCAGCGGAAGCCGTGTCACAGAGTGGCTGGAAGCCGGAATGATTGCGGGTGGAGAGGTAACCCGGGGGGATAAGGCGGAAGAGCTGAAAGCCTCCTTTGAAAAGGTTCTGGCGTACATGACCGGGGATGTTCCCGGTGAGGCGGACCGGGCTGCGCTGCTGCTGGAGGAGATGCTGCTGGAATACTCGCTGCAGCTCCAGGGCAGCCGCCGCCCATGGCAGCAGGAAGCCATGCCGCTGATCCGTGAGGCGCTGAATGCCTGCATCTATGAGAAGCCGGATCTGCCGCGCATAGCCGAAGACCTGCACCTGTCCATGTCTACACTCCGGCGCACCGTGCGGCGGAGCAGCGGGTACCCCCTGCATGAATATATCCACCGGCTGAAGATGGCCGAGGCCAAGCATTTGCTGCTAAATACCTCCCTGCAGGTGCAGGAGATAGCGGGAATGCTTCATTATAGGGATAGTTTTTATTTTTCAAGGTTATTCAAAAAATATATGGGCCTCTCTCCGCAGATCTGCCGGAATCATATATGACAAGTGGAAATAGAAGAATAAGGTATCTTGTGAAACATATAAATTCTTATGTTTTATAAAAAAAACGACATTTTTCTACTTATTTCCTCAAAATGATCTTGGAATAATGTCGTATTTTGCAGATTTTTGTTGACACGCAGAAAAAAACAGTGCTATGCTCTAGATAATATTAGCAGTTCTAGAATAGTACTTCTAGACTATGCCGGAGATGAGACTATTGAGAGAGTATTACTGCATCAGTTGCCGCAGTCTCCATAAAGTGGTAGGACCTAGTCATACCTTGCGTATTTTGTCCACCGGGTATCATATCGTTGGCGAACAGCGCTATCAAATTTGTATATGCAATGAGGCCAAGCTGGAGCAGGTTGTTCCGGCGGCGACTGAATAGACTGTGCCGGGTGAACTCACCGGATAACTGAAGACATCCTGTCTTTCGAAGAGCCTGTCCCTGGAGGGAAAGGCTCTTTGTCATGACCGGAGCGGAACTGGATAATATTGCATACGCTATCATTTGAGAAGATGGATAGAGCTGGTTAATTTTTCATGAAAAAAGAATAATTATACCCATTTTATTTTCAAAGTAAACGCTATCATTAGAAATCGAAACTTGTTATTGTGATTTTTCTCATGTATGATGCTTTTAAACATAGCTTAGAATAAACTCGAATTTTCCACAAACTGGAGAATAGGGTGGTGGGATGAACATTAAATTAACAGCAGAAGATCGTACTATCGCCTTTTTTAGAATCTTTTCTTTGTCCCTCACATCGTTTATGTACCTCATGGTTCCTGCGGGACCTTCCGTAATATACAAATCCCTACTAATCATCGTGCTATTCTTATTTGCCCAACTATTCCCGTACTATTACCGGAGGTTTCATGCAAGAGCCCGTCCTCTCATGCTAATGATCAGTATGGAGACGGCACTCATTGCGGTGATGATGTTATTTACTGGAGGATACGATAGTCCTTTTAAGCTATATGTACTGAATCCGGTGCTGTTTGCGGCGGGTGCGCTCTCTCTTTATTTTGCCTGGAGTCTGATCTTGGGCTATATTGCCATAGTGGCGGCATCGGGCTATATGGAATCCGGTTCTCCCGGTCCTTCGATTGCTGAAATTATGCTTGCCAATGGTAACCTGTTTCTAGCCCTGGCTCTCGCGGTTATAGTTATGCAGATGGTTAAGGGGATAAAGCGGCAGCGGGAGGAAGCGAACGCGCGGACCAACGATACCATGGAACATATCAAATCGCTTTATCACATCGTGGAAACATCAAGCCAGCATGACTTCATGAATATTGGCCAAGTGATTACTGACTATGTGGTCAAGCTTACCAAGCTGGAGAAGGCCCTGTTCTGGTTCGCCAAAAAGAGCGGGGAGCCTGCTCCACAGAGCCGCCAGACGGGATGGCAGCATGAGGAGGAGCGCTTTCTGTTCATGGAGTTGGAGAAGCACGAGCATGAATGGAGGCTGCAGCGTGAACCGGTATTCAAAAGTATGCCGGGAATCGGTGACTTCCTGCTGATGCCGGTAAGAATGAGCACCCGGTTCGTCGGTATGATCGGAGTGAAGCTGGAAGCGTCGGAAGGGCTGGAGGGCCGCAGATGGTACATTCAGCAGCTGATGTTCCTGTCGGAGCTGAGTGCGATTATTCTGGAGCGCCACGAGCTGGGCGTGATCGAGAACCGGCTGATCATCACGAACGAGCAGAACCGGATAGCCGATGAGATGCACGACAGTGTCTCCCAGAGTCTTTTCGGCATCGTCTATGCGACCCATTCCCTGAAGCAGACTTGGCGTAAGATGTCTGATAGGGAGCTGGAGGAGCAGATTGAGCTTATCCATGATTCAGCCACCAAGGTGGCCAAGGAGCTGCGGATTACCATCTACAGCCTCAGCTCCAAGAAGAGCGGCGGCCCAAGCTGGCTTGGGATGGTGCGCTCGCATCTGAAGAGCCTCTCCCGGCTTAACGATGTTGAGATTGAACTGAAAATAACGGGGGATGATTTCAGTCTCCCTTATCCTTACCACAAGGCACTCTTCCGGATTATCTCCGAAGCTACCGGCAATGCCATACGACATGGTGCTGCCAGCCGGGTGGATGTAGAACTGTCGCTTAAGCCGAAATGGATTAGACTATCAATTGTCGACGATGGTGTCGGCTTCGAGGCCGATCTGATCTTGGCTGAATCCGAGGATCACTCAGGCGGACTGGGAATGAAGAATATGCAATATCTGGCACAGTCCCTTGGAGGCGATTTCCAGTTAACCAGCAGTGAGAACGCTGGAACCAGAATTTTAATCTCTATACCTGTCGGTGTGGCTGAACTGAAAAATGCATAAACTTTAGGCAGGAGGTCGTTCAAGTGAAAATCGTCATTGTTGATGATCACCCTTTGGTGAGAAGAGGATTGGCATCTGTGATATCGATGCAGTCCAATCTGCAGTTTGCCGGCGAAGCAACGAATGGCCAAGAAGCACTTCTCGTGATTGAGGAGATACAGCCTGATCTTGTGCTGATTGATCTGAAGCTTGCCGATGAATCGGGCTTGGATATTATCAAGGAAGCACGCGTGCGCGGATTCTCATGCAAGTTTATCCTGCTAACGTCCTCAGCCAGCCGGGAAGATTTCCTGAAGGCGGAGGAAGTGCTGGTAGACGGTTATGTACTGAAGGAAGCTCTGCCTGAGGAATTACTGTTCGCAATTCAACTGGTTCACAAGGGCAGGAAGTATTACGATCCCGGGCTGATGGAAGATAAGATGCGTATGAGCGGCAGCAGTCCTACGGATGAGCTTACACCCAAAGAGAAGGAAGTTCTGATTGAGCTGGGACAGGGGGCCTGCAACCGTGAGATTGCTTCACGCCTGTTCATCAGCGAATTCACCGTCAAGAAGCATGTCAGCCAGATTCTGGCGAAGCTGCAGGTGGCGGACCGGACGCAGGCGGCTTTATACGCCAATGCTGTCGGGCTTACCAAATATGAGATGTCATACGATTAATAATCATCCCTGTGAATGATCGGGGACGGAGCACGGACCACGTTGTCCGTGTTTTTTTGCGTTCAGGGAAATCAGGCCGAATGTATGCGGAAAACAGCATACATTGGACTCGCAAGCGGGGGCTGATGTGAAGGCGTACCAGCAGATTTCACCCGGCTGGGTGATTTTTGTGTTTGGGCAAGTAAACAACTGAAGCAGGCAAGGCTCACCGGAGGTGTTAGTATTTTCCATGGATATGGTACTAAAGTATACCATCCGCCCCCTCTAGCGGACCAAACGCAGTCACTCAAAAGTGAAGTGTAAAGTGATGCGAGGGGGCATGTGATAAATCCTGCGCATTGTTAGAATAAAAGCAAGACATCTGAAACTTTCATGATTGCTTTCAAAACGAACACAAGCGGAAGGAGGGTTACTGTGGAAAAGACGATTCTGGATTACATTAACCTGATAAAGAAAAAATTATGGTTAATCATGGTGTTTGTACTTATCTCCTGCGCCACCACCTTCTACGTCAGTAAAAACTTCGTTGCACCCGTCTACTCCGCCTCTGGACAGCTACTGGTCAACAACGTTGTGAATGTCCCCGAGAGCAATAATCTCAACGCGCTGAACTTCAGTCTTAACCTCATCGAGAGCTATAAGGAAATCATGAAGTCCCCAACCATTATGAAGAGTGTGATCGCGGAGCATCCCGAGTTCGGTCTGACGGCGGGCCAACTGGCTGCCAAGCTGCAGATCAAATCCTCGGAGAAAAGCCAGGTGATCAATCTGACCGTGGAGGATAAGGATTACGGCACCGCAGCTACGATTGTAAATGCGGTTTCGCAGACCTTCATCCGCAGCCTGCCGGCACTGATGAATCTGGATAATGTTACATTCCTGACTCCGGCTGATCCTGCAGCCCAGCCTCTGCCGGTCAACGGCGGGGTGACCATGAATATTCTGATTAGCTTCGTGGTGTCACTTATGGCCGCGGTCGGGCTTATCCTGCTGATGGAGACGCTGAACGGTACGCTGAGAAATGAGAAGGAAGCGGAATTCGAGCTTGGTCTTCCGGTCATTGCCAGTATTCCGGCAATCCGCAAACGCGATTTCGGCAGTGCGGATAATGATAAGGCAAGAGTAGGGGAGGGCAAATATGTTACGGCTGAATAGAAGTCTAATCGCGGATATGAACCCGTCATCGCATGTGTCCGAATCCTTCCGCTCGCTGCGCACGTATATCCGCCAGCTCGGCTTGCTGAAGGGACCAGGCGGTCAGGTGCTGCTCTTCACTTCAGCAGAGGGCGGTGAAGGCAAGACCACCATTCTTTCCAATCTGGCCGTATCCTTCGTACAGGACGGCAAGAAGGTGGCGGTGGTGGATTGTAACCTGCGGAAGCCCGGCCTGCATAGCGTCTTCGATGTGGAAGGCAGCCAGGGGCTGGCAGCTTACTTAAGCGGCTACGAGGAAGCTAAGGACGTTCTGGTATACGGCAGCTTGGCGAATCTGGCGGTCATCCCTGCCGGAGTGAGTACGGTCAGTCCGCCGGATCTGCTCGGCAGCGAAAGAATGACCGGGCTGCTTACGGAGCTGAAGGCAAGCTTCGATCTGATTCTGCTGGATTCTCCGCAGGCGGTTGATTACAGCGATGCACGGATTCTGGCCCCGCTCTCGGACGGGGTGGTCATTGTCGCCAGACACGGCCGGACGAAGCGCGAAGCTCTCCGCAAGCTGAAGGGTCTCATGGAACAGACAGGTGTAAGGATTCTCGGAATAGCAATGAACCAGACCAAGTAGAACACTGAAGCGGCAATGTGAACGAAACTATTGGGAGGTATGTGTGATGAAAAAGGTAAAAAAGGTAATTATCCCGGCGGCCGGGTTAGGCACACGTTTCCTTCCGGCGACCAAGGCAATGCCCAAGGAAATGCTGCCTATTATCAACAAACCGACGATCCAGTATATCGTGGAGGAGGCCATTGCCTCCGGGATTGAAGACATCATCATTGTAACCGGTAAGGGAAAGCGGGCGATCGAGGATCATTTCGATAACGCCTTTGAGCTTGAATCCCGGCTGCTGGAGGACGGTAAGCTGGAACTGCTCAAAGAGGTGCAGCGGTCCTCCAAGGTGGAAATTCACTACATCCGGCAAAAGGAACCCAAGGGTCTCGGCCACGCCGTATGGTGTGCCAGACGGTTCATCGGCGACGAGCCGTTCGGTGTTATGCTCGGCGATGATATTGTAACCGGACAGGTCCCTTGCCTGAAGCAGCTGATCGACCAGTATGAGGAGACTCAGAACTCGGTAATCGGGGTACAGGTGATCCCGGATGAATTCACGAACCGCTACGGGATTATTGAGCCGGATATGCAGGACGGGAAGCTCTACCGGGTGAACAACTTCGTGGAGAAGCCGGCACTCGGCACGGCGCCTTCCAATCTGGCGATCATGGGCCGTTATGTATTTACCCCTAAGATCTTCAAGTATCTTGATCTTCAGGAGAAGGGCGCGGGCGGCGAGATTCAGCTGACAGATGCCATTCAGAAGCTGAACCAGAGCGAACGTGTCTACGCTTATAACTTCGACGGTACCAGATATGATGTCGGCGAACGGCTTGGTTATATTTTGACCACACTGGAATTTGCCTTAGAGAGCGAGGATCTGCGTTATCAGGTCATGGATGCTATGGCGGAATGGCTGAACAAAGCGGGACAGACCACGCTCAGCAGCTGAGACGGTTCCCCGCAAGTGAGCGGCACAAGCCGGAGTCAAGAAGTAAGGCTGCATAAACCTTTACGAGAAATGAGGAGAGATGAGCATGCAAAAACTGCCGGAAGACTATGAGGCCGTCCTGCCGAAACTTTACATGCTGCATTCGGGTGAAGAAAGCAAGGGAATGGAATCCTATCTGGTTATGAAGCGGATCATCGACATCTTGTTCTCTGCCCTGGGGCTGCTGTTCCTGCTCCCGCTCTTCGCAGTGGTGGCTGTCCTGATTAAGCTGGAAGATCCGAAGGGCAAGGTGTTCTTCCGCCAAATGCGGGTCGGCAAGGACGAGAAGCTGTTCCCTATGTACAAGTTCAGATCCATGGTCTCTAATGCCGAGGAGCTGAAGGAGAGTCTCATGGCCTATAACGAAGTAAGCGGCGCGATGTTCAAGATCAAGAATGATCCCCGTATTACGCGGATTGGAAGATTCATGCGCAAGACCAGTATTGATGAACTGCCGCAGCTCTGGAACGTGCTGATGGGGCATATGAGTCTGGTGGGTCCCCGTCCTCCGCTCGTTGAAGAGGTGGAGCAGTATACGGAATACGACAAGCAGCGGCTGATGGTAACCCCCGGCTGCACCGGCTACTGGCAGGTGAACGCCAGAAACAGCGTCGGCTTCGACGAGATGGTTCAGCTGGATCTCACGTATATCCACATGCGCAGCACAATGCTCGATCTGAAGATTATCGTCAAGACCGGCCTGATGCTGCTCGGTTCCAAAAATGCTTATTAAAAATATGGAAATTAGGTGATGCCGATGTTCGTACACGGAGCTGTACCTGAGATTTCCATTATCATATGCACCTATAACCGGTCGGCGCTGCTGGTGAAGACTCTTCATTCGCTGCTGCCGCTGGAGAATCTGCACCAGGCCGAAATCATCGTCGTGGATAACCAGTCCACGGATGATACGGCGGCCGCCATTAAGGGGTTCATCGAGACCTATGGTGCCGATATGGATATCCGTTATCTGCTGGAGCCGGTTCAAGGGCTGTCGGCAGCCCGGAACACAGGGATTCTGGCTTCCAAATCGCAGCTCATCGCCTTCCTGGATGATGATGCGATCCCTTGCCGGACCTGGATTACAACCATTGTGAACACCTTTGCGGATAAGCCGGAGGTGATGGCAATGGGTGGCAAGATTGCTCCGATCTTCGAGAGCAAGCGCCCGGATTGGCTGATCAAGCCGTTCGAGCTTCCGTATACGATTGTCGATCTGGGCAGCCGGATCAAAGAGTATCCGAAGCGCCTTCACCCCTGCGGTGCCAACATGGCGATGCGCAAGCCGGTGTTCGATATCAGCCTGTTCCCGCTTGAGCTGGGACGCAAGGGAGATTCGCTGCTCTCAGGTGAAGAGACCTGGTTGTTCAGCCAGCTACAGCAGGAAGGACATTCCATTCTCTATCATCCTGAGATGGCCGTGGATCATTTCGTTCCCGCTAACCGGCTGACGGAAGATTGGATCATGAAGCGGTACTACAGCCAAGGCATATCGAACGCTATGAAAAGTGAAGGAATGATAGGGCATCTGCTGCTCCTGGGCAAGACGGGCGCCAAAGTGATCTACATCCTGGCAGATTCCGTTCTTTCCCGCAGTAAGGGAAGGAAGCTGCTGAATAAATGCCGGCTGGAGAGTATTCGCGGAACTCTCCATATGATTCTTAACCGGAAGAGGGAATCCGCAGCGGGGTGAGGGGAGGACGCGCGATGATCAATTTTGAGTGGGGCTCCAAAATAAATAGTCTGCCATACGGAATGCTCTATCTCGTAACTGCACTGTTCCTGGGAACAGCTGTCATCTTCCAGCCGGTCATCGCAGTAGCGGCCGTATTCTTCATTCTGCTGCTGGTTGCCTCCCTATCACGCCCTGAGCTGATCAGCTATTTCGTTCTGCTGACCACGGCGGTCTCGATTAACTTCTTGTACAGCGGGAGTATGTTCGGTATTGAGATCCTGTCGCTCTACAAGCTGGTTATTCTAATGCTGCTGGTGCCGTGTATCCTGGTCAATGGCCTCAGGTTCAAGCTCAGCCCTCCCTTATGGGCGATGCTGGCCCTGATTCTGCTCACCTTCAGCTTCTCCATCTGGCTGCCGGAGATGAGCACATCGATTGCGGTCAAAGCTTTCATCGGACTGTCTCTGCCCTTCGTACTTCTGCTGATCAACTGGAAGAAGGAGGTCGCCGAGAAGCAGATTCGGATCATTACCCTGCTGCCGCTGGTCAGCATGCTGCTGGGTGTAGTGCTTCAAGCGGCGAATATACATTCACTGGTAGCCGTTGAGTTCACAGGCGCGGTGCGGGTGCAGGGGGCGAACATTCCGCCTCACCTGGCGATGCTGGCCTTCATGGGAGTAGCGATCGCATTCATCGAGATCAAGCGCAGTCCGCAGTATATCCGGTTCAATTACATCATGCTGGGGCTGAATTTCTTCATTCTGGTGATTACAGGCACGCGGGGGCCGATTCTCGCCCTGGTGCTGATGGTACTCTATTACTTCTATGACATCTCCCGCGCTTTTCTGAAGGGCAAGAAGAAGTACCTGCTCCCGCTACTGGGCTCCCTGCTGATCATTACCTCGGCGGTGTATATGCAACTCGACAACATCAAGAAGCGCTCCTTCGAACGGACGACCGAGACGGGAATTGACCTGTCAGGGCGGGCGGAGGCCTGGGAGTACTTCCTGAACAAGGCGGCGGATTCGCCGGTGGCAGGACGGGGTCTTGGAGCCGTAACGGTGGCTAATGACGGAACGCTCTACGGAGGGTTCGTGGTTCCGCATAACGAATATATCCGCTTTTATTACGATGGGGGATACGTCGGGGCCATCCTGCTGCTGCTGTCCTTGCTCGCTGTGTTTTTTATGGTATACAAAGTTCTTTTGCCGGCGGTCAAACCTTATTATCTGCTCTTTATTGCAGCATTTCTAATCTATTCTTTCACGGATAACACGCTGTCGACGGTCCAATTCATCATTCCGTTCTGTTGGTACCTGAACTGCCTGTACCGATCTTCACAGCTGACCGATTCCCCACAAAAAGAAGTGATACGATGAACCAAGTGAATATGTTCGATGTCAATTTCGATAACTATGATTTCATGGACCTGCTGGATTATATCGACAGAACCATTCAGGAGAGGAACCAGTCCTACATCCTGACCTGCAATGTCGATCATGTGATCAAGCTGCGCAAAGACAAAGAGTTCCGGGAAGTATACTCCGAAGCAGGTGCCGTAGTCGCAGACGGGATGCCGCTGATCTGGGCGTCCAAGATGCTCGGCAAGCCGCTGAAGCAAAAGGTGTCCGGGGCTGACCTGTTCAGCCGCCTGGGCAATGCGTTCGAGCAAAGGCAATACCGGTTGTTTTTCCTCGGTGCTGCCGAGGGTGTGGCGGAGCAGGCTACGAAGAATCTGAAGGCCGCCTTCCCTGGCATTAACGTAGTGGGCTGTTATTCGCCTTCCTACGGCTTCGAGCATAACGAAGAAGAGAACCGGCATATTATCCGGTTGCTGACCGAGAGTCAGCCCGATATCGTGTTCGTAGGAGTAGGCGCACCGAAGCAGGAGAAGTGGATCTACCGTCACTATACCTCCTACCAGGCGCCGGTCTCCATCGGCGTAGGTGCCACCTTCGACTTCCTGTCCGGCTCGGTGAAGCGGGCACCGGATTTCATGCAGAGAACTGGCATGGAGTGGCTATGGAGACTTAGCCAGGAGCCGGGCCGTTTATGGAAAAGATACCTTGTCGACGATGCCCAGTTCCTGGTGCTGCTGCTCAAGGAGATGCGCAAACGGGGTAAGGTGAAGAACAGCAGTACGGATTGAAGAAAGCGGCGAAAGACGGGAGGCAGGGAATGAAGATGCTAAGCAGAGATGAGAATAGTCTGAATCTTCCATCGGCACAGGCCGTGAAGTCGGCTGTAATGATGACCTTGATCTGCGCTGCGGCGCTGGCCCTGCCGCTTGCGATCGGCTTCGCCAGTGCGAACCTGAGCGCGTCGAACAGCCTGCAGGGCATTATTCTGGCGGGCATTCTCTTTCCGGCCTTGCTGCTGGCCCTGCTGAATACACGGATGCTTATCCCGTACACTCTGCTGATCTGGGCGATTGCCCCGGAGCTGCGGCGGATTGCAGACTGGTACGAAGGGGTCTATCACTCCGTATCCCTGCTCAGTCTGGCCCCGCTGCTGACCGGAGCGACCTTAGCCATTCCGGTGCTGCGGGAAATTCACCGGATTCGCAAGTCCTCCACCCGGATCATACTGTTGTTCTCCATCGCACTCGCCTACGGCGCATTGATTGGCCTGGCGAAGAACGGTATCGGCTCGGTATACGATCTGGCGAATTACATCGTACCGCTGCTGCTGATTCCCTTCTTCGCGGTCACGCCGTTTAAGCCGAAGGATATCGACCGGCTGCTGTACGCTTTTGCCAATATTGCCGTGCTGGTTGCGATCTACGGGATCGTGCAGTATCTGACCGTTCCTCCCTGGGACGCCTTCTGGATGCGGAACGCTGATATGATCTCCATCGGGACTCCCTATCCGCTGGAGATCCGGGTCTTCTCGACCCTGAACTCTCCGGGTCCGGCAGCAACCTTCTTGGTCTTCGCCCTGGTGCCGATGATTCTGGAGAAAAGATGGCAGGGTACCCTGCGCTGGCTCGGTGTTCTGCTCGTAGTAGTCTGCCTGCTGACTACGCTCGTCCGGTCCGCCTGGCTGGTCCTGCTGGTGATGCTGCTGGTTTACATCGCTTCCTCTCCCTCCAAGGGTAAATGGAAGACGCTGCTCCAGCTCGCCTTCGTGGCAGCCGCGCTGTTCTGGATCGTTCCGAAGCTCCCTGGAGCAGAGGGGCTGGTGGCCCGGATGGAGACCCTGACCTCCGTGCAGGAGGATCATTCCTACAATGAACGCCTCAGCCTCTGGACCAATATGCTGCCCATGGTGGCTGGCAATCCGGTAGGGCAGGGGATCGGCAGTGTAGGCCAGGGCACCAAGCTCGGCAACGGCGGAGAGCTGGGGGAATACGGAAACATGGATAACGGCTTCATCGCGCTGCTGCTCACCTTCGGCGTACTCGGTGCATTGTTCTTCTTCGGAGCCCTCGGTGCGGTCATCAAGGAGATCGGCGCCAGAGTCACCCGCAGGAATGAACTTCAGCCTTACGCCAGACTGGCGCTGGCGGCGTGGATGGGAGCTGTAGCCAGCCTGATCTCGGATAATGGCTTTCCCGGTCTTAAGGGGTATCTGATCTGGATGCTGATCGGACTTGGCCTCAGCGCCAAGGAGCTCACTCAAAGCAGAAAGAAGGGACTACCGCATGCAGCAGTCAAGCGCCAAATCACTACCCGCTAACCGGGTATGGTCCACCTTCCGGAGATTCACGAAGAGTAAGGACAATAGCTCGGCTGCTGTCAAAACGATGTTCGTCAGCGTGCTGATCCTGCTGGTCAATATGCTGACCGGCGTACTGACCGCCCGTTATCTCGGCCCGTCAGGCCGGGGGGAGCAGACAGCGATGGTGAACTGGTCGCAGTTCCTGGCCTTCAGCATGAGCTTCGGCATTCCCTCGGCGCTGATCTATAACGCCAAGAAGAATCCGGAGGAAGCCGGGGTGCTGTACCGGATCGCCCTGCTGATCGGCCTAACGTTCGGAACCATCGCCATGACCGTCGGAATACTCGTGCTGCCGTATTGGCTGGGGTCCTTCAGTCATGAGGTAGTGGTCTTCGCCCAGTGGTCGATGATTCTCTGCCCGCTGATTGTGGTGTCGCAGATCAACAACGCGGCCTTCCAGTTCAGAGGGGATTATAAGACCTTCAACTGGATGCGGTACCTGGTACCGCTGCTGACGCTGGGAGCCATCGGGATTCTGATCCTGACCGGCTACATGAATCCTTATACAACTGCACTGGCTTATCTGGTTCCGTCGGCTCCGCTGTTCATCTGGATGACCATCCTGCTGCTGCGGACCTACAAGGTCAAGCTCCGGGATTCCTATCTTAATTTCAAAAGATTGTTCACCTATGGTCTGGGCTCCTACGGAAACGACCTGCTCGGACAATTCTCAGTATACATAGACCAGATCATCATTGCCGGATTACTCAGACCGGCAGATCTGGGGCTCTATGCGGTAGCGGTCAGCCTGTCGCGTATGGTGAACTTCTTCGCGAATTCGATCACGGTGGTGCTCTTCCCGAAGGCCTCCGAGATGGCGAAGGACGAAGCGGTTGCCCTTACCTTCAAAGCTTTCCGGATCAGTACTACCTGTACTCTGCTTGGCGCAGTGTTCCTGATGCTGGTAGCGCCCTTTGTCATCCCGCTGCTCTACGGCAAGGATTTCAATACCGCGCTTACCGTGTTCCGCCTGCTGCTGCTGGAAGTGACCATCAGCGGCGGGACGCTGATTCTGGCTCAGGTGTTCATGGCGCTGGGCAAGCCGAAGTTCGTATCCATCCTGCAGGGGGTCGGCCTGATCCTGGTGATTCCGCTGCTCTTCCTGCTGGTGCCGAAGTTCGGATTGTTCGGAGCCGGGGTGGCTATGCTCTCATCAGCTGTACTGCGGTTCCTGTTCATTATTCTCAATATCAGGTACAACCTGAAGGTTAAGCTTCCGCGGCTGCTTATTAACGCCCAGGACCTTCAGTGGATGAAGACGACGATGAATTCGTATATTCGCAAGAAGCCTATGGATGTGTAGAAGATGTCTAGGCAGTTAAGGGTTTGATTCAAGTGTTTTGCTTATGAATCAAATGGTTTGTATTTGTTTCAGCGAGCAGAGACACGATGCGAGCCCCTATCTGCTTAAAAAACCATGGGACGGTGCTTGGAGGAGCGCAGAGAAAATTTGGAGCTGTAGAAGCGTCAGCGTTCGCCTGAAAGCTTTTCGAAGAAAAGCTCGCATCGGAAGCATAAGCTGTCTTCTGATTTCTACCGCAGTAAGCGGTCCTAATCAGGAAATCAGAAGACAACAGCGATCGGAAGCCCAAACTTTTCTCGGAGCGACGACACACACCGGACCCTACCAGGCAAAGGAGGATACCTATCATGGATTCAGTAACAAGCGTGCTTGGCGGCCGGGGCAGTTACCCGATCTCGGCAGTCATCATTGCCCAGGACGATGAAGTTCGGATATCCAAAGCGATTCAGTCCTGCCGGTTATTCGCCGATGAGGTGGTTGTAATCGACGGAGGAAGCAAAGACGGGACAGTAGGGCTATCCGAGAGCCTGGGATGCCGGGTGTATGTCAACCCATGGCCCGGATATGCGAAGCAAAGGGAATTCGGAGTGGAACGTGCCATCCATGATTGGGTCTTCCTGATTGATACCGACGAAGTGGTCAGCGAGGAGCTGGCCCGGGATATCCTGGAGCGCAAGCCGGGACTGACCGATGCTACAGTGGCGTTCTCGCTGTACCGGATTGGCGACTTCCTTGGCAAATGGCTGGATAAAGGCGAATATCTGGTGCGGCTGTATAACCGCAAGGAATACGGTATCCGCAACTCTCTGGTGCATGAGATGCCCGAGGTGTCCGAGGAGCGGACGGTGAAGCTGAACGGAACGCTGTGGCATCAAGGCTTCCGCAGCATCAACGATCATGTGGCCCGGTTCAACAAATACACTGATCTGGAAGCAGAGAGTGCGTTCGCCAGCGGCAAGCCGTTCAAGCTGAGCCACCTGCTGCTGCGTCCGCCGGCACGGTTCCTGCAGAAGTATTTCCTGCATGGCCTGTTCAAGAAAGGCATCTCGGGCTTCGCAGTATCCGTCTTCTGGGTGATGTATGAATTCATGGTCGGCTTCAAGCATTACGAATTGCACAGCGCAGGCAGGCTGGCCCGGCATAACGAAGCGGGTCAGGCCGAGAAGGAGAACAAGGGGGAGAGAAGCTATGTCGTACAATGACGGACTTAACATTATGACGACCGGCCTCAGCTGGCCCTCGTTACAGCCCGGAGGACTGAACACCTATTTCAAATCTGTGTGTGAGCAGCTCTCCTTGCGGAACCAGGTGCATGCCCTAATCTGCAGCCAAGAAACGCCGGAGACGCCGAAGGAACTGATCATCCACAATGCCGGTGATCCGAAGGAGACCATCTGGAAGCGCAAGGACGCCTTCCAGCGTAAGGCGGCCTCCCTGATGGGGGATGGCAGCGGGCGGATTGATATCCTCTACACTCACTTCGCCCCTTACGGCATCGGGCCGGCGATTGAAGCGAAGAAGCGGGGAATTCCGGTCATTATGACCTTCCACGGTCCATGGAACGAAGAGATGAAGATCGAAGGTCAAGGCATCAAGCATAAAGTCAAAACAACGATTGCCAAATCGATTGAACATAAGGCTTACAAGCTGGCAGACAAATTCATTGTCCTCAGCGATTACTTCCGTAATATGCTGCACGAGCTGCACGGCGTGCCCCTGCACAAGATTACCGTCATTCCCGGAGCGGCCAATGTCGAGCGGTTCACGCCCGCCACGAACCGGCTGGCGGTCCGCCGGACGCTGAATCTGCCGGAAGGCGCAACAACGGTCCTGACCGTCCGCAGACTGATGAACCGGATGGGGCTGCTGCAGCTGCTTGAAGCCTGGAAGCAGGTATCCGAGCGGTTCCCGAACGCGATTCTGCTGATCGGGGGCAAGGGTCCGCTGCGCGGGGAGCTGGAAGAGAAAATATCCGATTACGGGCTGGGGAACAAGGTCCGGCTGCTCGGCTACATTCCCGATCATGAGCTGGCCTCCTATTATCAGGCAGCGGATATGTTCGTTGTTCCTTCCCAGGCGCTGGAAGGCTTCGGCCTGATCACCGTTGAGGCTTTGGCCTCGGGGCTGCCGGTGATGGCTACGCCGGTCGGCGGCAACAAGGAGATCCTCCAGGGCTTCCGGCCGGAGCTGCTGTTCAAGAGTGCAGCCAGCGAGGATATGGCGGAAGGTATGATTCATATGCTGAGTAACCGCAAGCTGCTGCCGGGCCGGGACGAATGCCGGAATCACGTGCTGGAGAAGTACACCTGGCAGCATGTAGGCGACAAGATTGAGTCTGTATTCCTCGAAACCTTGGGAAAGGGTGTGAGCGTAGGATGATCAAAGTCGCTTATATCGACCACACCGCCAAATGGAGCGGAGGAGAGGTCGCCCTGTTCAACATCCTCACCAACATCGGTGAGCAGATTGAGCCGCTGGTCATCCTGGCGGAAGAGGGGACGCTTGCTGAACGCCTGCGGGAGAAGGGCATCGATGTCCGCATTATCCCGCTGGATGAGAGCATCCGCAGCCGCGGCCGCAACGCCGTGAACCTCGGGGCTCCGGCTGCTGCGATGAAGCTGCTGGCTTACGGCCGTAAGCTGGCTCCGCTGCTGAAGGAGGAGAAGGTGGACTGTGTGCACACCAATTCCCTGAAATCAGCCTTTTACGGAGCCGTCGCCGCCAAAAAAGCAGGCGTGCCGCTGATCTGGCACATCCGGGACCACATCGGGGCGCCTTATCTGAAGCCGGTTGTCGCCAAGGCGATCCGGCTGCTGTCACGCCTGCTGCCGAACGGGGTCATTGCCAATTCCCACTCCACGCTGAATGCGCTGGAGCTGCCGCGCTCGAAGAAGACGCTGGTCGTCTACTCGGCCTTCGCTAAGGCGATCGGCGAAGGGATCGGCCGGCGGGAGCGGAAGGACTTCAACGTTCTGCTGGTCGGTCGGCTTGCCCACTGGAAAGGCCAGCACATTGTGCTGGAAGCGGCCAAGGCCTTCAAGCAGGACAGCCGCGTGAAGTTCTGGCTGGCCGGTGATGCCCTGTTCGGAGAGGAAGAATACAAGCAGGAATTAATTCAGCAGATGCAGCGGGACGACATCACCAATGTCAGCCTGCTGGGTCATGTGGATGATATACAAGGACTGATGAACCAAGCGGATTTACTGATTCATACGTCGATTACCCCTGAGCCGTTCGGCCAGGTCATCGTCGAAGGCATGGCGGCCGGACTGCCGGTCATTGCCTCCAATGAAGGCGGACCGGTGGAGATCGTGGTTCCTGGTGAGACAGGACTGCTGATCCCGCCGGGAGATGCTACTGTACTTGCAGACTCCATCACCTGGATGCTGAACCATCCCGAAGAGCGTAGACGGATGGCGGATAATGGCATGAGACGGGTGAAAGAGCATTTTGTCATCGAGAACACGGTCAAGGATATTGTCGCTTACTACAAAGGTCTGCTGGCAGTTACCTGACCTTCCCGCTCCATAATGCTTAAGGCTTGCATCATATCTGTCTCTAGCCATGCGTGTACTGCTTAATGATGCTGCTCCATAAAACTTTGAGGATGATTCACATGAAAATTGCGATCGCGCACGATTATTTAATCCAGATGGGCGGGGCGGAACGGGTGGTGGAGGTTTTCCATCACATGTACCCGGAAGCTCCGATCTTCACAACGGTTTTTAACGGAAGCCGCCTGACCGATAACCTCAAAGATGCCGATATCCGGGCCTCCTGGCTGCAGAAGATTCCGGGAGTGAAGCGTAACTTCAAAGGGGTGCTCCCGCTCTACCCCATGGCTGTCCGCGATTTGGACTTCAGCGGGTATGATATCGTTCTTAGCTCCAGCAGTGCTTTTATGAAAAGCATTCAGGTGCCCGAGTCCACCTTCCATCTGTGCTACTGTCATACGCCGATGCGTTTCGCCTGGGACTATGACACGTACATGGAGCGGCAATCGAATTCAGGTTTATTCAAAAGACTGCTCAAGGTGTATATGCAGCGGCTCAAGAACTGGGACCAGCGCACCTCCAAAAATGTGAACCAGTTCGTCGCCAACTCCTCCGTCGTGAAGACGCGGATTCAGAATTATTACCACCGGGATTCCGATGTGATTTTCCCGCCGATCAATACAGCCCGCTTCACCAGCTCCCCGAGCATTGGGGATTATTATCTGATTGTCTCGCGGCTGGTCTCCTACAAGCGGATCGATCTGGCGGTGGAGGCGTTCAACCGTAACGGGCTTAAGCTGTATATTGTCGGGGACGGACCGGACCGTAAGCGTCTGGAAGGCATGGCCAAGGGGAATGTATCGTTCCTGGGCCGGCTGGAGGATGAGGAAGTTACAGGGCTGATGTCCCAGTGCCGGGCGTTTGTTTTCCCGGGGGAAGAGGATTTTGGCATCACGCCGCTGGAGGCGAATGCTGCTGGAAGACCGGTCATCGCCTATCAGGCCGGGGGCGCGCTGGACACGATTATCCCATACGTTAACGGCGTGTTTTTCCAGCACCAGGAAGTTGATGATTTGCTTAAGGCCATTGATGAGGTGGAGTCCTATGCGTGGGATATCGACCAGATTATGGGCCATGCACGCAAATTCGATGAGCAGGCGTTTATGGTCCAGTTCAAGCAGTATGTGGAACAGGCCTACGTCAATTTCCTAAAAGGAGGATGAAAGTATGAAACTCGCAGTGATTGGTACCGGCTATGTAGGACTTGTATCAGGCGTATGCTTTACCTTAAATGGAAATCATGTCATCTGTGTGGATAAGGATGAGGAGAAAATCAATAAGCTGAACCGGATGGAATCTCCCATCTATGAGCCGGGCATTGAGGCCCTGATCGAAATGAATCTGCGCGAGGGCCGGCTGAGCTTCTCGTCCGATCTTCAGGAGTCGGTCCGCCGCTCCGATATCGTCATTCTTGCCGTGGGTACACCTTCCCTGCCGGGAGGCGAAGCCGACCTGAGGTATATCGAAGGTGCCGCTGCCGAGATTGCCCAGGCGATGGAAGGCTACAAGATCATCATGACCAAGTCGACCGTCCCTGTTGGCACCAATGAGCGTATCCGCCAGCTGATCTCCTCCCTCACGAATCATCCCTTCGATATCGTCTCTGCGCCTGAATTCCTCCGTGAAGGCTCTGCCATCCGCGACACGCTTCATCCCGACCGGATCGTCATCGGACTGGATAATTCGGCGCTTGAGCCGACCATGCGTGAGCTTCATAAGGGCTTCACAGACAACGTATTCGTTACGGATATCCGCAGCGCTGAGATGATCAAATATGCCTCGAATGCTTTTCTGGCGACGAAGATCTCCTTCATTAATGAGATTGCCAACATTTGCGAAAAGGTAGGAGCAGATGTCACCGAAGTCGCAGGCGGCATGGGGATGGACCAGAGAATCGGTTCGACCTTCCTGCAGGCCGGTATCGGTTATGGCGGCTCCTGCTTCCCGAAGGACACCAATGCGCTGATCCAGATTGCCGGTAACGTGGATTATGAGTTCAAGCTGCTCAAATCCGTCGTTGAAGTCAATAAAGGCCAGCGCTTCATGATTATCTCCAAGCTCCATGAATCACTCGGCAGCCTGCGAGGCGCGGTCATCGGCATCTGGGGGCTTGCCTTCAAGCCCAATACCGATGATGTCCGCGAGGCCCCGGCCCGTGAGATTGTTGAGGCGCTGGTGGCCGAAGGCGCCATCGTCAAGCTGTACGATCCGATTGCGGCCGATAACTTCCGTAAGGAATACGATCACCCGCAGCTCCGCTGGTGCGGACTGGCGGAAGAGGCTGCCGAGGGCAGCGATGCCGTCTGCCTGCTGACCGACTGGAGCCAGTTCAAGGAGATCAACCTGCACCAGCTCGCCGGAACCATGCGCCGCCAGGTGCTGATCGACGGCCGCAACGTCTATAGCAAAGAGCAAATCGAAGGCACCGGCCTCGAGTACATCTCCGTCGGCCGCCCGCAGATGGGCGGGCTTAGCGGATTCTCCGCCAGCGTGGCTGGCGCGGTGTAGACCTGCGGTCAAGGGCAGCGATCCACGGCGAGTCAGCCTTTTCTGGAGGAGCTGCGCCGGATCGGCTGCGCGGCGAAATGAAGGGGATAAATCCTCTTGAATGCGCTGAAAGTGGGCTGCGCGGTGAAATAAGAGGGATAAATCCCCTTGGATGTGCCGAAAGTGGGCTGCACGGTGAAATGAAGAGCACAAGTGCCCCTGAATCCCGGGAAGGTTGGCTAAATGAGTAAATGAAGAGCACAAGTGCTCCTGAATCCCGGGAAGGTTGGCTAAATGAGCAAATGAGGAGCACAAGTGCACCTGAATCCCGGGAAAGTTGGCTAAATGAGCAAATGAGGAGCACAAGTGCCCCTGAATCCCGGGAAAGTTGGCTAAATGAGTAAATGAGGAGCACAAGTGCACCTGAATCCCGGGAAAGTTGGCTAAATGAGCAAATGAAGAGCACAAAGGCCCTTAATCCCGGGAAAGTTAGCTAAACGATCAAATGAGGAGCACAAGTGCCCCTGAATCCTGGAAAAGTTGGCTAAACGGGCAAATAAGGAGCACAAGTGCCCCTGAATCCCGGGAAAGTTGGCTAAACGAGCAAATGAGGAGCACAAGTGCCCTTGATTTCTCGGATTCGAGCCAAATGGAGCAACTGAGCAGCATTTGTGTCACGTACTTAAACTAACCAGCTTCTGCCGCCGCAAATTTGTGCGGCAAGCCCTTGGAACAAGAGTCTTGAATCCCGGTCTTGAATTCCATTGTCTTGGAATTCTTGCTTTCTCTAGCCGCTAGGTCAGCGGCGACGCCTTGGAACAAGCGGCAGCCCGGCCCCCCTTGCCGCTACAACAAGCGGCAATACCCGGATCTTTAACCGGGAGCTTCGCCTGCGGGCGAAGCGGATATGAAATCACAAGCCTGTTATGAAATGGAGCGGAGAGGAATTTTGGAGCTGTAGGAGCGGTAGCGTCCGCCTTTGTCTCCGGATATTATCTGCTGCAAGCAATATAATCAACAACATCTGGAGACAACAGCGGCCGTAAGCCCAAAATTCCTTGCAGCGACCCTCATAACAGGCGGGATTTTAACACACAGCCGCAATAAGAAATACCCAATAACAATACGATATGGAGGGTTCACTATGAAACTAGTACTTCTATCAGGCGGCTCCGGCAAGCGGCTCTGGCCGTTGTCCAATGATTCACGCTCCAAGCAATTTCTGAAGGTACTGGCAAGTCCGGCAGGTGAACCGGAATCAATGGTACAACGGGTATGGAGACAGCTGGAGGAGAACGGCATGGCCGGGTCCTCTTATCTGGCGACCGGACGCAGCCAGGTGGAGATGATCCAGAGCCAGCTCGGCAGCGAGGTGCCGATCATCGTGGAGCCGGAGCGGCGGGATACGTTCCCGGCCATTGCGCTGACGGCGGCCTACCTCTATTCCATCGCAGGGGTTTCCCCAAGCGAGACCGTGGCGATTCTGCCGGTGGACCCATACGTGGAATCCTCCTTTTTCGAAACGGTACTGCAACTGGAGAACACCATGCTGGTGAGCGGGGCGAACCTGGCGCTGATGGGCGTAGTTCCCGAGCATGCTTCGGAGAAATACGGCTACATTATTCCAACGGGTGCAGATGCGGGAGCGAATGGTTATCTGCAGGTCAGCCACTTCCAGGAGAAGCCGGACCGTGTGCAGGCCGAGGAGCTGATTAGCCAGGGGGCTCTCTGGAACTGCGGGGTGTTCGCTTTCCGTCTGGGTTACCTGCTGGATATCCTGCAGCGCAAAGGGCTGCCGCTTAATTATGAGGAACTGCAGAAGCAGTATAAGCTGCTGTCTTCCATCAGCTTCGATTACGAAGTGGTAGAGAAAGAAGAGAACATCGTCGTACAGCCGTATGCCGGATTCTGGAAGGACCTGGGTACCTGGAACACCTTGACCGAGGAAATGACCAGCAACCATGTCGGCAAAGGCTTTGTGACCGCTGACTCCGAGGGGACCTGCCTCATTAACGAGCTGGATATTCCGATTACCGTGATCGGGGCGAAGGATCTGATTATCGCTGCCAGCCCGGACGGCATTCTGGTGACGCACAAGACTGAGAGTCCGCGGATCAAGGAAGTGCTGAAGTCTTTTGAACAAAGACCGATGTACGAGGAGCGCCGCTGGGGCCACTACAAGGTGATAGATTATGTAAAGTATGACGAAGGCAACGAGGTGCTGACCAAGCGGATTTTCATCAATGAGGGCAAAAATATCAGCTATCAGCTGCATCACAAACGCAGTGAAATCTGGACCTTCGTCAGCGGGGAAGCCAGCATTGTCATCAATGAGAAGATGCATACGGTGAAGGCAGGAGATGTGGTGCGGATACCGGAAGGGACCAAGCATGCCATTCTTGCTCTTACCGATGTGGAGTTCATTGAGGTGCAGACGGGGTCGGAGCTGGTAGAGGAAGATAACATCCGTATTACTCTGGACTGGGAGGATATAGCGCTACATCAGTTCATTTCGTAGGTCTAACTTATCTATTTAACCATTTGTTACAGAATCAAAACAGGTACTCGGAACTATTTATTCGGAGAAATTCGCGTTTGCTCTACAAAAAAATTGCATAAAGACGATAATTTACGGTAAGAGGGATTGATCCTTCCAAAACGACAAAGGCAAACCTGATCGAAAGACAGGGACGCAAAGCTATAGGGCCTTCGCAAGAGTGGCAGCCTGGCTACCGAAAGGAAGAGAATATTGTGAAAACTTACCGTAAGTCTCGTTTGCTCTGCGCTGTGCTGTCGCTGGCCGTGGTATTGTCTGCTGTACCTGTGGGACTGGGAATCGCCCCTTCCACCGTCAAGGCTGCCTCCTCTGAAGGAGCGCCGGTGAACCCTAACGCCTCAGCGGAGGCGGTCAAGCTGCTGAACAATCTGTATGATATCTCGGGAAATGGAATCATTACAGGCCAGCATGACTATTTCGAGAGTCCGGATGAGCTGAGCAACAAGCTGAAGGGAACAAGCGGACAATACGCAGCACTGCATGGTTATGAGCTGGGAGCAATCGGTGGGCAGAGTGAGAGCGGAGTAGCTGCACAACGCAAAAATATCGTCTGGAGTGCGACGAACTGGTCCAGAGCGGGCGGCATTGTCGCCATGACCTTCCACCAGAATCTGCCAGGCACCAAGTACGAATGGTCCAATGTGCAGAAGCCGATCACCCAGGCGCAATTTAACAAATACGTAACCCCCGGAACGCCAGAGTATAATGCACTGATCACCGATCTGGATAAAGTAGCGGTCTCTCTGAAAAGCCTGCGGGATGCTAAGGTTCCGATCCTCTGGAGACCTTACCACGAAATGAACGGCGGCTGGTTCTGGTGGGGGAAGAAAGATAATTTTACAGCCCTGTGGAATATTATGTATGACCGGTTCGTGAACGTTCATCAGTTAAATAATCTGCTCTGGGTATGGAACCCGAATGCGCCTAATGCAAGCTCCGATCCCTATCCACGGACTTATCCGGGTGCGGACAGAGTGGATGTGCTGGCAGCAGATATATATAATAACGACTACTCCAATAAATATCATGATGATCTGACCAGCCTGGCTGGCGGCAAACCGATCGGCATCGGCGAGAACGGTGAAATGCCAAATATATCGAAGCTAAAGCTGAACCAGCAGAATTACGTGTTCATGATGAACTGGGGCAAGATGCTCTATGAGAATAACAGCACGGCGACAATCAAGAATTTCATGAATGACAGTTACACACTAACCCGTGACCAATATAAGGCCTGGTCTGCTCCGGCGGCGGCTCCTAAGCCAATCGCAACGCCAACGGCAACGCCGACGCCTACAGTATCACCGACACCAACAGCAACACCGACACAAACCGCAACACCGACGCCAACGCCGACGGCAACACCAACCGTTGCGCCGACTCAGAAGCCGGTCCCAACCTTCGGCGACCCGGAGAGTAAGCCTGGCCAGAATGGCCTGCTTGGAGAATACTTCAAGAACATGACGCTCTCGGGGACACCGGTTATGGTGCGTAACGATGATGTCATCAGCTTCAATTGGCGTCAGGGGACTCCTAATGCCGCACTGGGCGTAGATTACTTCTCAATTCGCTGGACCGGACAGATTAAGCCGGCTTACAGTGAGACTTATCAGTTCTATACTACATCGGATGACGGTATCCGCTTGTGGGTGAACGGCACACCGGTCATTGACAGCTGGGTCAAACAGAGCGGAACTGCCCGCACAGGAAGCATAGCCTTAACTGCCGGGCAATTGTACGATATCAAAGTAGAGTACTATGAGAATGCTGGCGATGCCAATGTCCATCTGATGTGGCAGAGCCCTAGCCAGGTGAAGGGAACCGTACCTGCAAGTGCGCTTTTCTCCAGAGCAGGCAACATATCCATACCTGTTCCGGCTGCAACAGCAGTACCGACAACGGTACCAGCAGCAACAGCAACGCCGGCACCAGTAACAACACCAACACCAGCAGCGACACCAACACTGACGCCAGTACCGGCACCAACGCCGACAGCAGCACCGACACCAACGCCAACACCGGCACCAACACCGACAGCGGCTCCTGTTCCCGTTCCTTCTCCTACAGCAACACCGGTGGATCTGCCGGTAGAAGTCCCTGCTGCCAATGGGTTGTACGCGGAATACTTCAATAACATGACGCTATCGGGCGAACCCGCTGCAGTGCGCACCGATGCGGTGCTTGATTTCAACTGGCGCCAAGGCTCGCCGGATGCTGCTATCGGTATAGACTTCTTCTCTGTCCGCTGGAGCGGGAAGATTAAGCCGCTGTACACAGAGACGTATCAGATTTATACCAATTCCGATGACGGTATCCGCGTACGGGTTAACGGTGAGCTTGTGATTGACAGCTGGGTGAAGCAGAGCGGCACCGAACGCATGGGCAGCATCAGCCTGACCGCAGGCGAGCTGTATGATATTCAGGTAGAGTATTATGAGAATCAAGGGGATGCAAAAGCGCGGCTAATGTGGCAGAGTCCAAGCCAATCCAAAGGTACCGTTCCGGCAAGCGCGCTGTTCCTCCCGTCCGCTTCCTAAGCTCATAAGGTCCGCAGCTGTGTTCATCATTGGCGCTGTTACTGGTTAAGACGTTACAATTATAAATCCTGTAAGCCACTCTTAATGGCCCTGCTTACCAGCAGGGCTACTAAGCTATAGAAAGGTAGATAATCCGCGAGGCTTAACCTCCGGGGCCTGCCTGAGAGTGTGGCTGGAGAAAGGAGATTACATTGAACACTTACCGTAAGTACAGGCTATATACAATTATTTTTCCTCTAATCCTTATCCTTTCATTACTTCCATGGGGGGAAGGGCGCAGTCTGCCCGCAGCCGCTAAGGTTACGGCACCTGCCGCCTCCGCTCCCATGGGGCCCATTAAACCCATTAATCCATCGGCCTCCAAGGAGGCTTCCGCACTGTTAAGCTATCTTAGTGATCTTAGCGGCAAGGGGATGATATCCGGCCAGCATGATTACCTGGAGAGCCCCGATGAATTCAATAATAAGCTCCGCACAACAAGCGGCCGCTATGCCGTTCTGCATGGCTATGAGCTGGGAGCCATAGGCAACCAGTCTAAGGAGATCATTGCCAGACAGCGTCAGGCTGTCGTGGACAGCGCCATACGATGGCATGAGGGCGGCGGCATTGTCGCCATGACCTTCCATCAGAATCTGCCGGGAACCGCGCCGGTATGGACCAATGTGCAGAAGCCGCTTAGCCAGGATCAATTCAAGCAGTACGTCACTCCCGGAACGCCGCAGTACAAAGCATTAGTTGCTGAGCTGGATGAAGTGGCCAAGTATCTGGGCGAGCTGCGCGATGCCGGAGTTCCGGTGTTATGGCGGCCCTATCACGAAATGAACGGCGGCTGGTTCTGGTGGGGGCAGAAGGATGATTTTGCGAAGCTCTGGGACCTGGTCTATGACCGCATGGTGAATAAGCATAAGTTGAACAATCTGCTGTGGGTGTGGAATCCGAATGCCCCCAATAAGTCGTCTGAGCCGTATCACGCCTATTTTCCCGGCACCGCCAAGGTGGATATTCTGGCCGCCGATATTTATGACAATGATTTCAAGCAGTCCTATTATGACAGCCTCCTGAAGCTTGCGGGCGGCAAACCGATCGGAATCGGGGAGAGCGGAGAGCTTCCAGACCCTGTCATCATGTCTCAAAAACAAAGCAAATGGGTATATACGATGACATGGGGCAAGATGCTGGTTGAGAATAACCCGACCGTGAAAATTCAAAGCTTTATGAATCATAAATACACGGTATCGCGGGAGGACTATAAGCTTGCGGTGGGTACCAAAACCCATGCGGCGGCTGTAAGCTCAAGGAATGGCCTGAGGGGCCAGTATTATGGCAATATGGACCTGTCCGGCACACCGCTGCTTACCCGTAACGACAGCACCCTTCAATTCAACTGGCATGGCAATTCACCGGCCTCCGGCCTGCCCAAGGATGCATTCTCGGTACGCTGGACCGGGACCCTTAAGCCTCTCTACAGTGAAAAGTATACGTTTACCGCTTCTTCGGATGACGGCATCCGCGTATGGATCGGCGGCAAGCTCCTGATCGACAGCTGGAAGAATCAGAGCAGCGCGGGCAAGGAGGGCAGCATCACACTTTCCGCAAATACCCCCTACGCCATCAAGGTAGAGTATTACGAGAACCGCGGGGATGCCAGCGTCAGTCTGATGTGGAGAAGCCAGAGCCAGAAGCAGATGATAATTCCCCAGAGTGCGCTGACGCTTCCTTAAGGAAGCCCCGCAGCAGAAGAAGCGTAACGTTATCCCGGTACAGCATAGAATTCCGGAAGAAAGCGAGGACAAGGGAATGAGGACTAGAGTTCAAAAGAAACCCGGTAAATATCTCCACAGGCTACTAAAATTTGCAGCACTGATCATCTTGGTTCTGTTGTCCGTCTCTATCTTCGGAGATTACGGGACGAAGGACGGTGAAGCGGATGTGGATCTGTCTTCATTGTCGGCGGCTAAGGATGCCGGTCCTGAGATGCCGGAAGGAACGGTTCTATGGAAGCTTGGCAAGCATGACGGCTCTGCCGATGAGTTCAAGGCGGCAGGGTCAAGCGGGGTGAAGAAGACGCTCAGCATAGCCTCAACCACTGCCAGGTCGGCAGAGCTGAAGTCACTTCCCTCCGGCCTGCACGGGGAGACCAACCCGGAGCTGCGGATTCAGTATGAGCTGGATAAGATCCCGGAGCACGGGGTCTTATTTCGCGTGAGCATTATCGATGCGTACAAATCCGTACCCCAGATGGGCGTATTCACCAACCGTCAGCTCTCAGGCATCATTCAGATCGCCGGGATTGCCGGAACAGGCAGCAAATACGACTTCCGCAAAACCTATGAGCTGTACATTCCCAAAGAGCAGCTCATCAGCGGCACCAACGAGCTGACGCTGCGGACGGCCAGGGGAATCTATTCCTCAGAAGCTGAGGATAAGTACAACTGGTGGACATGGGATAATCTCAGTCTGGAGGCGCTGAAGTCTCCGATTAAGGAGCCGATTCACGGCAGCTATACGGTGACCGGGACGGTGGTCAATAACAAGCAGTTTTATTTTGACGAGGGGGCGGTTACGCATCTGCCCTATATTATGAAGTGGCTGGGCGTAGCCTACAGCGGCAATATCATGCGTACCAGCTGTGCCAGCGATGTGGGCCGTTCCTGTGAGAAGATGGAGGAGTACTACAAGGTCCTGAAGGATTACAATATGCAGGCCGTAGCGCTCTATCTGTACACAGGCGATATCAAGCTGAAGGCGGACGGAACGCTGCCGGGGGATGCGGAGAAGAAGCTGACGGATTATTTCCAGAAGTACAGCCCGTACTTCCAGTATTACGAGGTGGATAACGAACCGGGCCTGTTCAACCGTTCCAAAGCGGTCAATCTGGCTATAGCCGAGTGGCTGAACAGCAAGGGTAAGACGATCGCGCCCCATTTGCAGACGGTTGCACCCGGATGGGCCTACTGGCCGGGCTACAGCGAAGACTCGTGCGGCAACCAGAAGGGGCCGGTGAAGCAGTGCGGAGACCCCGACGGCTGGGAACGCGACCCGAAGCAGCGTGATGAGCTGGAGGCGGTAACGGATCTGACGAATGGACATTCTTATGGCGATTCCTATATTTTCGGACAGGGCGGGAGCTTCACGGAGAACCTGAAGACCTTCGGGGGATCGGTAGACGGCCTTAGCAAAAAAATGCTCGCCACCGAGTTCGGCACCTCGGACTCTCATGTAGATGCGTATCAATACGGGGCCAAGCAGCGGACCTCGGCGGTGTTCGACCGGATTATGCGGGCACATCTCGGCTATGCGGATATGTTCGTGCAGCATGCCGCCTTCTTCAAGAATTTCAGCCTGTTCAAATACGGCTTTAATCTGGAGGATCATGATCCGGCGGCTACAGAGATCTACTACACCAAGGAAGGCGAAGAATCCCGCGTCAGTATCATGCGCAGGCTGGATCTGGCTTATGCCACACACGGCGCTCCGCTGACCTACCAGATCAGCAATAAGGAGGAGCTGAAGGATAAGCTGGTCTACGTAAGAGCAGTGGACACCTCCACGCTTGAGCCGCTGGCGGGGAGCAAGGCGACATCGAACAAGGTGCTGGTGAACTTCGTCAATTTCGAGCGCACCGAGCAGACCGTTAAGGTCAAGGTCACAATGCCGAAGAAGACAGTGTACGAAGGAGAACGGTTCGGCAAGGGCGATACTTATGAGGAGGCCCGCAGCTATGTAACCGGCAGAGCCGCTTCGCCGGAGCTGGAATTCACGGAGACGCTGGCTCCGGGAGAAGGCGTGCAGTATATTCTGGAGCCTTCCTCCGAGGTAGCGGATACGGCGCCGCAGGGCCTGAAGGCGACTGCTGTCAAGGGATTATCGATGCATCTGAACTGGCTGGAAGCCCCCGGAGCAAGCTATGAAGTGCTCCGGGCGGACGGCCCGGACGAGAAGCTGAAGGTCATCGCTACAGCGGTGAAGGGAACGGAGTATAACGACAGCAAGCTGAAGGAAGGCACACTTTATACTTATGCTGTAAGAGTGTCCGGCTCTGGTGTGATGTCAGAGAAGACACAGATTACAGCAACCGGACTTGTCCCGCTGGACCGGGCAGGCTGGAAGGTGACGTCCAGTGTGAGTAAGGAGGCTTCCAATCCGGCAGGTGCCATTGACGGAGACCGGCGGACCCGCTGGGATACGGTCAAGCATCAGGCTTCGGGGGAGTATTTCCAGATTGATCTGGGCGCAGAACATACGGTAGAAGCTATAGACATGGATTACCCTTTATCGCCATATGATTATCCGCGCGGCTACACTGTCCAGGTATCGGATGATGCCAAGAGCTGGAGACAGGTCGCAGCGGGCAAAGGCCAGCTGGAGAAGACCAAGATTACGTTTGCTCCGGTCAAGACCCGGCATATCAAGATTACCCAGACAGGCTCCGGCGGCAACTATTGGTCGATTCAGGAGCTGCAGGTGTATTCAAGAGAATGAAGGACGGCATAATAACCTCCGTGGAATTCAGCCCACCGGGGTTTTTTTCTGCCCTGGAATCATAAACATTATTATGAAGTAAATGGGGCTATGGCGGATACCCGGCTCCGGGGAAGGTGTGAACCGGTTCATGACTCATCTTGCAGATCAAATCATCCTGCTGCTGGCGGCTTTGCTGCTGATCGCCGTGCTCTCCACCAAATTCTCCACCCGTTTTGGCATGCCTGCTCTGGTCCTGTTTATTGCAGCCGGCATGGTGCTCAGCCATTTTATTTATTTCAACAATGCTTCACTCACGCAGATTGCCGGCATTTTTGCCCTGGTGGTGATTCTGTTTGAGGGCGGCATGCAGACGAGCATGAAGGATATTCGCCCGATTTTGAAGCCGGCGTTGTCGCTTGCTACACTCGGGGTACTGCTGACTACGGTGATCGTTGGTATTTTTGCCAAATTCGTACTCGGTGTACCCTGGGCGGAGAGCTTCCTGTTCGGGGCCATTGTCGGCTCCACAGATGCAGCGGCGGTATTCTCCGTGCTGGGCGGCAAAAATATCGACAAACGGCTAACCTCGACGCTTGAAGCCGAATCCGGCAGTAATGATCCGATGGCTGTATTCCTTACCGTGTCGCTGATTGAATGGGTGCAGCACCCGGATACTGCAGTCTGGAGCCTGGTGCTGTCGTTCTTCTGGGAGATGGGGGTAGGGCTGCTGATCGGGATCATCATTGGCAAGCTTGCAGTGTATCTGATTAACCGGATTAATCTGGATTCCACCGGGCTGTATCCGGTCATGGCGGTCGGCTTCGCAGTTCTGACTTACGGGGTCTCGGCCATGGTACACAGCAGCGGGCTGCTTGCCGTCTATGTTATGGGCCTGGTGCTGGGGAATTCCGAGCTGATGTACCACCGCACCATTATGAACTTCAATCATGGCTTCGCCTGGATGATGCAGATTGCCATGTTCATTCTGCTCGGGATGCTGGTCTTCCCGCAGGAGCTGGCGGCTGTGGCCTGGCAAGGGCTGCTGCTGTCTGTCATCCTGATGGCCCTAGCAAGACCGCTTGGCGTATTCCTCAGCCTGCTTGTGTCGCGGTTCTCTTTCCGTGAAAAGCTACTGATCTCCTGGGCCGGGCTCCGGGGAGCCGTCCCGATTGTCCTGGCGACCTACCCGCTGCTCGCGGGGCTGCCGCATGGCAGGCTATTCTTCAATGTCGTATTCTTCGTGGTCCTGACCTCGGCAGTGATTCAGGGAACCACCATTTCGCCTCTGGCCTCGCGGCTGAGGCTGGTGGGCCGGGAGCCTGGGTCCCAGCCCTCCTTGATGGAGCTGGTCGCGCTCGGGAAGACCGATTCCGAATTCAATCATATCGGAATTGAGCGGCAGATGCCGATTGCGGGCATGCAGATTGCAGAGATCGGCCTGCCGGACGATATTCTGTTCACGGCCATTATACGGAACAAGACCATTGTGACGCCGCATGGCAGCACGGTTATTGAACCTGGAGATACGGTATATGTGCTTAGTCCCAAAAGCAAGCGGGAGGAGATGCGCGCCATCTTCCGCAGCGGCTTGGGACGGGCGGCAGAGAAGGATATCCCTACGGTATAAGGGACATCCTACGGGAGGGATGTAAGCTTCTCTTCCGGTTCAGGTGATTTATGTCAATCCATGTGCTTTTGCAGAATTGTGATTCAAATTATAGGATAGGCTCCCGGAAGAATGCTAGAATGTGCAATACATCAAGGCTGCAGGACAATAGATTGCAATACGTAAAAAAGTATGTTAAATTGTATATAGATTTAGAATGAGTCTAAATACAATACGTTGTAAAATACACACTCCGGGAGGTTTTTTGAATGAGTACACAAGTTAATAGCCACACTGCACTGCATGCTGTCCTGAACCGTCAGACCGCGAACTGGACGTTGCTGGGAGTGAAGCTGCATCACTACCACTGGTATGTCAGCGGAACTCAATTCTTCACGCTGCATGAGAAATTCGAAGAGCTGTACAACGAAGCTGCGGGTTATGTGGATGAGCTGGCTGAACGGCTGCTCGCCATCGGCGGACGCCCTGCTTCCACCATGGCAGAGTACCTGAAGCTCTCCAGCCTGAAGGAAGCCGCGGGCGGTGAGAGCGCGAAGGAAATGGTGGCACAGCTGGTTCAAGACTTCGCTGCCGTAGCTGAAGAGCTGAAGCAGGGCATTACTAGCGCAGAGGAGGTCAGCGACCAGCCTACCGCCGATCTGCTGATCGGAATCCGGACAAGTGTAGAGAAGACAGCCTGGATGCTGAACGCTTACCTGGAATATAAGAACGTATAGGTTTCACGCTATACGTTATCCTTCTATTTCTCGCTGAAACGGTACCGTCCTTTTAAAGGACGGCAATGCCGTTTCCACTTGCGTAATTCCGCACAGGACATATAGAAGAGCGCCCGCGTTACACATGCGGGCGCTCTTTGCTTAAAATATAAGAATTTATATGTTTCACACGATAACTTATCCTTCTATTTCTCGCTGAAACGGTACCGTCCTTTAAAAAGACGGCAATGCCGTTTCCACTTACTTAATAAATACACCGCCGAAGGGCAGTGCCTCCCGCAGGAATCGCTTGATTATGCCATCTTCATTATTGTCGCGCTCGAAGCGTCTGCTCTGGCGTCCGGCCTGGAACAGCACAGGCCCGTGGCCGGTCATCTTCCAGTGATAGCTCATATGCTGGCTGGCGAGATGGTTGCCGTAGACCGTCAGCTCCAGCTTGGCGTTCTCAGGATAAGCGATAATGCTCCCGGCATCGACATACAGCGGATCAAAGGGATGCAGCTCCGCTTCGCAGACCGTGCCCTCTGTCAGAATGCCTATGCTGCCGCGGCCGGAGAATTTGACCTTGACGATATCACGGGTAATCAGCATATTCTTCATGCTCAGGACTCTCGTCTGCATCGTGACTCCCTTGCTGTAGAAGAAGAGATGCCTGAAGTCGTAGAGCAGATCGCTTTTGCTGTCGAGCTGGATGGTCTTGACCCGGTAGCCGGGCGGCAGCGCGGCTGTGAACCGGCAAGGGCCGGTCAGATCCGCCCGGATCAGCTTGCGCTTGCGGTACATGCCCTTCACATCCATGAACCGGTCGGCACGTCCTGCCGAAGGGCCCTGGTAAGCAATAATCTGCTGCGGGTGCAGCACATGGACCTCCTCGTTCTCCTGAATAGTAAAAGCAACCGCCTGTCCGCTGCCGCTGTCGCCTTCATCCTGAATGTCAATATTCATTCTTCATTCATCCTCCTTAACGCAGCCGGTCACTTCTTCTGGAGCGGTGGCGCATTGTGAAGCGCAGCACCCGGATCAGCAGGAAGTAGCCGAGAAGAAGAGCAATCCCGGAGATGACCGTCACCTTGATCCGGTTGAAATAATTCTCTCTCGCTGTCCGGTCGTTCTTCAGCTCGTCCACGACCTGGCTGAGCTGACGGTTCTGCTCCTGCAGGGCGGCATTCTGGGACTGATACGTCTGCATTTGCTGCAGGCTGTCCGTCAGCTGGTCCTTGGCTTCACCGAGATCCTCCTTCGTCTGCTGAAGCTCTTCTGCAGTCTTCTGGTAACTCTCCTGCAGCTTGGTGACTTCTCCGGGAAGCTCCGAGAAGCTCTGTATTCCATTGTATATATCATTCAGATAATTGGCCTTGGCCTCGGGGGCAGGCCAAGTGAGAGTAAGGCCAAGCAGAAGCAGGGACGAACCCAGCAGCTTCAGCATCACTCCTGTTACCCGTCTTTTCATCAACTGATCACCACCTGTTAGAGCTATTGTCTTCCTATTTTATCATAGCTGCTTGCCGTTTGAACAACCTGGAAGGCTGTAGGCATAATTACCCTTCAGGTCCATACAGAGAACCATACAGAGAACCATACAGAGAACCATACAGGTAATACAGCGTTAAGCCAGAGATGGTTCCCGCGATATTGAGTGTCGCTGCAAATTAACGTATACTGTGAACGGAAAGGGGCTGTATTCAATGAATAAATGGCTCAAAACACTGTTGTTCCTGGCGGGCTCCGCCCTGTTAACCCGGTTTATTCCGTTCTCCTCCTTATTCCGTAATCTGGATACCATGTTCCATGAATTCGGCCACGCGCTGATGACTCTGCTGCTCTCCGGCAATGTGCTGCGCATTGAGCTGTATTCTGATCACAGCGGTGTGACCTATTCGGCGATTGCTGCCGGAGGCAAGGCGATCCTGGTGTCGCTGGCGGGTTATCCTCTGGCTTCACTGTTTGCGTTGCTGCTCTTCTATTTCTATAGTAGAGATAAGCGGGAATGGGGGCTGGTTCTGGCCAGCATGGTTGCGCTAATTATGCTTGTGCTCTATGTGAGGGGTGGCTTCGGGATGATCTGGCTGAGCGGCTTCATTCTGCTGAATGCTGCGATGCTGTTCCTCTGGCCGAAGGTCAGCAAGGTGTACTACCTGTTTCTTGCGTTCCTGACCCTGGAGGAGTCCGTAATGGGGACCTTATTCCTGGTCTATGCTTCCGTTGTGACACCTTCCCGGGCAGGGGATGCAGCGAATCTGTCCAGATTAACCATTTTACCGGCCCCTGTGTGGTCACTCCTGTTCTTCCTCTTCGCATTGCTGTGTGCAACCTGGGCCCTTGGGCTGTTCTTCCGGCATGAGAAGGCGGGCAGACGGGTTAGATTGATGTAATGCGTAAAACTTTGTTCGTCATATTTTGACAAAAGGATAGACTTTCGTAAAGAGGCAATCCCCTTTAGGGGGAGGTTGGCTCTTTTTTTGTCGATATTATAGGACCGAACATACATTCCATGACAAGGAGTTGTCCGCCAATATTGGTACATTAATAGAAGACCCAAATTAAGAAAGAGGTGGAAATATGCAAGCAAGTATTCAGACGTTGTTTACATGGAGCCAGGAGCGTATTCTGGCGGGCGGTGCCAAGAAAGTAGTGCTGCTGGTGGAGTGGAAAGGAGTGTCGCAAGGCGAAGATTTCCGCAAGAAGAGCCGCAAGGTGGTAGCCAGGGATATTGAGCTGCGTGTCTGGCTCGAAAGTCATGTCAAGGTAACAGGATGTTACGGGTGTAGTGCAGAAGAAGGAGAGGGGAGATCACTGCTCCTGAAGCTTGGCAAAATCCATTCCGGGCAGCGCAGGTACATCGCCCTGGAATTCATCATGGCGGGTATGCCTGCAGGCATACATGAAGCCCTCTGGCTGCAATGGCAATACAAGCAGCCTACGGTGGAGCGTATCCGCGAGCTGCCGCTCAAGAAGCTGGGAATCGAATATTCCCATCGTACCGACCTGCTGGGGGCACATTCCTGCTTCCATGTGGAGAAGCATCTGGCACTGCTGCAGACAGAGGCGCTAATCGCGGAAGCCCAGGAGGCCCGGATGAAGAACAAGCCGGAAGTGCCCTCGGAGATTCTTCACAGGCAGGCCGATCAACTACTCCTGATGGCTGCCCGCTCCGGGGATATGCAGCTGCTCAGAGAAGCGGAATCACTGTATAAACGACTGGAGGCAGAGAATCTGCCGCTCAGCAGGACAGGAATGAGATAATTGCAGGGAAGCTGCGTAGATAGAATAGGAATTACCCATACATAGGGCTCAAATATAGTATCACACCCGGCGGAGCAGATAAAGAAAGGCGTAATATCTAAATGTGGTAACATAGTAAAATAGTTCTATTATATTTTCTTATCTCGGTTATTACATCCTTGGTTATAGATATATATAACTAGTTTATTTAAAAATAATGGGTCTATTTTACCATAAGTCAAGGAGAACTGAATATGACAGACCGATTGATCCGGCTGATGCGCATCATTACGCTAGTTCAAGCCAAACCGGGAATTCTGGCCCGTGAGCTGGCGGAACGATGCGGCAACAGCGAGAGAACGATTTATCGGGATATGGATGCGCTCAGTGCCATGCATATCCCCATTACTCATATGGGACACGGCAAGGGGTATGCTTTTATCGGAAATTTCGCGCTGTACCCCTTGGATTGGTCAGAAGAGGAAGAAGAGGCTTTTTCACAGTTGCGCAGTATTATGGCGGAGATCAAACCTTTGCTGCCCCCGGGCTTTGAAGATGCATACGAGAAAGTGATGGCGGCAGATTATAAGCAAAAGGCAGAAAGGGAAGAAACAATGGAGCGTACGAAAAAGGAAGCCGGACCAAACTGGACGGAAAATAGCAGATCTCAGGGAGACCAGCCCCTCTTTCTGACCGACATTCTGGATGCCGTGATGAAGCAGAGAAGCATACAGGCCGACTATAGTGAGAATGCCTACGAAGAAAAAGGTATCCGGATTGATCCCTATTGCCTGGTCCCGCTAGAGAATCGTTTTCACCTGATTGGTTTCTGTCACCGTTTCGGAATTATCCGTACCTTTCATATTAACGGCTTCTCCAGTGTGAATCAGTTGGACAGGTGGTTCTCCAAAGATCAGTTCGATCTGCAGTCCTTCATGGAGCAGAAGTGGTCCCTGGAGCAGGACAGCCTGCAGGTTGAATTCAGAGTCAAATTCTCGCAGCGGATGATGGAACGGCTGAAGCAGGAGGAAATGTTTGTGAAGCCGAGCAGAGTGGACCGCCAGAACCGCAGCCTGCACTTCAAGGTCGCTGTGGAGCAGGACATCGGCTTCGTCCATTGGATTATGAAATACAAGGAAGAGGCTGAGATTATGGAGCCGCTGTACTACCGGGATGTGCTGAAGCATCAACTGGAGAAGTGGCTGTCGCTGTACAAATAACGATAAGTATATTTTCCCCGGATTTTTATGCTCTGATATATTCATATAAAATTCATAGGGTTAGTTATATGCACAAATTCCCCTTGCCTAGATAGGATATCCATAGCAATGTTATACATTAAATAACAGTAATATGTATCTAATGTTAATTATATCACTTAGTATGTTAGGTATTGGTTAATATATCTAACTTTTTTAAATAATTTTTCCTAACTAGTCATTTGACCTTCGTTCAATTTTTAACAGAAAAGAGGGAGAGACTTGATCCAGCCGATTCTGAGCATTGAAAACCTGCATACTCACTTTTTAACGGGCCGCGGTGAGGTTCCTGCAGTGGATGGTGTCGATCTCTACATTAACCCGGGCGAGGTTCTGGGCGTGGTGGGGGAATCGGGCTGCGGCAAGAGCGTTACTTCCCTATCTATTCTGAAGCTTGTCCCAAGCCCCTCAGGGAGAATTGTAGACGGACGCATCCTGCTGAAGGGCCGCGATATTGTCCCGCTGAAGGAGAAGGATATGCGCAAGATCCGGGGAGATTCGGTCTCCATGATCTTTCAGGAGCCGATGACCTCGCTGAATCCCTTATTCACAGTTGGCCAGCAGATTATGGAGACGGTACGCCTGCACCGCGGCCTCTCCAGGAAGGAGGCGCGGGAGCATGCTGTCGGTATGCTGCGCAAGGTTGGAATTCCCCGGCCGGAAGCGATCATCGACGAGTACCCGCATCAGCTCTCGGGAGGCATGCGCCAGCGTGTCATGATTGCCATGTCGATCTCCTGCAGCCCGGAGCTGCTGATTGCCGATGAGCCGACAACCGCGCTGGATGTAACGATTCAGGCCCAGATTCTGGAGCTGATCCGCCAGTTGAATGAGGAGCAAGGCACTGCTGTCATGCTGATTACCCATGATCTTGGCGTAGTGGCTGAGATGTGCCACCGTGTGGCTGTGATGTATGCCGGCAAGGTGGTGGAGGAAGGCAGTGTTCGAGATATTTTCAAAAATCCGCTGCATCCTTATACGAGAGGACTGATTGCCTCCGTCCCCCGGATGGATGAAGCTAAGGAACGTCTCTACTCCATTCCGGGTAATGTGCCGGTTCTCAGCACAGATATGCAGGGCTGCCGGTTCGCACCGCGCTGCCCGGAGGTCATGGAGCTCTGCATGCAGAGCCTTCCGGCGCTGACACGGCAAGAGGAACAGCACAGCTGCAGATGCTGGCTGCATGACAGTCCACAGGAGGATGCGGTATGAGTGAGAGCCTGCTTGAGGTCAAGGGACTCCGGAAGTATTATCCGCTGAACAAGGGCTTCTTCAGCCGGGACCGCGGCAGTGTGAAGGCTGTGGATGATATCTCCTTCGCTGTTAGCAAGGGCGAGACCTTCGGTCTGGTAGGAGAGAGCGGCTGCGGCAAATCGACCACCGGCCGCGCGCTGCTCCGGCTGATTGAGCCCACAGCGGGTGAGATCTGGTTCGAAGGGCAGGAGCTTACGAAGCTGTCTGCGGAAGAGATGCGGAAGCAGCGCCGGGAGATGCAGATCGTCTTCCAGGACCCGTTCTCCTCTCTGGACCCGCGTCATACTGTGCAGCGTATTCTCGAAGAGCCGATGATTGTACACGCCACCGGCAATGCCAGGCAGCGTAAGGCAGAGGTGGAGCGGCTGGCGGATGTGGTCGGATTGTCCAGGGTGCATCTGCAGCGTTACCCTCACCAGTTCTCGGGCGGACAACGCCAGCGGATTGGCATTGCCAGAGCGCTGGCACTCCATCCGAAGCTGATTATCGCGGATGAGCCTGTCTCTGCGCTGGATGTATCGATCCAGTCCCAGGTCATTAACCTCATGCAGGATTTGCAGCGGGAATTCGGCTTAACTTACATATTTATCGCCCATGATCTTAGTGTGGTGAAGCATATCTGCGACCGGGTAGCAGTAATGTACCTGGGGCGGATTGTCGAAATTACGGACAAGCATACGCTCTATGCCCGGCCGCAACATCCTTATACGCAGGCCCTGCTCTCTGCGGTTCCTGAACCTGATCCCGATATCCGCAAGGAGCGGATCATTCTGCAGGGGGAGGTACCGAGTCCGGCCAATGCGCCAGTCGGATGTGCATTTAACACGCGTTGTCCGCGCGTGATGGAGCGGTGCCGGGTGATCAGACCTCCGCTGCTCGAGACAGAAGCCGGACACTTCACAGCCTGTCATCTCTATGATGGAGAAGCCAATACACCGCTTGCCTGATCCGCATGCATCTTAGAGCCATATACAGAAGAACCTTGGTTTATAGCTGTGCTACCTGCACCGCTCTATATAAACACTTTGATATTTCAATGAAAGAAGGGAGCTTTCTGGAGATGAAGAAATGGGGTAATCTCGCATTGGTACTGATGCTTGGCGCGGGGCTCGCGCTCAGCGGCTGCGGCGGAGGGAACAACACAGGCAACGCAGGCAACACAGGAAATACCGGAGGGAATACGGGGGCAACGAACGCTCCGGCAAGCCTACCTGAGACATCCGGGACAGCACAGGATACCCTGATTCTGGGGCGCGGGGGCGACTCGGCTTCCCTTGACCCGGCGATTGTGACGGACGGGGAGTCGCTGAAGATTGCCCATCAGGTCTTCGATTCGCTGCTCGAATATAAGCCGGGCACCTCCGAAGTCCAGGCTTCCCTTGCCGACAGCTGGGAAGTAACGCCGGATGGGCTGAGCTACACCTTCAAGCTGCATCCCGGCGTGAAGTTTCATGACGGAACCGATTTCAACGCCGAGGCCGTTGTGTTCAACTTCCAGCGCTGGAGTGATCCGGCCAGTGAATACAAATTCGAAGGCGATTCTTTCGACTACTATGACTCCATGTTCGGCCCGGACGGGTCGCGGGTGATCAAGGAAGTGAAGGCGGTGGACGAGTCGACGGTTCAATTTGTACTGAACCAGCCGCAGGCGCCGTTCCTGCAGAATATCGCCATGACCACCTTCGGAATTGCCAGTCCTGCTGGGATCAAGGAGAAGAAGGAGAATTTCAAGAATGAGCCGGTAGGGACGGGCCCGTTCGTGTTCAAGGAGTGGAAGCGCAACGATTCCATCACGCTGGATAAGAATACTGCCTACTGGAAGGAAGGGCTTCCCAAGCTGAACAAAGTCATCGTGCGCTCGATCCCGGACAACTCGGCCCGCTTCACGGCGCTGCAAAACGGGGAAATCGACCTGATGGAAGACCTGAGCCCGGACGACTTGTCCACGCTGGAGAATAGCAGCGCTCTGACCAAGATTGAGCGTCCGCCGTTCAATGTGGCGTACCTCGGCTTCAACTTCAAGAAGAAGCCGTTTGACAATGTGAAGGTCAGACAGGCACTCAGCCATGCGGTCAACAAGCAGGAGATTATCGATGCATTCTTCGCCGGCCAGGCTCAGGCTGCGGTCAATCCTATGCCGCCTTCCCTGTGGGGCTATAACGACAGCGTGAAGGATTATGAGTATGATCTGGACAAAGCCAAAGCATTGCTGGCCGAAGCGGGTTATCCTGACGGATTGCCTGACCCGGTGACCCTGTACGCGATGCCTGTATCCCGTCCTTATATGCCTGACGGCAAGAAGGTAGCCGAAGCGATTCAAGCAGAGTGGGAGAAGATCGGGGTCAAGACTGTGATTGAGTCCCCGGAATGGGCCACTTATCTCGATGACACCAAGGCCGGGGAGAAGGACGATATCTTCATGCTCGGCTGGACCGGCGACAACGGTGACCCTGACAACTTCCTGTACACCCTGCTGGACAAGGATGCTATTCCCGGCAATAACCGTGCCTTTTATGTGAATGAAGAATTGCATACGCTCCTGACCGGCGCCCAGAAGGAGATAGACCAGGGCAAGCGCACCGAGCTGTACAAGCAGGCTCAGGAGATGATCAAAGCCGATGCGCCATGGATTCCGCTGGTTCATACCACACCGCTGCTGGCCGGTAAGGCCAATCTGAAGGGCTTTGTTCCCGGACCGACAGGGACAGAATATTACAGTGAGATTTATTTTGAATAAATACACCTTTGGAAGGTGAACGGAATTGAACTCTTACCTCATAAAACGTGTGATGGTGCTGTTTCCGGTGCTGATCGGCATGACCCTGATCGTCTTCTCCATCATCCATGCCATTCCGGGTGATCCGGCCGAGACCATTCTCGGCCAGAAGGCGACGGAGCAATCCAAGCAGGCGCTGCGTAACCAGCTTGGCCTCGACAAGCCCTGGCTGCAGCAATATTTTAACTACATGGGTCATTTGGTGCAGGGGGACCTGGGGACTTCGATCCGTACCAAAACGCCGATTGCCAAGGAAATCGTACCGTATCTGGCCGCTACGCTGGAGCTGACGGCTGCCAGTATGCTGTTCGCAACCTTCGTCGGAGTGAACGCCGGTATCCTCAGCGCCTGGAGGCAGAATTCCTGGTTCGACTATACGGCTATGATCATCGCGCTCATTGGGGTATCGATGCCGATATTCTGGCTGGGGCTGATGGAGCAGCTGCTCTTCGCGCTGAAGCTCCATTGGCTGCCATCCATCGGCAGGATGGACCAGCGCAATCCGGTGGAGACGATAACCAACCTGTACGTGCTGGATACAATTCTGGCCGGGCGGTGGGACCAGCTGTGGACGGTCATTAAGCATCTCATTCTGCCGAGTATTGCGCTTGGCACGATTCCGATGGCGGTCATTGCCCGGATGACCCGCTCCAGTATGCTGGAGGTGATGAATTCCGATTATATCCGTACAGCCAAGGCTAAGGGTATGTCGCAGTTCCTCGTGGTCTATAAGCATGCGCTGAAGAATGCACTCATTCCGGTGCTGACGGTAATCGGCCTGCAGACGGGGGCGCTGCTCGGAGGGGCGGTGCTGACCGAGACGATTTTCGCCTGGCCCGGGGTAGGGCGTTATATCTTTGAAGCGATCAGCTCGCGGGATTATCCGGTGATTCAGACGGGGATTCTGATTATCGCTTTTATCTTTGTGGTCATCAATCTGCTGGTGGATCTGCTGTATGCCGCTATTGATCCGCGCATCAATTACAAGTGAGGGGGAGCAGCTATGGGACAGGCAGCACTACAGGCTCCACCTCCTGAGGCTCCGGCGGATCAAGCCTCCGGCCCCTGGCGCGATGCGTGGAAGGCCTTCCGTAAGAACAAGACGGCCATGGCCGGGCTTGGCATTATCCTGTTCTTTGTACTGATTGCGCTGCTCGCGCCATGGATCGCTCCGTATGATTTCAAGGCCCAGCAATTAGTGAACCGCCTGAAGCCGCCGTCGGCGGAGCATTGGTTCGGTACGGATGATCTGGGGCGGGATCTGTTCACCCGGGTGATCTACGGGGCACGGATTTCACTCTGGGTAGGATTTTTCTCCGTAATCGGCTCGATCATTGTTGGCACCGCACTGGGCATACTCGCCGGATACTATGGCAAATGGATGGATATGATGATCTCCCGTCTGTTTGACATTTTGCTGGCTTTTCCGAGTATTCTGCTGGCCATCGCTATTGTAGCTATTCTTGGGCCTTCCTTGCAGAATGCGCTCTACGCGATTGCCATCGTCAACATTCCGACTTATGGGCGGCTGGTCCGGGCCAAGGTGCTGAGCCTGAAGTCCGAGGAGTACATTACGGCGGCCAGGGCGATCGGGATGAAAAACGGGCGGATTCTGTTCAGCCATATTCTGCCGAACAGCCTGACGCCGATCATTGTCCAAGGCACCCTTGGCATCGCTACAGCCATCATTGAAGCCGCGGCCCTGGGCTTCCTTGGACTCGGCGCCCAGCCGCCGGACCCGGAGTGGGGCAAGATGCTCTCCGATTCCCGGCAGTTTATCCAGAAGGCCCCCTGGACCGTAGTCTTCCCGGGCCTGTCCATCATGCTGACCGTCCTCGGCTTCAACCTGATGGGCGACGGCCTGCGCGATGTGCTGGACCCGCGGATGAAGAATTGAAATTAAGATCTTATCAAGAGCTGTCCCAAGCCATATCAATGGCTGTTGGGATAGCTCTTTATTTTGAGGGAGATTATTTAATGAAATGTTATTATGAAGGAAGGCACGAGCATATCCCACCCGTTAGGGTGAGTTTGTTCTGTTTGAATAGGAGATTCGTTTCTCAGCGTTCCATGAACAGTAGTCGCAACTTTTCCCGAAAATAACTTTGTGAATTTTCGAACAATATCCAAAACACTTCGTAATGTAGGTTGAAAGGGCGGCGGAGAACAGATGATGACCGACAAACAGCTCGTTGAAGGATGCAAGTCCGGTCAACATGAGCATCTTGAGCTTCTCATTGTCAGGTATAGGGATGATTTATACCGGTTCTGCCGCCATCTTACCTTGAACCGGCAGGATGCGGAGGATTTGTTCCAGGAGGTATGGGTACGTGTGCTCCGCAAGCTGGAGAAGTATGATGTAGAGCGTCCCTTTAAGTCTTGGCTGTTCCAGGTGGCGTTCAATATGTACCGTGACCACTACCGGAAGTGGAAAAGCGTGTATGCCCTTTGGACCTGGTTGTCCTCGGATTCGGAGCATATTCATATTAGAGATCCGGCTCCATTGGCAGAAGAGGAGCTGCTGCGGCATGAGGAGCATCGGTTCCTGGAGGAATGCCTGCGGAGTCTGCCCAAACGTTACCTTGCCCCTCTCATGCTGTATTACTATGAGGAGTTCAGCTATGAGGGCATTGCGGAGGTGCTGGGAGTTCCCCTCGGAACCGTCAAATCCCGGTTGAATCATGGCAAGAAGCTGCTGCACAAGTTAATGAAGGAGATGAACTAAATGAAGGAGCCGAGAGACGAAGACCGGCTGCTGACGGAATATTTCAAGCTGCCTGTTACGCCATCTCCAGAGCTTGTCTCTAATACGATCCAGCGGATACAAGGGCGCAGGACAATGGGCGCGATTTCCATTTTAGTGGCTCTGCAATGGCTGGTATTCATGGTGCTGGGACTGTATTTCCTGGCCGGTCCGGCTGCTTTGCAGTGGAAGATCAGCATGGGGCTGCTGTTCATTCTGTCTCCAATGGTTGCCGGAACGTTACTATTGTACCGTACTATGGGAAGCGGAGGAGGATCTTATGAAAGTTCACTTCACCGTTGAGAAGTTTGTTTTTGGGGGGATGACGGCAATCGTTCTGGCCAGCTGCATTGCGCTGGGATACAGCATAAGTCCGTATATGGGCGATTATGTGGAGGAGAATCTGACCTGGCTTATTGTGATGAGTCTGCTGGCCCTGCTGTTCTTGAGCCTCAATGTGCTAATTGCAGTATTCATTTACAAGGATGCCTCGCGGCGCCGGATGAATGCCTGGCTGTGGATGACTGCGGTCATCTATATTCCGAACTTCATCGGTTTGATCCTGTATCTCCTCGCGAGGAAGCAGCACCACATTCACGCTGCATCTGATGTAGCCAATCAAGGTATCCGTTGTCCGCACTGCGGCCATCTAATCTATACAGAGGAGTGTTAAGCATATGAACAAGAAATGGATGACACTGGGGATCTTAATCATCATGGCATCGGTGCTGCTGACTTCCTGCGATAAGAAAATAATGTACGTCGGGTCCAGCACGAAGAGCAAAATAAGCGGCTCCTACAAGTTTTTTACGGGTACAGAGGAGAAGAAACTGAGTATGAAAAGCGGCGAAACGATCAGTATCGATTATAAATCCAAGGTGGAAGAAGGCCAGTTGTCTATGAAGTTATACGGACCGGATAATCAGGTGCTTACTGAACTGGCAACCAATGAATCCGGTACTGAGAAGGTGAAAGCCGATAAAGACGGGAAATACCGGATTGAAATCAAGGGTGAAGAAACCAAAGGAAGCTTCAAGGTTGCTTTCAAGGTCGAATAACTGGAACTGGTGAAAAGATGATTACGAATACCCCTAGAACAGGCCTCTTCCCTATATATAGGCGGGGGCTTTTTGCTGTGTGGACGAGGGAAATCCCTGATTTTAATACTAATTATAACTAAACATACACAAACATAATCAAATATATTGTATAATTCGATTTAACTTGCTAGAATATGTTCAAAATATACGAAATAGCGATTGGGAGGAATGGAACATGCTGAAGAAGTGGTTAACAGGATTACTAGTATTCATTATGATGGCGGGCGTGTCGGCAGGTTCAGCAGGGGATGTTGAGGCGGCAGCCAAAAAGACGGAGATTATTGTCTCCGCAGCGGCAAGTCTCCAGGATAGTCTGGACAAGATTGCCGTGCAGTATGAGAAGCAGCATCCGGATGTTAAGCTGGTATTCAATTATGGCGCGTCCGGTACACTACAGAAGCAGATTGAGCAGGGAGCTCCGGCGGATTTGTTCTTCTCGGCAGGTGATAAGCAGATGAATGCGCTGGTGGACAAAGGGTTGATCGCTGACCACATGCCGCTGCTGAAGAATCAGTTGGTCGTCGTGGTTCCTTCCGATTCGAATACGAAGCTTACAACCATTACTGACCTTACCGCTCCAGCCTTCAAAAAAGTAGCCGTGGGCCAGCCGGAATCGGTTCCGGCCGGACAATACGCCCAGCAGTCCTTGACCGCGAAGAAGGTATGGGATACGCTGCAAAGTAAGCTGGTCTTCGCCAAGGATGTCCGTCAGGTGCTGTCTTATGTGGAGACAGGGAATGCAGATGCAGGGTTCGTCTACAAGACAGACGCGTTAACCTCGAAGAAGGTGAAGATTGCCCTGACTGTAGGCGGCCATGTACACAAGGCGATTAACTATCCGGTGGGCATTGTCACAGATTCGTCGCATCAGGTGGAGGCCAAAGCCTTCTACAGCTATGTGCAGACTGCTTCTGCAAGCTCGGTCTTTACCGGCTACGGCTTTCAATTAGCGAAATAAGTAACTTCTATTAGATAGGGTGAAAAGAGATGGAGATCAATTGGACCGATTTTTTCGCCCCGGTCTGGCTGTCCATCAAGATTGCGGTATTAACCAGTGTGATCGTATTCCTGCTGGCCACGCTGGCGGCCCGGAAGATGGCGGGACGCCGGTTCTTCGGACACAGCCTGGTCGAAACAGTCCTGCTGCTGCCGTTGGTGCTGCCGCCGACTGTGGTCGGCTTCGTCTTGCTGGTCTTCCTCGGGCGGCGCAGCTGGATTGGCAGGCTGTATGAACAGTTCACAGAGCACACGATCCTGTTCACCTGGGGGGCAGCGGTAATTGCCGCAGTCGTGGTGGCTTTTCCGCTGGTATACCGCACGGTCAAGGCAGGCTTCGAGGGGGTAGAGAAGGACCTTGAGGATGCTGCGCGTGCGCAGGGAGCCAGCGAGCTTCAGGTGCTGCGCTATGTCACTCTCCCGCTGGCCAGCCGTTCGCTGGCTGCCGGATATGTCCTCGGCTTCGCCCGCGGGCTGGGTGAATTCGGAGCGACGATTATGGTGGCGGGCAATATCCCGGGACGCACCCAGACCGTGCCTACCGCGATCTATGTAGCGGTGGACGGAGGCAATATGACGCTTGCCTGGATGTGGGTCGGCTCAATCATTGTCATTTCCATGCTTATGCTGATGTTCGTGAACCGCCGTTCCTGATGGATGATTACAGGTTAACAAGAGCAACCCCCGTCCTCACCGGATTTCCGGTGAAGGCGGGGGTTGTTTACGGTAAACCGGACACAATCGGCTTGAGCGGACGGCACACGTACCCAATGTAATCGAAAAACCGACCACAATTGGCTGAAGAGTATCCATGTTGCCCTCACGGTTTAGTTCCTGAATTTATGTGTTTTGTGTCCCCTGCCGGCGGTAATCCGAGGGGGAGACGCCGGTCTCCTTCTTGAAAATCCGGTTGAAGGACCGGTAATTCTCGAAGCCGATGGATTCGGAGATTTCGAAGGTCTTGTGGTCGGTGGTGAGCAGCAGCAGCTTGGCCTGTTCGATCCGCAGGCGGGTCAGATATTGGACAAAGCTCTCGCCGACGGCCTTTTTGAACATGGAGCTGAAGTAAGGCACGCTGTAATTGATCGAAGCCGCCAGCTCCTCCAGCTTGTAGGGATAGCTGAGATCTTCACGCATCTGTTGAATGATACGCGTGATGGAGGCATCGATCTTGCGGCCGCCCTCTTGAAGCTGCTGAAGCTTGCGGAAATAATCGCAGGTGATCTCATGTACGGATACGAATGTCTGGCACAGCTCGATTTGTACACGCAGCTCCGCTTCGAGGTCCGCCCCGCCTTCCGCCCCAATTACGTTATGGCTCATATCCAGGAAGACTCTCAGGTACAGGGACTTGATCTGCTCCGGGTCCCAGGCTTGCTCCATGGCCTGACGGTGCAGGGACTGGCGCTCCTGCTCCAGAGCTGCCGTGCTGAGATGCGGCTCCAGCAGCGCTTTCTTCAGCACCTTGCTCCAGAAGCGGCTCTGCGGCTCGGGAATCCGCTGGAAGCTGGAGAGCTGCCCCCACTCCCCAATACCGATAAGCTCATTGCAGCGGTAAAAGAACGGATACGGCGCCGAAGCCAGCCGCTTCAGCGCCTCCGGCTGCTCCTCCAGCCCCTGTTCGAAGCTGCACAGCAGGGCGATGCAGCTCATCCGCAGATTCGCGGCCAAGGACTCCAGCACCTGCTCCAGGAAGCGGGGTCTCTCCGTCTTCAAGCTGTCAGTATACAGGGCAAGAAACCGCCCTTTGTCTAAGGCGATAACCTTATGCGGGCCTATGCTGCCGAGCAGCTCCTTCAGCACATTGACCCCGGCGAATTGCCACAGCTTCAGCTCCTCCAGCTGGTCGATCGGGAAGCGCAGGGAGTTGCGGTCCAGCTCCAAGAGCAGGGTCATGAAGCCCTGGCCGTGAAGCGGAAGCTGTGAGTCTGCAAGACTGCGCAGCCATTTGGCCTCAGCCTCCGGGCTGCGCAGCATGTCCAGGAACAGGCTCTGCTCGATCTCCACTTCGCTCAGGCGGACCTGCTGCTCCAGCTGCAGATAATTCTCCCTCGTCTCGCCGCGTGAATCTGCCAGGACTGCCAGCTCCTCCATCGTCCGGGTCAACAGGCCCGGATCAGAGAGGCAGTCATCCTTAATCAGATAGGAGGCTGCCTTCAGATGAATGGCCTGCTGGGCATAATGGAAGTCCTGATGGCAGGTCAGGATAATGATCTGCGGCGCACGGGCCCCGCTCCGTTCAATCTCGCGCAGCATTTCCAGCCCGTTCATGCCCGGCATCGTGATGTCGGTAACAATCAGCTCAGGCTTATGCTGCAGGAACAGCTCCAGCCCGTCCCGGCCATCCTCGGCTTCGCCGACAAGGGTGAACAGGTCAGCGCGCTCCTCAATGAAATGCCGAAAGACCGTTCTTGCCGGAATCTCGTCCTCCACAAGGACAACTCTATAGTGATTCATGATGCTCCTCCTTAATCAGAACGTTACCGGACGGCAGCAGCATGCGGATGCTCAAGCCTTCGCCCGGAGCGCTTGTGAGCAGGATCTGTGTCTCTGCCCCGAACAGCAGCTTCATACGCATCCATACATTCTGCAGTCCGATGTTCTCGGCAGACTCTTCCTGCTTGAGATGGAGCTGCAGCTTCCTCAGCTCGCTCTCTTCCAGACCGATCCCGTCGTCCCCGACTTGTACAATAATATGGCTCCCGCCGGGACTTCTGTATACACGCACACGGATATGCCCTTCCGGTGCCTTGCGCGGGAGAATGCCGTGGAATACGGAGTTCTCAATCAGCGGCTGCAGACCCAGCTTCGGAATCATCATGCCCCGCAGCGGCTCCTCAATGTCAGCCTCCAGGTGAATCTGGCATTTGTAGCGCATATTCAGCAGCCCGACATAATCCGCCAGATAATCAAGCTCCTGCTGGAGCTGCACCGTCTGCTCGAAATTCTCCATCGAATACCGCAGCAGGGCCACCAGCCGTCCCATCAGGGAGTTGATCTTCTCATAATCCTTCATCATGGCGAACATGCGGATCGTATTGAGGGTATTGTACATGAAATGGGGGTTGATCTGCGACTGCAGCGCCCGAATCTCCAGCTTGCGCTTCAGATCCTCCGAATCATGCAGGTCTGCCAGCAGATCCTGAATGCGGACAGCCATGGTATTAAGCATCCTGCCCAGATCCCCGATCTCATTATTGGCGAAATGGGTGACCCGGGCCTCGAAATTCCCTTTTTTCAGAGCATCGACCTGCCGCTTCACAGCTTGCAGAGGCCGGTAGAGCTGATATCCGAAGCCGATCACACAGAGCGCCCCCAGACAGACCAGTATCAGCAGAAAATAAGTGACCGTCCGGCGGATAATCTCGGCGCTGGCCGTCAGCTCCTTGGACGGAATCTCCGAGAGTACGATCCACTTGTCATAGGTGGAGGTTTGTTTGACAGAGACAATAGAGGAGCCTGCCGCGAACTGATCCGGGCGCTTCAGCTCCTTCCAGCGCTTCAGAATCTCCTGCACCCGCTGCGTATCCGCCTGCTTTTCCAGCTTGCTGGTCGTGGCAATGGTCAGGCCGTCTTCTGTCAGCAGGGAGATGGAGCCCTCGCTCCCCAGCTGAATATTCTCAATCTGCTGCTGGTATTGGCTATTGTTCATGGAGATCAGCAGCACGCCCTTCAGGTCCTTGTATAAGTCGAAGGGAACGCGTGAGATATAATAGGTGGACGAATGAAGGATAGCCAGCTCAGGCAGCGAGTGCTTGTCCAGAAAAAGATTCGGCCGTCCCGAAGCCAGGTAGGCTTCAATCAGCGGCCGGTACGGGGACTCCTCCAGCATGGCCGGGGCTTCCGTGGAGGAGAGGACTTCTCCGGTGACAGCGGAATAGACCTGCAGTCCCTCCACATTCCCGATAATAGCGGAGGCGCCGCTGAGCACGGAGATCAGATCCTTTTTGCGGACCACCTCTTCAAAATATTGGGCCGAAGGCGAGACCAGCGCACTTTGAATGGACGAGATCCGCGAGTATTGCTCGCTGAGCTCCCGCAGCCGGGTCATGGTTAATTCGATCCGGTCCACGACCTGATTGACGAGTTGGGCGTTCAGGCGGTTCACTTGCTGTTCCACTGTCGTACTGGATACGCTTACAGAGATGAATGACAGCACAATCAGCGGAACCACCGAGATGGCGAACATGACCACAATCATCTTGATATAGAAGCTCCGCCGCAAAAAGCTGAAAAAGGGTGAATTCATAGAGTCACATCCGTTAAAGGTTTTGGACTTCGGATACCGGGCAGGCTATCCTATACAGATTATAGTACATTGGAGAACAGGGAGATACCTGCGGCCCGGCAAATCTTAAAAATGGTGACACTTTGGCTGGAATCCGGCATGTTCTTAAGCTCCGGCGTCTTCTATAATCCAAAGTGTAAGGACGATGTAAACGCAACCAATACAAGCAAATGGGGGATGACAATGAGTTACAAGAGAAAGCTTGTACCGCTTATGGCTACAGCGGCGTTAGCCTTAACTACACTGGCGGGCTGCGGCGGAGAAAAAAATTCAGCGGCAGGCAGCACAGCGGCACCGGAAGGCGGCACACCAAGCGGCGCGGCTAGCAAGCCAGCCAGCATCAAGGCCATGACGATTCTGTTCGGCAATCCGCCGGAGATGACGAACAACAAGGCGCTGGAGGATCTGGAGAAGCGCGGCAATGTAGATCTGAACGTAACCTTCGTACCATCCGAAGCCTATACGGATAAGCTCTCAGTAGCGGTATCCGCCGGAGATTCCTATGATCTGCTGCTGATGGATGGCGGCAAGGACGATAAATTCAACAACCTGGTGAGAATGGGCGCTTTTCATGACCTGACGCCTTACCTTGCGAAGACCAAGAATATCAGCCAGATTGATGAGGTGGTCTGGAACGGGGCCAAGATTGACGGCAAATCCTACGGGATTCCCCGGCCGCGCGGTCTCTACGGCGGAGGTGAAGCCAATATCCTGATCCGCAAGGACTGGCTGGATAAGTATAATCTGCCGGTTCCGAAGACCATGGATGAGCTGACGAATGCGCTTGCGGTGTTCAAGGAGAAGGACCCTGCGGGCGGCGGCAAAACCATTCCGTTCACAATCTACGGATCAGACGGTGTGAACAGCCCCGGGCCGTTCTCGGGTGTCCTCCCGCTCCAGTATGCCTTTGGCATTCCTAACGTATGGAAGCTGGATGGAGACAACGTAGTCCGTGATTTCCAGACGCCGGAATACAAGGCCTTCCTGGAGTGGCTGAGAGATTCGTGGAGCAAGGGCCTGATCGACAAGGATGCGCCTGTACTGAAGAACCAGGGGCAGGCGCGGAGTAAGTTCCTGGCCGGTACAGCGGGTGCTTTTGTCGGGAATGTCAGTGATATTGTAGAGACCAACGTAGAGAAGCTGAAGCAGACGGACCCGAAGGCCGAAATCGCGATTGTCGATGTGCTTGAAGGCGCGAACGGACAGAAGGGCGCTTCTGTACTCTCCGGGTACTACGGACTCTGGGCGGTTCCAAGCTCCGTACCGGAGGATAAAGTGCAGCAAATTGTAGACTTCCTTGATTTCACGGCCTCCGAGGAGAATGTAGCGTTCTCCAAAGCGGGTGTCACCGGCATTCATTCCAGCGATTTCAAGAATGGGGTTGCGGTGCAGACCGAGGAGCAGAAGAAGCAATATGAGCTGGATAAGCCGAACAATTTCATCCTGGAGAACCGCGCAGATCCATATGTATACGCGAACTCCAAGGAGCCGGACATTCTGGCGCTGCAAAAGGCGACTCTAGATACGATCAGCAAGATCGGAGTGGAGAATCCGTTCCTCAGCTACAACTCACAGTACGCCAGCAAGAATCCGGACAGCTATAAGAAAATGAGTGCAGTAATGACGAAGTATGTGCTGGGCGAGGGAGCCTGGGAGGATGTGCAGAAGGAAATTGATGCCTGGACTAAGGGTCCGGGGGTGCAGATCACCAAGGAACTGCTGGACCAGTATAAAGCAGAGCATTCCACGAAGTAAAACAACACAATACACAGAGGCAAAGGAGGGGGCTTTCCCTCTCCACTTGCCCAATCGGATAAGGAGGTTTAGCCCGTGCAGAGAGCTTTACGCCCCAAACGGTTTCATCAGCTATGGCCCTTTTATTTATTGGCAGCACCGGGTATTCTCTACTTTCTCACCTTTCATTACATCCCGATGACAGGACTTATTCTGGCCTTCAAGGAATACAGCCCGTTCAAGGGCATGATGGACAGTCCCTGGGTGGGGCTGGATAATTTCAGACAGTTTTTCGGAACCTCCGATTTCTATATGTTGCTGAAAAATACGCTGCTGATCAGTCTGCTGAATCTGATTATTTATTTTCCCTTCACGATCTTCCTGTCGCTGCTTCTGAATGAAGTGCGGCTCAAGGTGTTCAAGCGTGTCTCGCAGACCATCGTATATCTGCCCCATTTTCTCTCCTGGGTCGTGATTTACGGGATTACGATCTCCTTCTTCGGGCCTTCGGGCGTCATTAACCATTACCTGGGCCAGTGGTTTGACGGCAGCGCTAACTTCCTGGTCAGCAACGAATGGTTCAGGCCGCTGGTCATCTTCCAGTCCATCTGGAAGGATGCGGGCTGGGGTACGATTATCTTCCTGGCGGCACTGGCCGGGATTAACCCTGAGCAGTATGAAGCAGCCAAGGTGGATGGAGCAAGCCGGTTGCAGAGCATCTGGCATATCACGCTTCCCGGCATCAAGGGTACGATTGTGATTCTGCTGCTGCTCCGTCTGGGCTCCTCTATGGACTCCAACTTCATGCAGATCTTCCTGATGACCAATAGCCTTAACCTCGATGTCTCCAATGTCTTCGATCTGTTCGTCTACCATGTCGGTCTGGAGCAATTTAATTACAGCTTCGCGATTACGGTCGGCATGTTCAAATCCGTAGCCAGTCTGATCCTGGTCCTCGGGGCCAATTATGCGGCAAGGCTGCTTGGCGAGGAAGGCATATTCTAGAACAAGAACAGGAGTGTAGAGGTTATGAAGCTTAAGGCAACCTGGTTTGACACCATTATTGTAGTCATTATTTGCTTAATCAGCTTGCTGGTTATTCTGCCTTTTCTATATATTATCGCAGTCTCGTTCAGTCCGCCGGGAGATTCGATGGCCGGGAATTTCTTCATCTGGCCCAAGCACTGGACACTGGACGCCTACAGCTATCTGCTGAATGCGAATACGTTCCTGACCTCCGTCAAGAACTCTGTAATTATCACGGCGATGGGCACGGTACTCAGCCTGTTTGTCTCGATTACACTGGCTTATGCCCTATCGAAGAAATTTCTGCCCGGACGCCGGATCATGCTGCTGGTTATTTTCTTCACGATGATCTTCCACGGAGGCATGATTCCGAACTATCTGGTCGTCAAAAATCTGGGCCTGATCGATTCCTACTGGGCGGTAGTGCTTCCGGCAGCCTCCAGTGCCTTCAATATCATGGTCATCCGCTCCTTCTTCCAGAGCCTGCCTGAGAGTCTGGACGAAGCGGCAAGAATTGACGGGGCGGGGGAATTCAGAATTCTCTACTCGATCGTGCTGCCGCTGTCCAAACCGATTATCGCCACGTTCACCCTGTTCTTCATGGTGCAGTTCTGGAATGAATTCTTCTCGGCGGTTATCTATCTGAATGATACGACGCGCTGGCCGATTCAACCGCTCCTGCGGCAGATGGTCGCGATCAGCGCCTCCAATATCTCAGCAGAGGCGGCGGTGGATGCCTCGCTTGCGGCCAACCTTGGACCCAATGTCCAGAATGCGGCCATTCTGCTGGCGATGCTGCCTATTGTCATGGTGTACCCGTTCCTGCAGAAGTATTTTGCTAAGGGTGCCATGCTGGGTTCGATTAAGGAATAGACATTTAGGCGGATGAATCCGCAAATATAAAGGTGATGATAGAATTGACCATGAATTATAAAGATCTGCGGCACAATCCCGCATACACGAAGCCGCAGCTATCGGCTGGAGAATTCTTAAGCACAATGCTGGACTTGACCAGACCGGAGCTTGCCGGTGTAGCTGCGAAGCTGGACGTAGGCGATGTCCCCGGTGCACGGGATGCTTATCTAGGTGTCATTGCAGCGGGTAACAACGGGAGATATTACTTTGATGTGAAGGATGTTCCTGGGCTTACGGCGTATGCCGCCAGCCATTACAGCGGAGAGGAGGAGGCGCAGCAGGATATTGCCGAAGCGGACCGGATTGTGGAGGGAGATATTCCCCTGTTCAAAGGGAAAAGAGTGCTCTTCCGGCACGGAAGCTATGACTGGAACAGCTGGCTGTTCGACAGCTCGCAGTATCAGCTGCATCTGACCCGGTTCGTCTATGTGAAGCGCCTGTCCAGAGCCTATGCGCTGACCGGGGATGACAAATACGCCAGATGCTTCAATGATATGATCAGCGATTTCATTGACGATAACCCTATGCCGGTGGATGGTACGTTCCGGGCGGAGCACTCGACCTGGGACCCCCTCTCAGCGGGTGTGCGGATGTTCATGCTGCCGGAAGCCTTCATTACCTTCTTCAGCTCTCCGGCCTTCGAGCCTGAGGTGAAGCTGAAGCTGATTCAGTCCTTCCAGCAGCATGGGGAATATGTGCGCAAATATCATGCCAGCGGCGGGAATCATGTCTGCATGCAGCTCCGGGGGCTGACTCAGACGGCGCTGCTTCTGCCGGAGCTGAAGGATTCTGCTGCGTGGCTGGAATACGCCGGACGGAAGCTTCCGGGATACATCCTTGAGAACGTCTACCCCGACGGGGTACAGTTTGAGGCCAGCCCGAATTACCACCTGATCGTCATGCGCGAGCTGTACGAACTGGTGGTTCTGTATCAGAAGCTCGGCATCGATGCCGGAGAATACAGGGAGACGCTGGAGAAAATGTATGTCGTCACGATGCATCTGCTGGCACCGGACGGGCAGCTGGTTAAGTTCGGCGATACGGATGTTCAGGTCGTCAGCGAGCTGCGCAACGTCATGAGCCTTGGCGCTTACCTGTACCAGCGGGGGGACTTCAAGGCGCTGGGACATGAGCGGCTGCCATTCTCCCTGTTGTGGAGAGTGGGGCCGGAGGCTGCAGCGGAGTATGATCAGCTGAAGGCCGTGGAGCCTGTGGAGACGGCCGCCTGCTTCCCGGCAGGCGGTTATGTGACCTCGCGCCAGGGCTGGAGCCCTAACGATATGTACATGGCGATGCGGGCAGGTGTCGGGATCGGCGGGCATGCGCATTCCGATGCACTCAGCCTGGTGCTCTACGCCGGAGGACGCGAGCTGCTGGCGGATTCGGGTATGGGCTTGTTCGAGTGGAACAAGGAACGTAAATATACAGTCTCGACCCGTGCCCATAACACTGTGGTTGTAGACGGTCAGGACCAGCATGTGCGCAGCTTCCACTGGAATACGCCGCCTACGGCGAGCTGCAGAATCTGGGATACCCAGTTCAATGAAGCCTATGATTATGCTTTTGCAAGCCAGTACGGATATACCCGGTACGAAGATCCGGTGGTTCACTCCCGTAAGGTGCTGTTCGTCAAGAACAGCTACTGGCTGATTGTGGACCTGTTCGAAGCAGAAGGGCAGCACCGCTATGAGCAGTACTTCCACCTGCCGCCGGGGGCAGCGGCCTACGATTCGCTCAGCACGGAAGTGGTCTCGCAGCTGGAGGGGGCCAATCTGCTGCTGAAGCCGCTCCCCTCCGGGCTGGCGGAGGACCGGCTGACGCTGGAGCAGGGCCTGATCTTCAAGCAGGGGCACTACAGCGGGAATCCGGTAATGAAGCGCGACCTGACCTTGACCGGGAGCGCGGCGATCGTAACCCTGGCCGTTCCGTTCGGAACAGCGAAGCCGCAGGTGAATGTAGAACGGCTGCCTGTCCGGCAGCAGGGGGATTTGCTCTCCGTGCACGAGGCCACCGCGCTGCGTATCGTGATGGGGGACCGGGTGGACGACATTTTCCTCTACCATAAGAGTATTGATGTGACCAGCTACCTTGACCATACCGGCAATAGTATCTCCGAGGCGCTGCTGCCCCGCAAGACGGAACCGGAAGGCATCGCGTTTGCCGGAGGCAGCTATAACCGGGATGTTATTGTCGTTAGCGGTCATAGAGAATAGCACAGCACGAATAAGTAACGCCCCTCCCGAACCGGTGAGGGGCGTTGCTTATTCATCTAATATACGCCCTCGCTCTTCCGGGGATAGCTTGGGGCAAGTGCTGCAATACTCTCCGGCATCAGGTCCAATCCTGATCCGGTAGGCCAGGCAGCAATGCTTGCGCAGATAGAAGGGACGGCCTTGCAGCTTCGGATGCTCATACCGGCGGAATCTTACAGATAATTCATTTCGTATCTCCGGCTGAAGCAGGGTAGTATAATCCTGGCCGATGATCCGGCCACGCTCCTCTGAATCCCAAATTCGCCTGTCCGTCAGCAGCCGTCCATACAGGTTATGCAAATTATGTGCAATCAGCGACCACATGACTTTCTCCTTAGCTCCCGTATACCCTGATACAGCCTGGAGCACCTGCCGTAAATGTGCCAGCAGGCGATCCATATAGCCGGCAAGGCAGGCTTGACGGACTTCCGAAGGATTAGCAGGCCATTTGTCCGTGGCTGCCGTCTCCGCTTCATACTGCATCATTCCTGCATCCGTTAGCCTGAACCGTAAAGCGCCGGGCAACAGAGAGAGCGGGGTATCGAAGAGAGTGATGGAGGCGGCCAGTCCCATGATCAACACCGAGTACCTTTTGGCAAATAAAGTTCCGACCACAATTCCTCCAGGCTCCCCAAGCTGAACCGATTGCTTGCCGATAATGAGCGGTAGCCTCTCTGCATCCAATAGATCTTCTGTACTGTAAGGAAAAGAATTATTCCTGTCCTCCGCGACAGTCACGGCAAAATGCTGCTGCATGAAATCTTGTATCCACTGGCTCCCAAAAGGTTCAGCGCTGCTCATGGCTCCATCCATGCCATTATTTCATCAATAATCTCGCCCCGGCCGATAACCCCCCAGCCCTTGAAGAGCCAGAAGGAATCGGTCTCATGAACCTTTCCTCCCTGTACGGCAGGGATGTTCTTCCAGAGTGCGCTGGCCTGCATGTTGTCCAGGAAATCGCGGGCATTGGAATCCACCTCAAGGACGATAAAGTCTGCCCCCAGCTCCGGTATTTTCTCCAAGGATAGATCAACTCTTTTCTCTTCCGGCGTAAGTGCGGCAGGTTCGAACCCGAGATCCTGATAGAGTAATGCATTGGTTGGATGACCTTGTTGTGCGTACACTTGGAGTGTCTTCTCCCGTACACGGAGGTAGGCGAGTTTTTTGCTGTCCAGCGCTTTGATTTTCCCGCTGGCCTGGACCGTTTTCTGTTCCAGTTCAGCAATTTTTTCCTTCGCCAGGTCCGTCTTGTCATACATCTCCGCAATGGTTAGCAGGTCCTTGGTCCAAAAGGAAGTATCGTCGCCATAATCAAGCCATTCATTTCCAAGAACGATGGTAGGGGCGATTTTGTTCAGCTGCTCATACGAATTCTCGGCCGTCCGGCTCTCAATAAGAATCACATCCGGATCAAGCAAGGTAATGGCCTCAAGGTTGGGATTATCCGCCGAACCTACGGTTTGTACACCCTGCAGCTTGTCAGCCAGATAGGGAAGATACTCTCCTCCGTACCGGACCTCTGTGTTCACGCCGGAAGGCTTCTCTCCGATAGTCAAAAGATGATCTATGTACTCTGCTGTGAGAACAACGATCTTATCGATTTCGGACGGAATCACAGCTTCTCCCTTAAGGTGGGTAATTGTGCGTGTGCCCGTTTCCGCAGCCCCCTGACCGCTGGGTTGGGAGGCGGAGGGACGCGGTTCTTCAGAAGCCGGTTGTGATTGTCCTGCTCCATTGCTGCAAGCCGCCAGGATCAGCAGCAGCACGGCAAAGAGCATGAACTGGAGGGATTTCATTCGCTTCATTTATTTCTTAGTCTCCTTTGTGCAATAGATAATAATAATCATTATCATTATGATAGGAGAACGATACATACTTTTCAATGGATTATAACCCTGTGTTGGCGTGGATAATTCTATCGGCCGGCCTGCTAATCCGGGATACAACATACGACATGGCCCACTTTCTGCCTGAGGGTCCGAGTGTTTTGAACAACAGATCTCCGGCATCGAATACCCGGGACTGCTTCACTGCATCCAGGGAAGACCATTCTCTGGACGAGAGCAGTGCTTCCAGCCGTTGTCTCGATTCCAGGGTAGGGTCCGCAGCCAAGAAGATGGTTCCCGGGTTATACCCGGGAAGCTCATGAATCTCGAAATCCATTGCTTCAGTCTGCTCACGGGTTGAGGGGGGCGGACTCAGTCCAAGATCTTGGTATAGCAGAGTTCCTGTCTGATTGGAGGCGCCGTACAAGCGGTAGAATTCAGAGCTGACTCTGATAAAAGAAACGGTGGGCAGCACATCCTGTGCCTCCAGCTGTGATCTAAGGAGGTGCTTCTGCTCTGCGTAGCGGTTCATCCAGTCGTCAGCCTGCTGCTCTCTGCCCAGAATACGGGACAACCTTGACAACTGCTGCTCCACATTATCGGTATGCTTAAGAACAACCGTCGGTGCGATGGACTCCAGCAGCTCGCCTGGTAACAGGCGGTCGCTCCCAATAATCAGATCAGGCTTCACCCGTGCCAGCTCTTCATAATTCAACCGGGAACCGTTCAGGCGGACAATGTCCTGCTCCAGTATACCGGAGTGGGGAAGGCTGTGATTTTTTGACACCCGCTCCCGGTAAGACAGCGCAGCCACTGGCGCCAATCCAAGTGTCATCAGGTAATCATCCAGACCATAGTAGAGAACAGCAATACGGATATGATTATTTTTGAGGTAGCCGGCCGGTGCCACGCCTTCCGATTTTTTGAACACCCGGCTAAAATAATGCTCGTCCTTATAGCCCACTTCCTTGGCGATCGTCTTGACCCGTTCAGAAGAGAACAACAGCTGCTTGGCCCTTTTTATCCGCTCCTCCAGTAAATAAGTCATAGGAGTCTTTTCTGTAAGCTGCTTGAATGCTCTGATAAAATGATTGGTGCTTAAGCCCGCCATTAGAGCCAGTTGACCAACTTTAAGCTCTTGGTTGTAGTTATTCTTCATGTAGGCAAGCGCAATGTCCATTCCTACAGCCTTGTCCTGCACAATACGCTTACTTGGTTGAAGGAGCATCGCGAGCAGCTGCTGCAGCCGGTATTTGGCGTGCATGATATCCTCCGGGTCACGGGTACGGTGAAAGGAGCTCATTTGGCTGGTGATCTCTGCAGCCTGTGGATGGGCGGAAGCTTCAAGCTTCCCGCTAATTGGAAATACCGGAGGGTGGAGCTGCTGTTGCCTGCGATTTTTACGAAGCTGGATACAGGAGAAGAAAATGATCATATAACGCAGCGGTTCTGCCGTCAGCGCTTTGCCTTCCACCGAAGTTTCGGGCAATAACAAAAAGAAGTCTCCTTTATTCGCCGTAAGCAGCCTCCCATTTAGGATAATCTGCCCTTTACCTTCTGTAACATAACACAAGGCATGGTGGTGAAGGATCCTTCGGGGCAAAGACTCCCCCTCTGCAAATCTTCCGTAATAGCTGTGTACGCTTGAAAAAAACAAGCGCTCCAGCCTGAATGCTGTCTGCGGTATTGTGGATAACATGCGTACCTCCTCGTTCGGCCGGAAAAAAATAGCAGATCCTTTCAAGTCTCGTAAATAATATCCCCCGTCTCGCTCAGGTCATAGCTGTGAATCGAGCTTAGTTCACTGCGGAACGCTTCCGAGCGCAGAATATCCAGAATGGCGTTAATCCAGACTTCATTCTCCGGCTTCTTCACCATGACCAGATCGTAGCGCTCGCGGATCAGCGGAATGAAGTCGATGCCGTCAATGATTTTGGCGGCTTTCTCGGTGCCGATGCCCACATCCGCCCCGCCTCTCGCCACCAGGCTGGCTACTGCCAAATGGCTGTTCTCTTCATTAGTGTATCCGTTCAAGCGGGATGACGGGATTCCATGCAGGCGCAGCTGTTCATCCAGAAGCACCCGGGCGCCGGAGCCGCGCTCACGGTTGATCAGCGTCACTCCGTCCTGCCGGAGGTCTCCCCAGCTGCGGATGCCCAGCGGATTGCCCTTCTGCACATAGAAGCCTGCGCTGCGAGTTAGCAGATGCACTACTATATAGGAGAAGCCTACGAGCAGCTTGCGGATATAAGGCAGGTTATATTCACCGCTGTCGCCGTCCAGCAGATGGGTGCTTACAATATCTGATTCGCCCTGATACATGGCAATGAGGCTGTCCAGACTGCCCGCATAGGAACGGAGCGGCCGGGTGGACGGCAGGGTCCGCTCCAGATGAGTCGCCAGAATATCAAGCGACATATCCTGCCCGGTAATGACTACATTTACACCACTGCTCTTCATACTGTGCGGCGGCGGGGAGGCAAAGGCCTGATAAGGCGCGGCGAACGGGAGGCCCGTCTGCTGCGATGGCTGGGCCTGCGGCAGTGCAGCTTCGGTCAGCCCGCCCCCGGGCAGTGGATTCGCATAAGCCCCGCTGTTGCGGGAATTTTGCTTGTATTTCTCCAGATCGGAGAGGTCAACGCGCATCTGCTTGCCGACACGGTAAGAGGGAAGCTCGCCCTTTTTAATGAGATCATAGACCTTGAGCTTGGAGATTTTGAGCAGCCGGGCGATTTCCTCGGTTGTATAGGAAGTATTCTCGGTCATATATTGTACCCTCCTGGGGGATGGACTGCGGCAGATTCACAAATAGCCATATTATGATAGCCTTATTATGCTCAAGACTACCTTATTTTGTGAACCTGTGCAATCCGGGGAGGCCCCCTAATAGGTTATATGCCGGTCCGTCTTCGCCTGCTGTACATCGGATAACTCAATCAGCTCCGAGACGGTAACGAACCTGAAGCCCTGCTTCTTCAGCTCAGGCAGAATAATCTTCAGCGCTTCCTTCGTCTGCGACGGCCCATGGACATGGTCATGGAACAGGACAATATCGCCGCTCTTGGCATTGCGGATCACCCGGCTTGAGATGTTCCAGACGCCGGGGCGGTTCCAGTCGCGGGTGTCCTGATGCCAGGACCACAGTACGGGCTTCAGGCCCATGCTGTTAGACACATCGATCAGAGTCTCGTCATACATTCCGCCCGGCGGTCTGAACAGGCTGCTGTGTCTGCCGGATATCTTCATAATTTCCTGCTCCGTCAGTGCGAGCTCCTCCTGAATCTGCTTCCCGGAGATCGGCCTTTTGAAATAGACATGGTTATAGGTATGGTTCGCCAGCTCATGTCCTTCATTAATTACGCGTCTGGCGACATCGGGATAAGCGGCGATCCGCTTGCCAATCGCAAAAAACGTGCATTTCGCTTGATACTCATGCAACACCTCCAGAATGCTGTCCGTCTCCAGGGGGTCCGGGCCGTCATCGAAGGTCAGCGCAATTACCTTCTGGCTGGTGCGCACTTCCCAGATCATATCGCCGCGCTCCTCATAGTAGTAGCGGTTTTTTGCCTTGTTCGGACTGCCCAGGGCCAGATCGGAAGGGCTATGTATCAGCACTAGCGCTGCAAGAACTGCGGCGGTCATTCGGGTGGCTGTTCTCATGGCTCTCAGATTCACTCCACACTTGTTTTTATAAGCGGTTCCTGCTGCTTAAGTCTTAGAATGCTCTATCCCCCTTGGTTGCTATGCATTTATAGCAGCCCGCAAGGCGATTTGCATTTTAGAGTGAAAGTTCCGGCGGAAATGACTTATAATAAGTTACTAAATACAGATCAAGGAATAGGGGCAGCGGAGATGACACTGATTGAACAAAGAGAGCATAGACAATATCCCGAAATCACGAAGCTGGAGACCTCCAGAGCCGCATATGAACGCGACTATTCGCGTCTGATCCATTCGCCGACCTTCCGGCGGCTGCAAGGCAAATCTCAGGTGTTTGGAGCCGGAACCGGGGATTACTACCGGACGCGTCTGACCCATTCGCTGGAGGTGGCACAGATTGCCCGTGAAGCGGCCAAAAGCCTGCTGCGTTCTTACCCGGAAGTAGAGACAGGAGCCGCGGAGAATCCGGGCCTGGTCATTGATCCGGAGGTAGTGGAATGTGCGGCCATCGCCCATGACTTCGGTCATCCCCCATTTGGACATAAGGGAGAAGAGGTGCTGGACAACCTGCTGGAGAAGCTGGTGACCCGCAAGACGGTGGAGGCGGTGGCCAAGTCCGGCGCTGGTCCCGTTCAGCAGCAGACGATTCATGAGAGCATGAAGCGCAAATATGAGCATTTTGAAGGCAACGCCCACAACTTCCGCCTGATCATGTTCCTGGAGAAGCGTGAGAATATCGACGGCCTGAACCTCTCGGACGCGGTGCTGCTGGGCATTAACAAGTATCCTTTTCCCGGGACGGTACTGAAGAAGGGGATGTATCTGCACGAATGGGAGTATATCCATGAGATCCGCACCCAGTGGGGAATTCCGGCAGGCAAAAAGACGCTGGAAGCGCAGCTGATGGACCTGTGTGACGATATTGCTTATTCGGCGCATGACCTGGAGGACGGTATCAAGGCCGGGAAGATTGAGGTACATGAGCATTTCATGCATGACGACTATATCCAGCGGCTGATTGTGGAGAAAATCACCACGCTTGAGGATGCCTTTTGGTCCGGCTGGAACAAGTCTGCGATCCGCTTCAAAGTGGAGGAGGTACTGAGTTCATTCCTGCGTGTCTGGAAGGAGAAGATGCCTACCTGTGAGAATGACTATTCCCGTACCCGCCGTGAAGTCAAAGCCTATTGGGTCAGTACCTTCGTCGCCAGCCTCGGCGTGATTGGGGACGGGGACTGGAAGAAGGTTACCTTCATTAAGGAAGGCAAGGAGGATGAGGACATGCTGCGGACCGTCAGTGTGCTCAAAAGCTTCGCCTGGGTAACGATGATCCGCGATTTACGCGTACAGCGTCTGCAGAAACGGAGCGAGTGGATACTGCGGCGGCTGTGGGAGGCATTCCTTGATCCCGAGACATCCCGGAGTATCATCCCTTCGGACTGGCTGCAGCGGTTCGAGAAGGACCAGAAGTCGGCCAGACCGATTTGGACCTGGGAGCATATGGTGACGGATTATATTGCCGGAATGACTGACGCTTTTGCCGAGAAAATCTACAATGAGCTTTACGGACTGAAGGTCGGCTCGATATACGATCTGGATTAGACCCATATAGTGGAACACTTACCTGTCCGCCGCCCCGGCTGGCAGGTAATACCTTACATCGGGAGAAACATGTAAATTTTTAATCGTCTGCTGCCGAAATAGTACATACAACCTATTTTTTTTTGCTTTTTTTTATGAAAATAAATGTAATCAGATGGAAAATGGTGTAAACATCCAGACATTATCAAGGGGGCACACAGGTGTGGGTATAGGTCAGCGACTGAAGGATCTGTTAGGAAAAGGGAGAAAGGGAGCAGACAAGGAGCAGCAGGCAAGTCTAATCCAGGGCAGAAAAAGCATCGGCTCCAAGATAGCCTACGGTTATGCGGCTCTGGCTGTATTCGTTCTGATCAGCGGCGGAGTATCGCTCTATCAAATGAACGGCATGCAGAATAATACCGGGAAGATCATTAATCACATTATCCCCGAGTTGAATAAAATTCATAATGTCAATTACCTCACAGAGCATGTTATGGCGCTTAGCCTGCAGCATATCCTGAGCACTGACAGTGCGGACAAAAACGCCCTTGCGGAAGAGCGGTCCGAATACATCCGCAAAGTATCGGACACCTTTAAGGAGTATAAAGCCAACCTGACAGGAGATCAGGAGCTGAAGCAATTACAGTCGCTCGTCGGGAAATGGGGCGAGTTCCTGACGGTCAACAATCAGGCGATCCTGCTCAGCAGCTCCAAAGACGAGAAATTAGCTCTTGAGGTATCGCGGAAGGGGATTGACGCTTTTAATTCCATGCAGGTGGATCTGGATGCGCTGGTAGCGCACAGCCAGAAGGATGCTGAGAATGAGGGTGAAATATCTGCGCAAATTTTCAATACCTCAGTGACTTTAAATATCGTGACTGTACTGGTTGTGCTTCTGATGATTGGCTTGACTAACACGGTTATCCGCAGAACGATCATCAATCCGCTGAAAAGGGTAACTGCGCAGCTGCAGCAGATCTCCAGCGGGGATCTGACGGCCGAAGAGACGCTGATCCGCAACAAGGACGAGATTGGCCTGCTCGCCAAGACAGTGAATGAAACGAACCGCACGCTGCTCGAAATGGTCAGTCAGATCAGAAATGTATCCACTATTATTTCGGAGCAGGGCGATGAGCTGATGCATCGAATTGCCGATACGAAGGAAGGCAGCAGCCAGATCGCGCTGACGATGGAAGAGCTGGCCACAGCGTCCGGAAGCCAGGCCGAAGCAGCGGTGGATGCCTCCAAGGCGGTGGAGGAGCTAAATACGTTAATTGAGAATTTTGCCGGCAGAGGTACGGATCTCTCCAACCATTCCGAGCAGGTACGGCAAAAGGGTGAAAAGGGCCGGTCGCTTATGGAAAGCTCCGTGGCGCAGATGAACGAGATTGCCGATGCGGTCTCGCAGTCCATGGATACCGTAGAAGAGCTGAACCGCAAGAATGAGGGGATCTTCCATCTGGTGGGAGCCATCCGGAGCATCTCGGAGCAGACTCATCTGCTGGCGATCAATGCTGCCATTGAAGCCGCACGGGCCGGTGACAGCGGACGCGGCTTCGCCGTTGTCGCACAGGAAGTACGGAAGCTGTCAGAGGATGTACAGCGGACAGTATCGGAGATTACAGAGATTACGCAGGGCATCCAGCTCGACTCCAGAACCATGGTAGAGCAGCTGCGCGGCGGGGTAGCCAAGACGGAGCAAGGCAGCCGGCAGATTGTGGAGACCGGTGATGCGCTGGCAGAAATTAACGGCTCGGTCCGCATGATGGCGGTGACCATCGACGAGATGGGCCAGGACCTGCAGCAAATGACCGGTGCCAGCGAGACTATGAACGAGTTCAGCCAGCATATCTCGGCACTCTCCCAGGAATCCGCGGCAGGTGTCGAAGAGACCTCTGCTTCTGCGCATGAGCAGCTCAGCTCAACCACTGCCGTGGCTAACGGCATCTCAGAGCTGAAGCTGCTGCTTACGGAGCTTCGGGAGTCGGTGAGCCGATTTAAGGTGTGAGGGGGATAGATTGAAGCGGTAAAATTTCGGGGATTAGGGATACGCCGTGACTGCAGAGAATGTTTGGACTTCCGGCCGCTGTTGTTCCAGGATTTCTTGGATTGAACCGCAGTAGCGGTTGAAATCCGGGAACAGCTGATGCTTCCGAAGCTAGCTTTCCTGCGGAAAGCTTTCAGGCGGACGCTGTCGCTCCTACAGTTCCAAACTTCTCTTCCGCCACTGCTCCCTAATGGGGAAATTTCAAGTTCAATCTATTTAGGGATGGAAGTATATAAAGAGCCTCTGCTTAGTTCAGCAGAGGCTCTTTATTATGCGTGAATTCGTGAATCGCGGAATCATTGAATGAACTGAATTGCTGAATTTAGTTGAAAGAGTTGAACGAGCTGAGCATGTATCGACATGTGGTGCTGGTGATGCTGTTGCTGATATTGGTGCAGGTGCAGGTGCTGGTGCTGGTGCTGATGTTGGTGCTGGTGCTGGTGCTAATGAGTTCGCTTGGAATCCTGCACAATTTGCAACATTTACCTGATCAATATGAGGTGAATGAGAGAATGTTGTACAAATGTCAGCAATTCTTATCCAGTTGGCAGATGAAGGGGACAATTCCTGCATTTCATGCAACAATCTTCTCGAATAGCCCAAATTGGCGATACCCGAGTTGCAATATGTGCAACATTTGGCCGCAGGGGAACGTTAAAACTCTAAACTGTGAGTCAACCCGCCAAGCTACGGCCTGCCTGCCAACCCCCTAGCTCTACAACCCGCCAGCTCAGCCGCGAAAGGAACTTAATACTGGCGGCTGTAGTCCACCAGGTTGCGCGAAGGCTTGCCGGATTCCAGGTAGGCCTTCATGTTCTCCACGAAGATGTCGACCACCCGGTCGGCATAGCGGTCGGTTACCCCGGCACAGTGAGGGGTGATGATGACCTGCTCCATGTCCCATAGCGGGTGGTCCTCCGGGAGCGGCTCGGTCTCGAAGACATCAAGGCCCGCTCCGGCCAGCTGGCCGCTATTCAGTGCGGCGATCAGGTCGTTAGTATGAGTGGTCACGCCGCGGCCAATATTAATATAGTAGGCCCCCTGCTTGCAGGCGGAGAAGACTTCAGCATCGAACAGGCCCCGTGTCTCATCTGTGAGAGGCAGCGTGTTGACTACGAAGTCCGCTTCACGGACGGAATCCTTCAGTTCCCTAGTGGTGAAAATCTGGTCGAAGCCCTCCACCGGCCGGCCGGAGCGGCTGACACCGATTGTCTTCATCCGGAAGGCCTGGGCGATTCTGGCGGTCTCGCTGCCGATCGCTCCGGTTCCGGCGATGACGATCGTCTTGCCGGTCAGCTCGCTCTCCTGCCCGTCCGAGTGCCAGCGGCGGTTCTGCTGGTTACGGATGGCCGTGTGCATGTTACGTGTGAACATCAGCATGAAGCTGAGGATGACGGCAGTAATCGGTTCCGCATGCACGCCGCTGGCGTTCGTCAGCAGAATTTCGCGCTCTTTCATGGCTTCCAGCGGAAGCTTCTCTACACCGGCGGACCAGGCTTGTACCCAGCGGAGCGGCGAGCCCTGGCGCAGCACGGTGTCACGGATGCCTTTGCCCCAGCCGATAATAATCTCTGCGCCGGCGAGCAGATCCAGATCAGGGTTTCTGGAATCTCCCAGGGTGAGTGTGTACTTTGGTGCAGCGGCCCGGATCAGCTCCTGTTGAGCAGAGGAGAGCTGCTGCATACAAACGATGGATTTAGTCATGATGGTTCCCTCCTGTTCTACATTTCAGTAGAGAAATGGACGATAAGTATAGATAAGCATAACAAATCTGCCTGGAAAGGTGAAATTCGCATGAACCATTTGGACCCGGAGCAAGAAGTAGAGCGCCTGTTCGTTGCCGTGCCGCTGCCTGATAGGCTGCTTGAATATCTGAAGAATGAGTCTGCCCGTGTGTCGTCCGGACTTAAATTTGCGAGATGGACACATTTTAAAGATTTCCATATTACGCTGCAATTTCTTGGAGATACCCCCAGGGAAACTATTCCAGCTCTCTATGAGGCCTTATGGACGGTTGCACGCTCAAGTAAAGGCTTTCAATTGAAGCTCGGCGAATGGGGCACCTTCGGTCTTCCAGACTCGCCAAGAGTGCTCTGGGCGGGGGTTTCCGGAGAATTAGAGCCGCTGAAGGAGCTGCAGCGAAAGGTGGTTTCAGCGACCCTTCCCTTAGGTTATACTCCAGAGATGCGAACGTACAATCCCCATTTGACGGTGGCCCGCAAATATCGCGGAGAAGATCCGTTTACGCTGGAGCGGCTGGGAAATTTACGGATGGAGAAGCACCCCTCGGACCAATTACTTCCAGACATAGGCTGGACGGTAGATGCTTTTGTGGTGTATGCTACCAGGATGCATGCCATTCCTATGTATGAAATGACTGAAAAATTTACATTTTTCTAAATATAAAATCGACAAGAAAGTTTTCAAAGCTTCCATTTTCGGTTACATACAATAGGAATGTGCCGTAAAATAGGAGGTAAAACATGTTGATTTTCAAACAGAGCCGCTATATTGCGCTGCTGGTTGGTGTAATCCTAGTGTCTTTCTCAGCGATAAGTTTGATGAACCCCGAAGGAACTGCTGCTACCGGGGAGAATGTAATAGAAATGGGTAAGCTGAAGTCTGCAAGCCATCAATCGGTAGAGCAGCTTATTCCGCAAGCCGTATCCGTCCTGCATAGGACAAGCCATTCAGCTGAAAATAGTACACCCATGCTCTTCACCACAGCTGCCAAGCCGGTCCATACCTGGACCCGCACGGTGAGTACAGGATGGTTAAGTCCCGAGAAGCTGCAGCACAAGAATGCGGCTAAGCCGGCTTCCATTGTGACTAAGCCTAAGGTAACTGTGGTGAAAGCATCGCCGCCAGCGGCGCAAGCGCTGAAGATCGCGGCAACGGGGACGAAGAGTGTGAAACCAAGCAAGGCTGTAACTCAGCAACATCCCCCCGCAACATTGTTCTTCTCCCGGACCAAGCTACTACCCAAGGAGCATCAAGCTGAAGCTACCTGGAGCTACGCCGTATCCGGAGAAGACCTGCATCTGCTGCAAAAAATCGTCATGGCAGAGGCAGAGGGCGAACCGTACAAGGGCAAGGTGGCAGTTGCCAACGTTGTTCTAAACCGGCTGCGGTCAGCCAATTTTCCCGACACGATCAGAGAAGTCATCTATCAAAAAAGGCAGTTCAGTCCTGTGGCAAACGGGCGTCTTAAACGCGTGAAGCCCAATGCGGACAGTATTAAGGCTGTGAACGCAGCGCTTATGGGGGTTAAAGAAGTTACGGATGATACCTATTTCTTCCTGTCGCTGACGCTGGCACAGGATCTTACCGTACATCATTCACGGACACTCGCGAAGACCATCGGCAATCATACCTTTTATAAATAATAAGGGTTCTTCCGTAAACAAAAAGATCTTATGCACCAGACGCTATACGTCTATTCAGTTACAGCTATTTGACGCAGCCGGAAGACACAGCCGTACTGCTGGCTCCGATGCCTTGTCAGGTCCGCGGCGCGAAAAGAACCTCCAGCCCCATTTCTATGGGCTGGAGGTTCTTTTGCACCTTCGTATGAATATCAGGATAAGGGCTTATGGTGTGACATAGACGGCTTCTTCTCCCCGTACCTTGGGCGGAGGGGCGCTCCACGCCTCGGAGAAGACGGCTTCCGCAGCTGGCTTGCCCAGCATCTTAAGAATGGTGGCGGCGCAGTGCTGCGGCTGCTGGAGGTCCGGAGAGGTCTTGCGCTTCTGCGGTCCTCCGAATCCGGCATATTCGCTCAGGAGCATGGAGAACCATTTGTCCACGACGCCCGGAGCAAGCATCTCGGCGAGTCCCAGCTCGACAAAATACTGGCTGTTCTTCTCTTCCTGGCCGGGGATGGCGTTATAGAACAGCATGGGAATACCTTTGGCCTGGCCTTCCGTGCAGGTCATTCCGCCGGGCTTCGTGATCAGCAGATCCGAGGCATCCATCAGCTTGTTGATCTCGCTGCTGTACCCAAGAATCCTTACGTTGGGATGGTTGAGCAGGGGGTTGGCCTGCATTTTGGCTATAGCCTTGTCGTTGCTGCCCATACAGAAGATAAGCTGGATCTCATTGATCCGGGCAGTGAGCGAGTTCATAATATCCTTGCCGAACATCAGGCCCCAGCCGCCGCCCATAATAAGCGCAGTCGGGATGTCAGCGAGCCCCAGCTCCTTACGCAGCTTGGTCTTACCCTGGGACTCCCAGAACTTCGGATGCACGGGAATCCCGGTCACCGTTACCAGCTCGGAGGGTACGCCGCGTCCCGTAAGAATGGATTTGACCCTGGAGGTCGATACCAGATACCGGTTGGCTTCCGCATTCACCCAGCTGCCGTGGGCATCATAATCTGTAATCAGCGTATAGAACGGCACATCAAGACCCTGGCGCTTGAGTCTGGAGATGACCGCAGCAGGAATCGGATGAGTACAGATAATCAGATCCGGCCGCAGCTGCTCAATGACCTGAGAGGCATGGGTATAAAAAATCCGGTGAAGGGCCAGCTTAGTCAACCGGTTCAGTGATTTATGATATTGGGTCTTATACATCATGCCGACCAGCTTAGGCTGGCTGCTGACAGTTTTGCGGTAAGCGGAAAGAATCCAAGGAGCGACCGTAGGATTCAGGAATTTTCCGAGCTCGAAGACCCGGCACTGAACATCAGGGTTCAGCAGTCGTATTCCTTCAGCCAGAGCATAGGCTGCCCCTGTATGGCCCGTGCCGAAGCCTTCCGAAAACAGCAGTACTCTTTTCTTTCGCATAAGTTCACCTGCAACTTTCCATTATAGGTAGGTTTGTTAGATAGCTTCATAAGTCCGTCTGCGGTTACTCGCGTACATGCTTCTCCTAATATTATACTAGGGATTTTGCTTCTTTTCTCACATTATACAAATAAGACGTAAATAGAAAGTTAAAACACTGCAATAAAATAAAAAAAATCAGCAAAAGTATTGCAAAGACATAGGCAAAGTGATAAAGTTGGTCTTGACCGAGTGACCGGATTAGTAAATTGGTCAGAACGGGAGTTATAGACGATCCTTCAGGAAAGGGAGTGTATGAATGGCTGTGGTAGATCGAAGGCAGCAGGTGCTTCAGGCGGCGACGAAGTCTTTTTCATTATTCGGGTATAAGGCAACAACGATGGATCAGGTCGCCAAGATTGCCAATGTCGGCAAAGGGACGATTTACACCTTTTTTACGAACAAGGAACAGTTATTTGATGAAATCCTGCGGGACGTCATCATCGAGATGAAAATGATCGCCGAGCGGGAGATTAGGCGTGATAAGCCGTTTTTTGATAATCTGCACCGTGTGCTGGATGCCCTGCTGGAATTTCGTAGCGAACACGAGCTATTCATCAAGCTGTCCCAGGAGAGTCTGGACTTCGGAACGCCGCAGGCTGGTGAAGGACTCGACAAGATCGAGAGTGTGGTGCTTGAATATCTGGAACGGGAGGTGGAGCAGGCCATTCGTCAGGGGGAAATCAAACCCTGCGATCCCCAGATTGTGTCGGTGGTAATGTTCAGGCTATATATCGCGCTTACTGCTGAACTGAGCAAGGTACATGTGCCGTTGACCAAAGAACAGATCAAGCATTATTTTCATCTGTTTTTGGCAGAGGGGCTGTCACAGTAGAAGTTAAGTCCGGTATAGGGATGGCGTTTCGCACTGCTGCGCTTTCCCTGATTGGAATGGATGGGCTGAGGCGGATGGTACTGAACAGGATAGCCCCTTTTTTTTGCCTTTGATTGACCGAATGGGGAAAACGGTCATCTGGTGTTACTGTAACATTCACGAAACTATCATTTCAAAGCAAGTCATCGTATTTTACAAGAGAGAGCATATGATCATAAGGAGAGAACCAGAATGAAATCTTTATCCGTGTTTATGAAGGATCTTGGCGCGGTATTCAAGAATCCCAAGATGCGCATTTCCATGTTCGCCATACTATTTATTCCTGTTCTGTACAGCGGATTGTTCCTGAAAGCATTCTGGGACCCTTACGGTAAAATGAACGAGCTTCCGGTAGCGGTTGTCAACCAGGATAAGGGTGCTGACTATGAAGGCACCAAGCTGACCGCCGGAGCAGATCTGGTCACGGAGCTGAAGAAGACGGACGGGTTCAAGTGGAATTTCGTCAGCCGGGAGCAGGCGGAAGCCGGACTTGCAGATAATACCTATTATATGGCGATTGTGGTTCCGGAAGACTTCTCAGCTAAGGCAACTACACTGCTGGATGCAGATCCGCAGCCGGCCAAGATTATCTACGAGCCGAATGAAGGCTACAACTTCCTGGCGGGCCAGATTGGCGGCACTGCAGTGAAGGATATCAAGAGCAAGGTATCCGCCAAGATTACGGAAGCTTACACCAGTTCTGTCTTTGATAAAATCACCAAAATCGCAGACGGTCTGGGCGAAGCCGGAGACGGTGCGACCAAAATCGCAGACGGCGCCACCAAGCTGGATGACGGCGCTCTGAAGCTGAAGGACAATCTGGTTGTCCTGACCGAAGGCACCGGCAAGCTGCTGAATGGCGTAGCGCCGCTGACGCAGGGCGTGAGTGATCTCAATAACGGAGCAGCCGCACTCAAAACCGGCACCAGCACGCTTGCCGGAGGACTGCAGCAGTTATCCGCAGCGCATAAGCAGCTGCAGGAGGGTGTAACGCAGTCGGCAGCGGGAAGCAAGCAGCTGAATGCCGGGTTGCAGAAGACAGTAGCCGGAACGGCTTCGCTGCAGGCCGGAACACAGTCGGCTGTAGCCGGCACCGAGAAGCTGCAGACAGGTACGAAGGCGGTTGTGGACGGCAGCGCGAAGCTTGCGGCCGGATTAAGCTCCTCCGCCGAGGGCAGTGCGAAGCTTGAAGCCGGACTTACGGCTTCGAAGGACGGCAGTGCCAAGACAGCAGCCGGAGCCAAGGCTGTAGCTGATGGTCTGCAGGCGCTGGCGAAGTCGAATCCTCAGCTGGCAGCAAGCCCTGAGGTGCAGAAGCTGCTTGCAGCAAGCGCAGCAGTAGCTGCGGGCACCGCGCAGCTGGACCAGGGTCAGCAGCAGCTCCTGAACGGAGCTGCGGCCCTGAACAGCGGCCAGGGGCAGCTGCTTGAGGGAGCGAATCAGCTGCACAGCGGTTCACAGCAGCTGGATGCAGGTGTAGGCCAGCTGCATGACGGAGCGCAGAAGCTCTACGCAGGCAGTTCGCAGCTGCTGGATGGCCAGAATCAGCTGGCAGCCGGTGCAGCCGCACTGGAGAACGGCGGCGCGAAGCTGACCGCAGGCATGAAGCAGTTCGGCGCGAAGCTGGACGAAGCTGCAGCGGGCGGCGTGAAGCTGGCAGACGGCGGCCGGGCGCTTGAAGCCGGCACTACGAAACTGCTGGCTGGAGCAGGCAAGCTGGGCAGCGGCCTTAGCTCGGTAGCCGATGGCTCGAAGAAGCTGAGTGACGGAGCAGGGCAGCTGAAGGATGGCCTGGATGATCTGAAGACAGGCTCCGGTGAGCTGGCAAGTAAACTGGGCGATGCGGCTTCGCAGACCAAATCGGTGAACAAGACCGATGGACTGGTATCCATGTTCGCCCAACCGGTACAGATCGAAGAAGTGAAGGTGAACAAGGTGCCTAACTACGGTACAGGATTCGCTCCTTACTTCCTGTCCCTCGGATTGTTCGTAGGTGCTCTGATTTGTACGATTGTTATCCCAATGCGTGATTCCGAAGTCATTGGAGCCAGCCGGTTCAACCGGTTCATGAGCCGTACCCTTACGTTCTCCATGATGAGTGTGCTTCAGGCACTGCTGGCTGTCCTGATTGTCTTGTATGGTCTCGGACTTGAAGTACAGAATGTACCCTTGTTCTACGCGTTCTCGTTCATTACCAGCCTAGCCTTCATGTGGATGATTCAAGCAATTGTTACTTGGCTGGATCAGCCGGGCCGCTTCGTAGTCATTCTGATTCTGATCTTCCAGTTGACTACAAGCGCAGGAACCTTCCCACTGGAGCTGATTCCTAACTGGATGAAGATCTTCAATCCGCTGCTGCCGATGACTTACAGTGTCAAAGGCTTCAAGGCAGTAATCTCTACTGGGGACTTCGGCTCTATGTGGGCCGATGCAGGAACACTTGGTGCTTATGGAATAATATTCCTTGCATTAACCTTCACCTACTTTATGACCCGTGACCGCGGCAATGAAGCTGTGCTGAAAAGTGAACAAGTTTTGACTGTATAAAGCAGCAATATTCTTTGTAAATCATACGAACCAAAAGCGCCCCCTTAGGGGGCGCTTTTGGTTTATTCATAAATATAAATAGCTAAAGGAAGTGCCGTTTTCAGTGCGGGAAAATGGTTGAAACGCTTTCAATGCATAAGCGCTTATTCGTCATTTATGCATAATTATACATTCGACAGTTTTTTTACGCTTTTATTCGCTAAAGCTGCACTGCAAAAGCAAATGTTAATCAAGCTCATAAAAAAGTTTAAATTGCGCTCATGTCAGCTCGATGATAAAATAATAACACCAATTCTGCCTGAATAATTATTAAGATTTTCCGCTGAAAAATTTTCCTGGAATTCCGTCTACTTTATAATAGAGAGGTTGCATGTGATGAGACACACTGAACTGCCCGGCAAACAGGGCCTTTATGATCCCCAGTTCGAAAAAGACGCTTGCGGCATGGGATTTGTCGCGCATATTAAAGGCAAGCCGTCCCATGATATTGTCAGCAATGCGCTGACTATGCTCTTCAATATGGAGCATCGGGGAGGCCAGGGAAGCGAGCCGAACTCTGGAGACGGAGCCGGCATTATGCTGCAGATTCCCCACCGTTTCTTTGCCGGTGAAGCCGCGAAGCTGGGCTTTGAGCTTCCGGAGCCGGGCCATTATGGCGTGGGCATGATCTTTCTGTCTCATAACGAGGAGATCCGGGCCCGCCATGAGGCGCTTCTGAGCGAGATTATCGCGGAAGAGGGTCAGCAGGTACTCGGTTACCGCGATGTCCCGACCTTTGACGAAATGCTCGGCAAGACAGCCAAGGCTGCGAAGCCATATGTACGCCAGGTATTTATCGGACGCTCGGAGGGAATCAAGGATGACCTGTCCTTCGAACGCAAGCTGTATGTGATCCGCAAACGGGCAGAACTGGCAATCCGCTACGGCGGGGCAGAAGAAGGCGAATCCTTCTATGTGCCGAGTCTTTCCTGCAAGAAGATCGTATACAAAGGCATGCTGACCACTGTACAGGTAGGACAATTCTATCTGGACCTCCAGGATGAGACACTCGAATCAGCGATTGCGCTGGTCCACTCCCGCTTCAGCACCAACACCTTCCCGAGCTGGGAACGTGCCCACCCATACCGCTTCATGATCCACAACGGTGAAATTAATACCCTTCGCGGCAATGTAAACTGGATGCATGCCCGCCAGTCGCTGTTCAAGAGCGAGAAGTTCGGAGAAGACATCAGCAAGGTTAAGCCGGTGGTGAATCCGGACGGCTCCGATACGGCCATGTTCGATAATACCTTTGAATTCCTCTACCTGAGCGGACGCTCCCTGCCCCATGTGGCGATGATGATGGTTCCTGAGCCTTGGAGCAATCATGACAGCATGGACGAGAAGAAGAAAGCCTTCTATGAATACCACAGCACCCTGATGGAACCGTGGGACGGACCTGCCGCAATGGGCTTCACCGACGGTGTGCAGATTGGGGCCATCCTCGACCGTAACGGTCTGCGTCCTGCGCGTTACTATGTCACCAAAGATGATCTGATTATTCTCTCCTCTGAAGCGGGTGTCCTCGACATTCCTGCAGAAGATGTTCTATACAAAGACCGGCTGAGACCGGGCCGTATGCTGCTCGTGGATACGAAGCAGGGCCGGATTATCTCGGACGAAGAGGTAAAAGCCGAAATCGCCTCCGAGCAGCCTTATCAAGAGTGGCTGGATGAGCATCTGATCGGCCTCGATCAGCTCCCGGATGCACCGGAGCTGCCGAATCCGAAGCATGATAATGTGCAGCAGCTGCAGCAGTCCTTCGGCTATACCTTCGAGGATCTGCGCAAGGTGCTGGAGCCAATGGCCTCCACAGGCGCCGAAGCTGTCGGCTCCATGGGATACGATTCACCGCTGGCCGTGTTATCAGACCGTCCGCAGCGCCTGTACAATTACTTCAAGCAGATGTTCGCCCAGGTTACCAACCCGCCGATTGACGCCATCCGTGAAGAGCTGGTAACGTCCACAGCGACTACAATCGGACCTGAACGCAACCTGCTGAAGGCAGAACCGGAGAGCTGCCGGCAGATCTCGCTGGATTCTCCGATTCTCTCAAACGAGGATTTTGCCAAAATCCGTCATGTCCGCCGTGCGGGCTTCAAGTCAATGTCCATTCCAATTCTCTTCCCGGCAGAGCTGGGGGCAGAAGGGCTGCGAATTGCGCTTGACCGGATGAATGAGGCAGCAGACCGCGTCATGGGCAAGGGCCATAATATTCTTATTCTGTCCGACCGGGGTGTAGACCGCGAGAATGCGGCAATTCCGGCGCTTCTGGCAGTCTCCAGCCTGCATCACCATCTGATCCGCTCTGGAACCCGCACCAAGGTCAGCATTCTGCTGGAATCCGGCGAACCGCGTGAAGTTCATCATTATGCGCTTCTGCTGGGTTATGGTGTAAGTGCGGTCAATCCTTACTTGGCCTTCGAGAGTCTCGATGACATGATCAGCCAAGGCCTGCTCCGCGGAATCTCGCATGAGAAGGCTGTGAAGAACTATATCAAGGCAGCTACGAAGAGCGTTGTCAAAATCCTGTCCAAGATGGGAATCTCTACGATTCAATCCTATCGCGGCGCACAGATTTTTGAAGCGGTCGGGCTGAATTCGGAATTCGTGGACCGTTACTTTACTTGGACGCCTTCGCGTATCGGCGGAATTGGCCTGGAGGAAGTGGCGCAAGAAGCGCTTGCCAGCCATAACCGCGCCTTCACCGACAAAGACGGCAACGATATGGTGCTGGATTCCGGCGGTGAATACCAGTGGCGCAGTGACGGGGAAGAGCATCTGTTCAACCCGCAGACCATTCATCTGCTTCAGCACTCCGTGCGCAGTGGCGATTATGAGATGTATAAGAAGTATGCGGCACTCGTTCAGGGCGAAAGCGAGAAGCATCAGACGCTGCGCTCGATGCTGGAGTTCAAGAGCACCAATGCTCCGGTATCACTGGATGAGGTAGAATCGGCTGAATCGATCATGAAACGCTTCAAGACCGGTGCCATGTCCTTCGGCTCGATCAGCAAGGAAGCACATGAGACGCTGGCCATTGCCATGAACCGCATCGGCGGCAAGAGCAACACCGGTGAAGGCGGAGAAGATCCGGCGCGCTTCATTCCGGATGCTAACGGCGATTCCCGCCGCAGTGCGATCAAGCAGGTCGCTTCGGGACGGTTCGGCGTTACCTCGAACTATCTGGTGAATGCCGACGAGATTCAGATCAAGATGGCACAGGGTGCGAAGCCGGGTGAAGGCGGACAGCTTCCAGGCCGCAAGGTGTACCCTTGGGTGGCAGAGGTCCGCGGTTCAACAGCAGGCGTGGGACTGATCTCGCCGCCGCCGCATCATGATATCTATTCTATTGAGGATCTGGCTGAGCTGATCTATGATCTGAAGAATGCCAATCCGCGTGCCAATATTAACGTAAAGCTCGTCTCTGAGGTTGGCGTAGGCACCATCGCCGCAGGTGTGGCGAAGGGCCGCGCTGATATTATCCTGATTAGCGGTTACGACGGCGGTACCGGCGCTTCGCCGATGAACTCCATCCGTCATGCCGGACTGCCTTGGGAGCTTGGCCTGGCGGAGACCCACCAGACGCTGATGCTGAACAATCTGCGCGACCGTGTCGTGCTGGAGACAGACGGCAAGATGCTCAGCGGGCGCGACCTCGCGGTAGCTGTTCTGCTGGGTGCTGAAGAATACGGCTTTGCTACTGCACCTCTGGTAGCCGTAGGCTGCATCATGATGCGTGTATGCCAGATGGACACCTGTCCAGTGGGCGTAGCGACCCAGAACCCTGAGCTTCGCAAGAACTTCATGGGTGATCCGCAGCATGTGGTGAACTTCATGACCTTCGTGGCACAGGATCTGCGCGAGATTATGGCAGAGCTGGGCTTCCGGACGATTGAAGAGATGGTCGGCCGTACCGATTGCCTGGATGCGGTTAAGGCATCCACACACTGGAAGAAGAAGGGCGTTGATCTGAGCAGCCTGCTGCACATTCCGGCTATGCCGGAAGGAAGCACACGCTTCCGCAGCAAGTTCCAGAACCACGGTCTGGAAGAGACCCTGGATATGACCCATCTGCTTGACATTGCTGCACCTGCGCTGGAATCCGGCAAGGCGGTGGAAGCTTCCCTGCCGATCACGAACGTGAACCGTGCCGTGGGTACGATTCTCGGCAGTGAGCTGACGCGCAAATACGGCGCAGCCGGGTTGCCGGACGATACGATCCGGCTGCATTTCACCGGATCAGCGGGACAGAGTCTGGGCGCATTCGTGCCGAAGGGCGTCACCATTACCGTTGAAGGCGACTCGAATGACTATGTCGGCAAAGGGCTGTCCGGAGGCAAGCTGATTATCCGGCCTTCGCGCAAGGCTACCTTCGCGGCAGAAGAGAATATCATCATCGGAAATACGGCGCTGTACGGAGCGACCGGCGGCGAAGCTTACGTGAGCGGCATTGCCGGTGAACGGTTCGCTGTGCGCAACTCCGGGGCGAATGTAGTCGTTGAAGGCGTGGGCGACCACGGCTGCGAATACATGACCGGCGGACGTGTGGTTGTACTGGGTACAACGGGCCGTAACTTTGCAGCAGGGATGTCGGGCGGTATCGCTTATGTATATGATCCTGACAATACCTTCATCAAACGCTGTAACCTGGAGATGGTGCTGCTGGAGCGGGTAGAGGAAGCGGACGAAATCGCTGAGCTGCATGCTATGATCAGCCGCCATACCCAGCATACAGACAGTAATGCGGGCCGGGCGATTCTGGATTCATGGGATGAGGCCCTGCCGAGATTTGCCCGTGTGATTCCGAAGGATTACAAACGGATGCTGGAGCAGATCCGCAAGGTGGAGCAGAACGGTTTGACCGGCGAAGCTGCACTGATGGCTGCTTTTGAAGCGAATATGCGTGAGCTTGCGCGTGTTGGCGGTTAATGTTCTACATTTCATAAGTGATATGCTTCGGCATTGACGGAGCGCATTGCCAATTCAAGAGGCCACCTCTTTTCATTATGGAAAGAGGTGGCCTCTTATGTTTTTCTTACAGGAATTTAGGGTCTCGTCTGATGGTGATAAAGTATGCATAGAATTGTGGAGGATAAATGCTCCTTCATTTATCCACAGGTATCCACAGGATGCTGGCGCGAGGGTGAGCGGGGCAAATGTATGTGAAAACAGTACGTATTCGGTACACGCGCCCCACGCTGGTCCAATGTAATCGGTTTTGCGATTACATTCCGCCCACGCGCCCCGCGCTGGCCGATTATTGCGCTCGCACGCAGGCGTGTGTCCCGAATATACGTGAAAAACAGCATACATTGCACTCGCGCGAGGAGGGATGGCCCGAATGTATGCGAAAAACAGTATACATTTGTGCTATCCCGTTCACCCGTTAGGATGATTTTGTGCCAAGCCGTTTCCACTGGCTTTCCCTGCATTTCTTTCCTAATTTCAGGGAAAAGGGAAGGTGTGGTAAAATATATAAATGGTTGAAAATGGGTTGTTGATGCACTGATAAGGTTAATAATAGCTTGAACTGAAAAAGACAATAATAAGATGGGAGTAACGGAGGGGAAGTTTGGAACTGGAGGAGCGGTAGCGTCCGCCTGAAAGCTTTCCGCAGGAAAGCTCGCTTCGGAAGCATAAGCTAGGTTTGGCTTTCTACCGCTGAGACAGCAGTGTAAGGAGGAAATCCAAACTTAGGCAGCGGCCGGAAGTGCAAACATTTCCCGCAGTTACGACTACATCTAGATTAGAGTCTCTTCAGTTCTGCTATGATTATACCTTATCTTAAACCGCAAGCCCGTTTCACACCAAACCGACGAAAGGAAGTGAAGTTATGCCGAATACGGCAGAAGTGGTGAAGCCCGTAGCCAGCCTGATGGGAGTCACCAAAAAGATCGGCTCCAAAACACTGATCAGCGACTTGACACTCGACATTCCACCCGGGCAAATCTTCGGATTCCTTGGGCCGAACGGAGCCGGTAAAACCACTACCATCCGTATGATGGTAGGACTGATCTCCATTAGCCGCGGGGATATCCTGATCTGCGGACGAAGCATCAAAGACCATTTTGAAGAGGCCATAGCCAATGTGGGGGCCATCGTAGAGAATCCCGAAATGTACAAGTTCCTTACCGGATACCAGAATCTTCGCCAGTACGCCCGCATGGTGCCTGGCGTGACCAAAGAGCGCATCAATGAAGTAGTGGAGCTGGTTGGCCTCAGCCAACGGATCAATGACCGGGTCAAGACCTATTCATTAGGGATGAGACAGCGGCTGGGGGTGGCCCAGGCTCTGCTGCACCGGCCGAAGCTGCTGATTCTGGACGAGCCGACCAACGGACTGGACCCGCAGGGTATCCGCGAGCTGCGTGATTATCTGCGCAAGCTGTGCCAGACCGAGGGGACAAGCGTTTTTGTCTCCAGTCACCTGCTGTCTGAGATGGAGCTGATGTGCGATAGTGTGGCGATTATCCAGAACGGCCGCCTGATCGATGTGAAGCAGCTTAAGACGGTCGGGGATGCAGCGGTACCGGTGAGCCAGACGTTCTTCGAGGTAGATAACCCTGAGGCTGCACTGGCGCAGATCGGCCAAGGTGTAATCATGGAAGGTGGAATAGCGGTGGAGGCGGTTCGGGAGGAGATTGCCGAGCTGAATGCCAAGCTGGTAGCTGCCGGAATTAAGGTCTACAGCATCAAAGCGATGTCCCGTTCGCTCGAAGATCAATTCTTGGAAATGACAGGAGGTGAAGGCATTGGGTGAGTTCGCTTCTCTCATACATAATGAGAATATCAAAATATTCAGACGTCTGCGGACATGGATTATGCTGATTCTTCTGGCGCTGATGAGTGCGCTGTTTCCGGCGCTGGTTCACTTCACCACGAATGGCAGCGATGTAGTCGGGTTATGGGACAGCTTTCGGACCACCGTAGCCATCGCTTTTTTCCTAAATACCATCTTCACAGCCTTAGTGGCTGCCGACTCCGTAGCGGGCGAATTCACCTGGGGAACGATTAAGCTGCTGCTGATCCGCCCTTGGAGCCGCTCCAAGATTCTGCTCTCGAAATATATCTCGCTGGTTATCTTCAGCCTTGTCAGCACGGGCGTGCTGATCCTATTCGGCTATGGCTCTGCCTTCATTTTCTCTTCATCAACTGCAGGAAATGCAGGGGACATGGTGATGGGCTGGGGGCCAGGGGAATATGTCTTCATGCTGATTCTGTGCAGCTACATTGAGCTGTTCCTGACAGCAGCCATTGCCTTCATGATCTCCAGCGTGTTCCGTTCCAGTGGCCTTGCGATTGTACTGTCGCTGTCGATCATGTTCACCAAGGATATCTTTATCGCCATCTTCAACCCTGACCGGTATGAGTGGGCGAACTATCTGATTTTTGCCCATATGAATCTTAGCAATTATGTGGTGTCGGATACCGGTCCCGGAGGAGCGACGCTGTGGTTCGCGATTGCCGTCCTGGCTGTGTATTATGTTATTTTCATGGCGGTATCATGGATTGTGTTCCGCAAAAGGGATGTAGCAGCGTAAGTAGCAAGATAGGGCTGGCCAGTGGAGCCGTACAGACTGAGTGCTTGCGGCTCATGCGCCCTCCAGCTTACTCTGCTTGCCGTCTCTGCGCTTGGCTGCAGTCTTCTTGGCAGTGACCGTATGCAGCCCGCCCGCTGTCTCAGGGGCGGGCTGTTCGGTCATAGCCACAGCTCCGTTCAGCAGGCTGCCTTCCGAAATGCTCAGGGAACCGGCGGCAATATTGCCGTGCAGCTGTCCCGTTCCGGTGAGAATCAGCTTCCGCTGGGCGGTTACGTCTCCATAAACCTTGCCGGCGATAATAATCTCCTGCGCTTCAATGCTGGAGTGGACGGTGCCTTGCTCACCAACCGTCACAGTACCCTCACATAGAATCTCCCCGCTGAAGTTCCCTTCAATCCGCAGGTTCGTATCGCAATGCACTTTCCCTTCAAGCGTGCCTCCATGTCCGATCAGCGAGTCGGTTGACCTCAGCGAAGCACCCTGCTTACGTCTGTTCCACATTCCCGCATTCCTCCTTATATTCTTGAACTTATAAAGGCTTAACATAATTGAGCGGATTCACCGGCTTGTTCTGCTTCACGACCTGAAAATGCAGATGGGGGCCCGTGCTGCGCCCGGTGCTGCCCAGCATGCCGATCTGCTCCCCTTTGCCGACCCGCTCACCGGGGGTGACCGTCATCTGGTTTAAATGCATGTACCAGGTCTCCAGTCCATTGTCATGCTTGATTATGATGTATTTGCCCCGGGCTCCCATTTGTTCTGCAGAGGTAACCACGCCGCCCAGTGCCGCGTATACTGCATCTCCGATATTTCCCGCAATATCAATCCCGGAATGATAAGCAGAGACACCCTTGAAAGGATCGGAGCGGTAACCGAAGCTGGAGGTGATGACCTTCGAGCCGGTAGGCCACATCACGGCCCGCGCCAGCCGGGCTTGCTTCTCCTGGGCTTGTTTTGCCTGAAACTCCGCTCTTGTTTTGTGTGCCTTCTCGGCCTGTGTAATCGTGCTTGAGATACTGCCAATCATCTCATCCATGATGGTGTGGATCTCCTCGAAGTCGTCCTTTGTCTCCTCAACCAGCCGCTGCGGATCATTCTCGTAGACGGCGACATATTCACCGCCGACCTGCGGATTCGCAGGCAGGCTTAGTGCTGTAGCAGCAGCAGCCCTGATCCGGAAGTTGACGGCAGGCGATACGGCGGCAGAGAGAGCTTCCGGCTGTTCCTGGATGAACGGGCCGGCGCTTAAGCGGCTGATCTTGCCATAGCTTCCGGCAGCAGCAGCCCCGGCTCCGGTATCAGGCAAGTTCGCCACTACCGGCTGGCTGCCTTTGAAGGAAGCTGCTGAGGTTGACGTATCCGCGTTGTAGGTCTTGGCGCCAGCATTTTCAGTGCGGATAGCCTCACTAGAACCGCTACCGGCAGCAGAAGAGGTGGTCTCCTTGTTGATCAGTGATTGCAGCTGCTCTTCCAGCTCAGTCACACTCTTCAGCTTGTCTTTAATGCTCTCCGCTTCCTCCGAGAGCTCGCTTACCTGGCCGCGCAGCTGCTGTAGCGCTTGTTCCTTATCTGCAACCTTCAGCTCCATGCGGATATTGGTCAGTGATAAGGCGGCCGCTTCGGCCTCCAGCTCGGCGATCGACCGGGAAGCATGGATATGCATGGAGGTGACCAGACTGGAGAGGGACAGAGCGGCTGCAGCAGGCAGCGCCAGAGCGAAGGGCTTCGACATTTGCAGCTGCTTCACAGGCCGTCCGGCCTCACGCATAACGAGCAGCGTAATCTTTTTCTGACTGGGCTGACTCTTCATAACGTCTCCTTACTGCGGCCATGGCAGCCGCTTGGTATGAACTGACTGAAACAACTGTCGGGGTGCAGGGGGCTTATCCGATTCGTCCTACTACTCTATGTATTCCATAACTAAGGTGAACATGACAACGGTTTACTTGAATAAAGAAGGAGAGTTAAGGCAAAACCTGTAGTAAGCGCAGGCTTCTGCCGTGGCAGATTCCTCATGAAAGTTAGTAAGTACCGTCTATGCCCGCAGAGATAGTAAGAGTTCATTCAGTTAATCAGGAGGCCTGGAATGAGAATATTTGCCGTTATCTTGTGTCTTTTTATTGTGCAGCTTGCCATTATTACCGCTTCCGAATTCCGCCGTCCGCAGCGGGCACTTGCCTGGATATGTATTACCTTCTGCTGCCCGCCGCTGGGCCTGCTGTTCTACTATTTCCTGGGCCGTGATTACTGGCAGAGCCGCAAGCTTGGCAACCGGTGCGTCTCTCTGCTGCGGGAAATCCGCATTCATGTTACCGGCAAGATTCATAAGGTCAAGCAGGTGGAGGATACCGGCAACCCCGGATTTGAACACCGCCCTGAGCTGCTGCACCTGTTCTCGGGACTGGCGGACAGTCCGGTTACAAGCCATAACCGATGTGAAGTGTTGTCCAGCGCGCAGGCAGCGTATAAGTCCATGCTGGAGGTGATGGAGGGTGCGCAGGAGCATATCCACATGGAATTTTATATTTTCCGGGAGGACGAGATCGGCCGGCAGTTCCAGGAGCTGATGATCCGCAAGGTACGCCAGGGGGTGAGGGTGCGCCTGCTGTGCGATGGACTGGGAAGCCACAAACTAAGCCGGGGTTTTGTGAATACACTGAAGAACGCGGGAGTGCAGGTCTATTTTTTTCTGCCTCTGCTAACTGCACTGCCGGACCGCCGCTTCAACTACCGCAATCACCGGAAGATTCTGGTGGTGGACGGACTGACCGGATTCACCGGAGGAATGAACATAGGCGATGATTACCTGGGCAAAAATCCGGAAATGGGCTACTGGCGGGATACGCATCTACGACTTGAAGGGGATGCCGTTTATCAGCTGCAATATGTGTTTCTCAAGGACTGGCGGCTGGCAGCCGGGGATATTATCAGCCATCCGCGCTTCTTCCCGGATCATAACTGTAGCGGTAGGGAGGCTGTACAGATTGTCGCGGGCGGGCCGGATGCGGCCATAGATGCTACCCAGGAGATGTATTTCGCTTCTATTTGCGCTGCAAGGCAGCGGATCTGGATGACCTCGCCGTATTTCATCCCCGACCCGGCGATAAGCAGGGCGCTGAAGAATGCGGTCCTTAGCGGAGTGGATGTGAGAATCATTATCCCGGCGAAGCCGGATAACAAGCTGGTCTATTATGCCACGCTGTCGTATCTGGAGAATCTGCAGGACGCAGGCGTGAAATTTTACCGATATACCAGAGGGTTCATGCATGCCAAGGTAATGATTATCGACAGCCTGCTGGCCACCGTCGGCAGTGCCAATCTGGACATGCGCAGCTTCTATTCCAACTTTGAGCTGACGGCGGTGCTGCTCCGTCCGGAGATGATTTCAGAGCTGGCTGAGGATTTCAGCAGAGACCAGGAGCAGAGTGAATTCATCGATCCGAAAAAGTTCCGGGAGCGCAGTCGTAATGTCAAACGCATAGAAAGTCTGTGTCAGCTCTTATCGCCGCTATTATGACAGAAAAGATGGCGGAAGCATCGATTATCGAAGGTTATATCAATTTATATGCGTTATTTGACTTTCCTTTATGATATAATGGAAATATAAGAAGAACAGGGGAGAAGGCACGACTGTACGTTCGCTTTCGTAAGCTTCTTAGATATACTATTTATAGGGGGAGTTCTATGACTGTAAGCCAACATATCTTTACGAGTGAAGAACAGAAGAAGCCGCAGAAGTCCGGAGTATTTAAGACGGCAAGATTGGCCCAGCGGATTGTGATGATTGTCATCGGAGCGGCCATGATGTCTGTTGCGCTTGAGATTTTTCTTGTTCCCAATAAGTTGATTGATGGCGGAATCACCGGTATTTCCATTATGTTGTCCCATATTTTCAATATACCGCTCGGTATACTATTGACCCTGCTTAACCTGCCGTTCCTGGTTATCGGGTATAAGCAGATCGGTAAGACATTTGCCTTATCTACTCTATTCGCTGTCATTGTAATGTCCATCGGTACCCAGTTGCTCCATCCTGTTCATCCCATTACGGTTGAGCCGCTGCTGGCAGCAGTATTCGGAGGGGTCATTCTCGGCGTTGGGGTTGGACTCGTTGTCCGTTATGGCGGATCGCTTGACGGTACTGAGATTGTAGCCATTCTTGTGTCCAAGAGGCTTCCGTTCTCTGTAGGGGAAGTTGTTATGTTCTTCAACCTGTTCATTCTGTCCGGCGCAGGCTTTGTGTTCGGCTGGAATAATGCGATGTTCTCCCTGATTGCGTATTACATTGCTTTCAAACTGATCGATATTACACTTGAAGGCTTGGACCAGTCCAAGTCAGTATGGATTATCAGCGATAAATTCCGTGATATCGGCGAAGCCCTGACGGAGCGTCTGGGGCGCGGAGTGACTTATCTTGATGGTGAAGGCGGATTCTCCGGTGACAACAAGAAAGTGATCTTTGTAGTCATCACCCGCTTGGAAGAAGCGAAGCTTAAGTCGATTGTAGAGGATTGGGATTCCGACGCGTTCATCGCCATCGGCAATATCCATGATGTCAAGGGCGGCCGCTTCAAGAAAAAAGCAATTCATTAGCATTAGCGTCACCGGCCCAGCCGTAACGCTTTCGAAGGAAGGTATACTTACGAACGACAGAGTAACCCATACGGCGGTTCTGACTTGCTGCGCCGTATTCCCATATATAATACCTTTCGTCCTGATTGAGGAGGAAGCCAGATAAGCCCGCAGCCTGAGAAGGCATTTGCGGGCTTATTGCTGTCCTGAGGGCAGCTTGGCAATAATCGCTTCGACCGGCTGGGGAGGAACCTTGGCAATCAGATCTCCTAACCGGCTGAGCCGCTCCTCTATATTCAGCAGGTTGAAATCTGTAGGTTTGACGCCCCGTTCAACCTCCTCCCACAGGAGGGGAGTGGAGACGGTGGCCAGCGGCCGGGCGCGCGGGGTGTACGGGGCAGCGAGTGTTTTGCCGCCGTAGTGCTGGAGATAATCGAAGTATATTTTATCCCCGCGATGCTTCTTCAGCCGCTCCAGGGTGAAGAGATCGGGCCGCTTCTCGGTGACATAACGGCCTACGAAATGCCCGATCCGGCGCAGTTCATCGAAGGTTACCCCCGGCCCTACCGGAACAATGATCTGCACTCCGGTGGCTCCCGAGGTTTTGGGAACGGAGTCCAGTCCGAGCGATTTCAGCACCTCCCCTACCACAGCAGCAGCTTCCATAATCCGCGGTTCGACCTCAAGCGAAGGGTCCAGATCAATCATCCACTCGCAGGGCAGCGTACTTCCGGCATAATGGAGGGAAGGGTGGAATTCGAGCGCGGCCAGATTGCCCAGCCACAGCAGCTCCGGCAGGCCCTGCAGCACAATGTAGGTGATATCGTCCTGCACCGCGGTGCGGACGAAATCCGGCAGCGGCTCCGGGGCGTTCTTCTGATAGAACGACATCCCGGGAACGCCATGGGGATAGCGGATCACTGTGAGGAGCCGGTCTTTACAATAGCGCAGCAGGTAGGGCGAGAGGGCCGCCAGCTTTTGCAGATAGATCTGCTTGGTGATGCCCATCTCGGGCCAGAGCGGTTTGTCGGGATTGGTGATGCTGATTTGCTGCCCGTCTACGGTAATGGTTCCTTTAGCGGCTGCTGGCATGGGACATCCCTCCTTAGGCTTGTCTATGTCTGCCTAGTATTTGCCGCGCTGCCGGTTTTCAGTCGGGGTTCCGGCCCGGGATAAGGGCAGTTCACACTTTTTTTGCGCAAAATGTCCCTTTTGGCCCGGGCAGATGCTTATAAGGGTGTTAGCTATAAGAGAGGAGCGTTATACGATTTTGGATGAAATGGAACACCTCGTTGTTAAGTTGCAAAACGGCGACGTGGAGCAGTACGGGGGGATCGTTGAGGCTGTTCAGCAGCCGATGTACCGTTATTGCAGCCGCCTGCTCGGCAGCGGGGCAGAGGCGGAGGACGCCGTGCAGGAGATTCTGGTCAAAGCCTATCAAAATATCGGCCAGTATCGTCCGCTGGTCAGCTTCTCTTCATGGCTGTATAAAATCGCTTATCATCATTGCCTAGGGGTCATCCGCCAGCGCCAGCGGCAGAGCCGGCTGATGATGCTGCTGCGGCCGCAGAAATACGCGGAAAGCCCGGAGCAGCAGATGGACCGCTTCCTGTTCGATGAACCGCTCGCTGTAGCGCTCTCCCGGCTGAAGGCGGAAGAGAGGAATCTGCTGGTACTGCGGATTTTTGAAGAGTTGAGCTTTGCCGAAATTGCCGTGATTCTGGGCAAGAATCAGGATGCGGTCAAAAAAAGATACCGGCGAACGATTGTTAAGCTCACTAACCTGCTGCAATCGCAAAGAGAGGGGGAGGAATCACATTGGACGAGCACTTCACTGCTGAAGAAAAAAGGATAAGACGAATGGGTGCAGGTGAGGCATCGGGCAGCATTGATGTTAAGTCATCCGTTATGGAGCGGGTACGGGCCATCCATGCCCAGCGGCTTGCGTCAGAGGGCGGGGGAACGCCAACTTCACAGGGACAAGCGGAGCCGGGAACGGTGGTGCAGGCGCCTGTGATGACCAGGCAGCTCATACCTCCGCTGCGTCCTGCGGTACAGCGGGGCAGAAGGCTGGCCGCCGGATTCTGCGCAGTCGCGCTACTGGGGCTGGCTGGGTTCAGCATTCTCCGCCATGTGACGGACCAGGAAACTACGGGGAAGGCGCTACAACCGGACTTTGCGGTCATCCGGCAGACGGAGGGGCAGCCATTAGCCTTGAAGGACAGCAGCGGCAGAGTTGTGGCACAGGTGAAGAAGGCTGAATCGAAGGTCTACACGCCTTACATTGGCTCTAGCTCGGCCCGGGAACGTTACTTTAAGCTAAAGGAACAATATGAATGGCAGGCGCAAGCCGGCTTACAGCCGGGAGAGACAGCGGCTTATTATGTCAATGACAGTGAATTAATTGCATTGATGAACGGTCTGGGGTATGGAAAACCGCTATTTTTCACCAGCAAAACGGTTACGTATACCAGCTACGCGAAGCTGTCGGCAGCCCGGGAGCAAGCGGGCAAGTGGAGCTTTGCGCTGCCACCCGAGAGAATTGGTCAACTCCGGTTTGCAGAAGGCAGACTGTTCGCAGAAATTCCTTCTTCATTTGATCCAGAGTACGGGGTGGTTCTGGGGGCGCTGAAGGCCAAAACAGAAGCCGCCCAGGACGGGAATCCGTTGGCTGTAACTATATGGCCCTTAGAGGATATCGAGAGAGCCGAGGCGGTCTATCGGGATGGAAGTAATCAGCTTGCGCTTCAGATATCCTGGGACAATACAGTAACAACCGGCCCGGTTCAAATCATCCTATCCGCCGGCGAAACTGCCGAAATGTGGTCCTATGAAGATAAGGAGCTACTGTATATTCCTGGGGTAGGCGCCGAGAACAACGCGGGTTCAGTAAGCAGACTGTATTGGTATGACAGCGCCTACGGAGGGCTTGCTTGGATGACGGACCCGCCGAACCAGCGGCTGACCCGGGAACAATGGGAGACCATTGCCGCCGGTATGGTTCAGCGGTGAGGGAACAGCAAATGAACCGGAAGGAAGGGATTGAACTATGATTCAGTTTAAAAAAGCGGCTGTTGCCGCAATATGCATGTCCCTGCTACTCAGCACAGCAGCGGGGCCGGTGGGAGCAGCAGGGACGCTGCCTGACAAATTAAAGAATAAAAGCAACGGTATCCTGGCTACAGAAACGGCTAAACCGGCTGCGCTATCTCCGTTAGACGCATTGCTGGCCAAGGAATATAAGCTTCCCTTGAACGCAGGGGAAATCCGGGCCGTGTATGTAAATGATGCCAAAATTAATACGCTGGATAGTCTGAATATCAGTTACGTGCCGTTTAGTTATACGTCTGTAAGCACAGCGGCGCAGAAATTAACATCAATGGGTGGAGGTGTATTAGTGGCTCCGGCTTCGCTGCCGAAAGATTATGTGCTGAAGGAGGCAATCATCAGCCCTGACATACCTTTTTCGTATGAGGAAGAATATATGCAGCTCAGGGATGAACTCAAGGGGCAATCCACAGCAGCCGGTAAAAAGGTTATCACCAAAATGCTCCCTTGGAGCGGTCATGTTACCACGTTGACCTATACCCGCAAGGGAGAGGTGCTGAGCCTGCGTGCCGAGCCTGCAAGCCAGCTTCCGGCTGGAGTTACACTGGCCTTATTGCCGAAGGACAAGGATGAGCAGGTGAAGGTTAACGGGCAGGAGATGATGTTCACCTCCTTCGGGCCACATCAAGACAAGCTGAAATCTCAATTGCAGTGGAGCAGTGCGGATGGCAGCAGAGAGTACACATTAACGGATACCCGGAACACTGTGCAGAGTAAGGCTGAACTGCTGAAGATTGCCGGAAGTCTGACTCCGCAATAGGCAGCTAGACCCCCCTCTGGCTTAAAGAACAAGAGTGTGCGGGCAGATCGACCTGAGCTTGAATCACAGGCTGGCGGAAGGTGCCGGAGGGATTCCATTCCAGAAAATGCAGCTTAAACACCAGCTCAGGCTTAATCCAAACGGAGCCTGAGCTTCGCTGCGGAAGTGCGGCAAACGGCATATGCTCTGTGACAAGTCCCGGAATTCGTGCGGTCAGTGTCCGCCAGTCCTGGACGGTCATTCTGCCCGCCCCGGCATGTCCGATATAATGCAGCTTCCCGGCATCATCATACAGGCCGAAAAGCAGTGCATTCACGATGCCGTCGCGGAAGGTGACGCCCCCGGCGACAGCAGTGACATCAGAGATGATCTTGAGCTTCTGCCAGCGTTTATCTTTGCCGCCGGGCGCATAAGTGCTGTCCAGATCCTTGCAGACGATTCCCTCCAGACTCCCCTGCCGGGCCGCAGTGAGCAGCTGGGCCGGGTCCTGGTAGCTTGGCACCTGCTGCACATGGGGATGGGGCAGCAGCATCTCCTTCAGCATCTCCTGCCGCCTGCCAAGCGGTTCGTCCAGCAGCCAGATGCCGTCACAGTACAGCATATCAAAAACCATATACAGCACCGGAACCTGCGGCTGCACTGCCCGGATCGCCGCCTCGTTCTTCAGACTGTCCCGCCGCATAACCTCGTGGAAAGAGGGCTTGCCGCCGCTGAGCGCAATGACCTCGCCATCCAGAATGAAGGAGCCGGCCCGGCAATAGCTCTCTGGTCCGGCCAGCTCAGGATACTGGAGCGTGCGCCGGTTGCCCCGGCGGTTAATCAGCTCGGCATGGCTCCCGTCGTAATAGGAGATCATCCGCACGCCGTCCCATTTGATCTGGGCGATCCACTGTTCTCCGCTTGGAAGCACAGAGGCCAGCACAGGCTCAAACGGAGTGACGGGCTGAAGTTGAAGGGAACAGGCTGGCTTTGCAGCAGGTGCGGGAGTCCGTCCCCTAGGCACCGGTGACCTTGCTCTTCGCGCTCCGGCGCTTCGGCTTCGGGGCAATCACCGGAATCGGTCCGGTAGCTTCATCTACAACGGGAGCGGCGGTTGTATCTGTTGAAGTCGCAGCGGCAGTGGCCTTGGCCGGACGTTTCTTCGCACCGGCAGCAGGCCTCGGCTTAGCTCCGCTGCCTCCTTTGGCGGGCCCGGGATCGGAAGGAATATGCTGCACGGCCTCAATACTGGCCTGCAGGGCAGCCATCAGATCGATGACATTGTTCTCCTGGCGGGCCGGAGCAATGTGGAACTCTTCGCCGGCAATCTTGTGCGTGATCAGATCAAGCATCCGCTGGCGGTAATCATCGGTATATTTGGCAGGCTCGAACGGGGTGGATAGCTGTGAGATCAGCAGCTTGGCCATATCCAGTTCTTTGTCGTTCACACTGCCCGGCTCCGGCAAGCCCGGGACCTGCGATACCGGACGGACCTCGTCCGGGTAATAGATCGTCTCAATCGCCAGGCAGTCCGCCAGGACGCGGATGGCGGCCAGACTGCTTTTGGAGCGGATGGAGATCTTGGCAATACCGATCTTCCCGGTCTGACGCATAGCCTCCATCAGCAGACGGTAAGCATTCGCGCCTGCCTGATCGGGTGATAAATAGTAGGTCTTCTGGAAATAGATCGGGTCAATCTCCGTCAAATCCACGAAATCCAAGATGGTGATGCTCTTGCTGCTCTCCTCGCTTAGCTGATCCAGCTCCTCCTTGTCGAACAGAACAAACTTGCCCTTCTCATATTCGTACCCCTTGCCGATCTCCTCCCAGGTGACCTCCTTGTCACAGACAGGACATTTACGTACATAAGACAGTGGACTGCCGCATTCTTTGTGTATGTAGCGCAGCGAGATGTCTTTATCCTCCGTGGCGGAGAACATCTTGACCGGAACATGCACAAGCCCGAAGCTGATGGCTCCTTTCCAAACGGTATGCATGAGAATCGCCTCCTGATGGGATGTGGTATGGCTTAGTATGGGGCGTCAAGGGTTTTTCTAGCCGGATGCATTATTTGAGAGTCATGGGAAAAAATAAGGCTGCTCAGCTTGCACAGACCCATAGCGAGAAGAGGAGGCAATATGGACAAGGAGTATTATCGCTGGAGTGATGCCCTATCGGAGCAGGACATTCCGGCAGAGGCGGTCAATTGGGACAACATTATTGCCGGTCCGGAGGATGCCGGACTGGATGAGGATGCAGGACTGCTGGATGCCGATGCAACGATTGGGGAGCTTCCGGCGGAAGACGACGACGAGGAATAGGGAGGCAAGAAAAGAATGGATATAACACGTGCGCAGGATATTTACGCTTCCAAGGACAAAATCGCGGTGCATCTCGATGGTGAGCCGGTCTGGATTGAGCATGTTGATTCCGCTAACGGCATGGCAACAGTTCAGGTAGGCTCCCGGCCGACGAATACGCAGACTGTGGGTGTTGAGCGCCTGGAGGAGCAGGGGAAGTAGCGGGTAGAAGATGCAGGGGAGTAAAAGTAACTCAGCATTGGGGCAGGACCTTATTGGCGGTATGATTAACGCCGGAGGCCCTGCTTTTTGGTGTGTTGGTTGTTGGCTGATCCTCTAACTGGTGCATGGAGCGCTATATGCTTGTTTTAGGCGGTGGCGGTGAGCGTGAAGAGGGAGCGTGGGGCGGGTATGATGTGCAGAAGTGCCTGTGAATTTGAGGAAGGTGGGGGCTTGGAGCGGCGGCTTCAGGGGGGGGCGAGTTGGGAGGAAGATGTTGAGCGGACTGGAGTGCTTTTATTTGGATGAAACTCTTCGTTTTGTGGACCCGACCGGACTCAGTGGACCTCTGTCAAGAAAGTAGATACTCACGCAACGGATGCCGTCGTAAACTGCTTAGCGAATCGGGCGGGGGAAAGATACCCCAGCGTGCCATGCATTCGCTTGCGGTTGTAGTAAAACTCAATGTATTGGTAGATGTCCTGGTACGCCTGCCCTGGAGTTTTAAAACGCGGGTTACAGTAAATGAGCTCCTTCTTCAAGATACTGTGCCAGGATTCAATACAAGCGTTATCGTAACAGTTTCCTTTGCGGCTCATACTTGATTCCATCTGGTACGTCCTCAACTGCTCGGTATATTCCTTGGAGGTATACTGCGATCCCCGATCCGAGTGGTGGAGCAGTCCCGGGCCGGGTCGCTTGGCTTGATAGGCAGCCTGCAAGGCGTCTAAGACCAAGCTGGTTTCCATGTGGTCCGATAACCGCCACCCTACAATTTCGCGCGTGCACAGATCCATGACGCTGGCCAGGTACAAGCGGCCTCCACGGCAGGGGATGTACGTAATATCGGTCACCCAGGCGGTATTGGGCTTGTCGACGGTAAACTCTTGATTCAGTGTGTTCGGGGCAATAGGGTTGTTGTGCTTGGAATCCGTGGTCTGTACACGGTACGGCTTAGAGACCACCGAGCGGAGCTTCATTTGCCGCATGTACACACTCACCGTACGTTCGGTGAGGGTATAGCCTTCCTGGTGCAGCAGTCGAGTGATTTTCGGACTTCCATACCGCCCCTTATGGTCATTAAAATGGTAGCGGATTCGCTCCTGCACGGCCGCTTTACGGAGAGCCTGTGCACTGGTTTTGGCTCCGAGCCACTTGTAATATCCGCTCCTGGATACCTGCAAGGTGATGCACATCTTCTCCAAGCGAAACGCGGAGCGATGTTCCTTCATGAACTGGAATCGGCGTTCCTTGGTTTGCTGAAGATGTGCACTGCTTTTTTTAGGATGGCCAGTTCTTCCTCCCGGTCGACGAGTTGATCTTGGCGCTCCTGGAGCTGACGGCTCGCTTCCTTCAACTCGGCTTCGAGCTCCCTCACCCGATCCACACTGGCTACAGGTTCATTCTTGAGCTCCCGGTATTGTCCCATCCATTGATGAAGCGTGCTCTTGGGGATGTCCAGCTCTTCCGCTAACTCCCCGAAACTCTTCGTCTGTTCTTGTAGAAACTTAACCGTCTGCTTTTTAAACTCTTCATTGTACCGTTTTCGTTGGTCACCCATGGCAACACACCTCCGTGATCCTTATTATCCCTCCGTTCGTTAAGAGACGTCTACTATCTATTCTAAACCCACAGATGTCGTTAAGTAACCCATTCGGCGTAACATTTGGCTCAAAATTGGAAGTTAACGGCTTCTGAGTCCGCAACAAGCAGCAGAATGATATTTTAAGCCAAATAGCGGCTTTTGGGTCCGCCGAACTCCCAACACTCCACTCATCCGCCACCACGCTCATCCGTCACCTCACACACCGTCGTCCCGCTCATCCGCCACCACGCTCATTCGTCACCACGCTCATCCGTCACCTCACACACTGTTGCCTCGCTCATCCGCCACCACGCTTATCCAACATCACGCTTATTAGCACAACACACCCCAGCACTCCCCTTACCCGCCACCTCCGCCAGCAACCTTCCTTACGTCTTCCAACGGGCAACGTCCCTCTAATTATAGCTGACACAGATATTGACGCGGGGAGTGGTGACCCCCTATATTTGGAAGAAGAATTTTGACGAAAAGAGATGATGGAAGTGCGTCCGATATTGCTGGGTGTATGCTCGGCGTTGTTTTTTGCGGTGACGTTTGTGCTGAACCGGAGGATGGAGCTTGCGGGAGGAAGCTGGGCCTGGAGCGCCTCGCTGCGGTACTTGTTCACGCTCCCGCTGCTGCTGGTTATTGTAGCCGGGAGAGGGAGGCTGAAGCCGCTGTTGGCTGCGATGAGAGAACGGCCGGGGTCTTGGCTGCTGTGGGGCACTGTCGGGTTCGGCCTGTTCTACGCGCCCATCTGCTTCGCCGCTGCCTATGCACCGGGCTGGCTGAGCGCGGGAACATGGCAGATCACGATTATCTCCGGTTCGCTGCTGGCTCCGTTCTTCGGAGAATGGGTCAGCGGACCGGGAGGACAAGTATACATAAGAGGTAAAATCCCGCTGCGCGGGCTGCTGCTCTCCCTGATTATTCTCGCCGGAGTAGCGCTGCTGCAAGTGGAGCAGGCGCGGCAGCTTGCCCCATCCCAGGTCCTGCTGGGCATTGTCCCGGTACTTATCGCTTCCTTCGCTTATCCGCTTGGAAACCGTAAGATGATGGAGCTGTGCGGCGGCCAGCTGGATGTATTCCAGCGGATTCTTGGCATGACGCTTGCCAGCTTGCCCTTCTGGCTGGCTGTCGCTCTGTATGGTATGGCAGATACAGGCCTGCCCTCCTCCCCGCAGGTAGGACAATCAGTCATTGTTGCACTCAGTTCGGGAATTGTGGCTACGGTGCTATTTTTCCGGGCTACCGATCTGGTCCGGGATAACATGAGCAGTCTGGCAGCCGTGGAAGCGACCCAGTCACTGGAGGTGCTGTTCGCCTTGCTGGGGGAGATGCTCCTGCTGGCCTCGCCGCTGCCTTCCCTGCTCTCATGGGCAGGGATCGCGGTCATTATTGGCGGAATGGTGCTTCATAGCTTGTTCTCCCGGCATCCGGGGAAGCGTACGGCGGTTCAAGCGGTCTCGACGGACTAACAGCGGCTGTTGCGGTGCAAGTAGCATACCGATATAATTAAGGATATTATTAACCGTTAAGGGACTTTAAAAAGGTGGTAGTTGCAGCTTTGGACAATAATACACAAACGGTGTTTACATACCGTTCATTCAGCCTTCAGGATACGGAGGCACTTGCCGCCGCCATCGCTGCCGCATCATCGGCGGGGATGGTTATCGGACTTGACGGGGATCTAGGTGCGGGCAAAACGGCGTTCTCGCAGTGCTATGCGCGCCATTTGGGTGTGGAAGGTATTGTGAATAGTCCTACTTTTACCATTATCAAAGAGTATGAAGGACGTCTGCCGCTGTATCATATGGATGTATACCGGATATCGCTGCAGGAAGCGGACGAGCTGGGGCTGGAAGAGTATTTCTATGGCCATGGTGTGAGTCTGGTGGAGTGGAGCCGAATTATCGCCGACCTGATGCCGCCGCGGCATCTCCATATAGAGCTGAAGACCGCCGGCCCGGATGAACGGGAGATAACGGTGACCGGAATCGGAGAGTCTTACGGCGAAGTGTGCCGGATGCTGATCCAGAAGTGGGGTAAAGAAACATGACGAACTCGAATAATGAGCCGCGTAAGCGGTTTTTGGCGCTGGATACATCAACGGCAGTTCTGGGAGTGGCCGTGACTGGCGGCGGGGAGCTGCTGCATGAGATTAATGCTTCCGGGGAGCGGAATCATTCGGTTCATCTGCTGCCTATTATTGAGCAGGCGCTTCAGGCGTCTGCGACTACGGCCGATATAATTGGCGGAATCTCGGTCGGGATCGGCCCTGGCTCCTATACCGGAACACGGATTGCTGTGACCGCAGCGAAGACGCTGGCCTGGGCTTGGAACGTTCCGGTTACTGGCGTATCCAGTCTGCATGCGCTGGCCTGGGGCGGATACCATGCGGCTTCTAGGCTTGGCACGTCAGGAACAGACTGGATCATTCCGCTGATCGATGCCCGGCGGGGACAAGCGTACACCGCTGTATTCGCGGCGGGTGGGGACAAGCCGCCCCGGCGGCTGGCACCGGATGCTATCCGGCTGATGGCCGACTGGGTGCAGGAGCTGGCGGTGCGGCTGAAGGAAGCCGCAGCTGAGGGCAAGCTGCCGGACACATTGTGGTTCGTAGGCGAGACGGCGCTGCACGGAAGTGCGGATATACTGGCTCCGCTGATGGAAGCCACGAATGCCCGGGCGCTGCCTTATGAGCTGGAAGGACGCTGGACCGGATTCCTGGCGGAAGCGGGCCTTTATGAGGAGAGCGGAGATCTGCATACGCTGATTCCCAACTATACGCAGCTGTCGGAGGCGGAGGCGAATCTGCGCCGCAGCAGCGAAGGGAGCCTGAATACACGATGATCGAACCGGAACGTAGACCAGCTCAGGGGGCTGAGCTTGTTTTTCGCCTGATGCTTCTGGAGGATGTCCCTGAGATACTAGTGATTGAGCGGGAGGCCTTTACCATGCCTTGGACGGAGGAAGCCTTCCGCAACGAGCTGACCCACAATCATTTTGCGAAATATATGGTAATGGAGCTGGCAGGGCATATTATCGGCTACGCGGGAATGTGGGCGATTGTCGATGAGGCGCATGTCACTAATATTGCACTGCTGGAGGCCTACCGGGGGCGTAAATGGGGCGAGCGGCTGCTGGACGAGCTGATGAGAACGGCAGCTTATCTCGGCATGCAGTCGATCACGCTTGAAGTACGGGTCTCCAATGAGGTGGCCCAGAATTTATACCGCAAAAAAGGCTTCAAGCCTGCGGGTACCCGCAAGGGCTATTATTCGGACAACCGCGAGGATGCGCTCATCATGTGGGCCGATCTGCCGGAGTACGGGGAGCAAGCTGTAACGGAAGGAAGCGTGGACTTGAAATGAAGACAGACACGGGCGTAAGGGAGCCTGTATTGATTCTGGCGATTGAAACCAGCTGTGACGAGACCTCTGTAGCTGTAGTGAAGGATGGCTGTGAGGTGTTGTCCAATATTATTTCCAGCCAGATTGAGACCCACCGGGCATTCGGAGGTGTGGTGCCTGAAGTGGCCTCCCGCAAGCATGTCGAAGTGATTACGCTGGTCATTGAAGAAGCCTTAAGCGTAGCAGGCGTAGGTCCGCAGGAGCTGACAGCAGTGGCGGTAACGCAGGGTCCGGGGCTGGTGGGGGCGCTGCTGGTGGGAGTCGTGGCTGCCAAAAGCCTGGCGCTGGCCTGGGGCAAGCCGCTCATCGGCACGCATCATATTGCCGGTCATATCTATGCCAACCGGCTGGTCAAGGAACTCAAGTATCCTAACATGACGCTGGTGGTGTCAGGGGGACATACGGAGCTGGTGCATATGGAGCGGGAAGGAAGCTTCCGGATCATCGGGCGCACCCGTGACGATGCCGTCGGCGAAGCGTACGACAAAGTAGCGCGGGCCCTGGGCTTCCCATATCCGGGAGGGCCGCATGTGGACAAGCTTGCGCATGAAGCGGAAGAAGCCTTCACTCTGCCGCGTGTGTGGTTGGAGCCGGGCTCGTACGACTTCAGCTTCAGCGGCCTGAAGTCTGCGGTGCTGAATGCGGTGAATCAGAGCAAGATGAAGGGGCTTGTGCCGGATGTCGCGGCTATTGCGCGCGGCTTCCAGGAATCTGTTGTTGAAGTGCTGGTCGAGAAGGCGATCCGTGCTGTCCGGGAATACCACGCGGAGCAGCTTCTGCTCTGCGGAGGGGTAGCGGCGAATAAGGGGCTGCGCGAAGCACTGACCCGGCGCTGCGGGGCAGAAGGGATTGAGCTGATTATTCCTCCACCCGTGTATTGTACGGATAATGCGGCGATGATTGGTGCCGCTGCTTATGTGAAATGGAGACATGAAGGCGGGATTCCGCTGGATATGGTAGCCGATCCCGGCTATTCGCTGGAGAAATGGTCGGTATCTGCCTATTGACTTTTGCAGAAGCCGCCGGGTATAATCAGTTCAATTCAATTACTTTATATTTGAACAAACGCAATGATCGGAAGCAGTAAGGTCACTCCGGGATAAGAGAGCTGCGGGAAGGTGCGACGCAGTCGATGGAGACCTGAACTCGTCCGGGAGCGGAGCGGTGGAAGCAGGGAGCTCTTTGAACAGGAGCACTGGCCGGTACAGGATATAATCCGGCGACCTTAGGTACATCGTTACGGTTAACCTCCGTGAGAGGGTGGTCAGTCAGGGCTTGGCGGAGTGGAAACATTCCGGAACCCTTGCAGACATGGAGTGGGTATCGCAGAACAGCTGGAAGGTTAGCGGGTTCGGATATCAACAAGAGTGGTACCGCGACAGTGAACAGCCTGTCGTCTCTTGAATGAGACGGCAGGCTTTTTTGTGTACATTTTTGAGAAGTTTATAGGAATGACACGCGAGGATCGGGAGCAGTAGACGGCTAAGGTGAGCAGAGAGCTGCGGGGAGGTGCGACGCAGACACCAGAGGCCGGCGAATCTCGCCCGTGAGCGGAGCGGCGGAAAGAGCTACAGGTACGCTGCTACGGATGTCCCCGTTACCGGACTATTCAGATCCTTAGAACTTCCGTTATCGGGGCTAAAGAGATCTGATACTAAGCTGGACGCAGCCAGGACTTCTGTACATCAGGAAGCCTATGCGTCAAAAAGAGTGGTACCGCGGAGGGCTGACCCCCCGTCTCTTTATAAGAGACGGGGGGTCTTTGTGCTTTTTAGGAGGCAGCCTTCCATTAGATAAACCTAATTTGAGGAGGAATTACGATGATCATTCCGGTAAAGAAACGAATTCAGATTTTTGACACGACGCTACGCGATGGCGAGCAGGCCCCGGGAGCCAGTCTTACTCCTGAGCAAAAGATTATTCTGGCCGGCAAGCTGGCGGACCTGGGAGTGGATGTCATGGAGCCGGGGTTCCCTGTATCCAGTCCGGGGGATTTCGCTGCAGTGGAGACGATCTCCCGCAAGATTCAGGGCGTAGAGATCTGCGGCTTCGCACGTGCCGTCAAGGGGGATATCGATGCTGCTGTACGGGCCACCCGGGATGCCGCGCGGCGGCGGATTCATCTGTTCATCTCCTCCTCCGACATTCACCTGCGCCATCAGCTGCGCATGAGCCGCCCTGAGGTTGTAGCGGTTGCAAGAGAGATGACGGCTTATGCCCGCCAGTTCTGCGATGTGGTAGAATTCACTGCAATGGACGCTGCGCGGACGGGCATCGACGATCTGATCGAGATGGTCGAGGCGGTGATTGAAGAGGGCGCTTCGATTATCAATCTGCCGGACACAGTGGGTTATGCGCTGCCGCAGGAATACGGAGAGATGTTCCGGCGTGTGCGGCTTGGGGCCAGGGGCGGAGACAAGGTTATCTACAGTGCCCATTGCCACAACGATCTGGGCCTCGCCGTAGCGAACAGTCTGGCGGCTATTGAAGGCGGCGCCACACAGATTGAGGTCACAGTCAACGGTGTGGGCGAGCGGACCGGCAACTGTGCGCTGGAGGAGCTGGTCATGGCGCTGGAGACACGCGGAGACTCTATCGGCGCCGAGACTGGAATCGTGCTGGATAAGCTGTATGACACCTCGCGGATGATCAGCGGGGCGATGCACTTCCCGATTGCCTTCAACAAGCCGGTGGTCGGGCGCAATGCCTTCCAGCATGAATCCGGCATCCATCAGGACGGTCTGCTGAAGGACCGCAGCACCTACGAGATTATGGACCCGGAGCGGCTGGGCATCCCGCGCAGCATGATTATCCTCGGCAAGCATTCCGGCAGGCATGCGCTGAAGGACCGTGCTGCGAAGTACGGCATTGCCCTGGATTCGGCGGAGCTGGACGCGCTCTACGAATCCTTCAAGGAGACGGCTGACCGCCAGAAAGCCGTCAGCGACGATGAGCTGCTGCGGATGGTCAGCAGCACTACGGGACAGCAGGCGCAGGTCTATGCGCTCGGCGAGGTCCAGGTCCTGGCCGGCAGCGCGCCGCGCCGCGTGGCTGCAGTGACAGTGCGCCATCTGCAGAGCGGCGCAGAGACGACCCAGACCAGCACCGGAGACGGTCCGCTGGAAGCGATCATTGCCGCTATAGGGCAAGGGATTGCTGAGGATATCCGCTTCGACGGGCTGGAGCTGCATTCCCTCGGCAGCGGCGGGAATGCCCAGGCCGAGGCCGCCGTAATGGTGGAGTGGAAGGACACCAAGTTCCGGGGCACGGCCATCCATCATGATATCGTGATGGCCGCAGGCATTGCTTATATCGCCGCCTGTAATGCGGCGCTGCTGTCGGAATCGGAGGTGCCCTCTCCGGGCTCAGCGGTGAATAGCTAGAAGCTGGAGACCAAAGAACAGAGCGAGGTGGCCTCGCAGGTTCAACGCTTTTTCAAGAACCGGATGCCTCTGCCATGTCATCGACATCGGCAGGGGCATTTTTGCTGTCAGGGGCTAGCAGGACGGCGTACGGCCAAATGTATACAGAGAACCGAACACAATTTGCTGGCGGCAAGTGGGCATACAAAATCGCCTAAACCTAACATGATTTTTGCCCCGTGCGGCATTTGTCAAGCTGTGGACAACGTTATCCACATATTCCGCACGAGTTGTGTAAAAACCGTGTAAAATCAGCAATAACGCCTTTTTTACGAGCAGCATAAACAGGAGGTTATGCTCTGAAACAGAATTGTGAGAATTGTGGATAATGTGGATAATTCGGTGGATAAAAAGTCCTTGACAAGCAAAGTAGCCATTTTACGCATGAAAAAAGCCCCGAAGGGCTAATTTTAGGCGATAGTTATGCACGGAAACTGTGGATGGGGCTGTGGATAACCAGATTTGAACAAATTGGAAACTGTTAAAATTTTTTTTGAACCGTCTTTACATTATTCCTCAGCCAGTTTCTCCCATTCGCTAAATAAATCTCCCAGCTTGCGTTTTTTGTCCTTCAGCTCACTTTCGTGCTCCTGAAGCGCCATATAATCCTGATACACCTCAGGTTTAGTCATTTCATGCTCAATCTCCGAGATGGATTCCTCCAGCTTCGCGATATTCTCCTCCAGTTCAGAGATACGGCGCTGGCGGTTCCGCTCCTCGCGTTTGGCCTGTTTCTCCGCTTCATAGGAGAGGGAACTACCCTTTTCCGCCGCTATCGCTTCGTTGTCGGCACTGCGGGAGGACTTGGCGGCGGCCAGCTCGGCTTCCTCTTCGGCAATCGCTTTGAGCTCGAGCTTTTTCTCAATATAGTCGTCATAATTGCCCAAATACTGATCAATTCCGTCCGGGTGCAGCTCAAGTACCCGTTCAGCCATCTTGTTGAGGAAATAACGGTCATGGGAAATGAACAGCAATGTGCCTTCAAAATCGATCAGGGCCGATTCGAGCACCTCGCGGCTGACGAGATCCAGATGGTTGGTAGGCTCATCGAGAATCAGCATATTGGCTCCGCGCAGCATCAGCTTGGATAGGGCCACCCGGGCCTTCTCGCCGCCGCTCAGCGCAGCTACCTTCTTAAGTACATCCTCTCCGCTGAACAGGAAGTTGCCGAGAATCGTACGGATTCTGGCCTCCTCCAGCATCGGATATTCACTCCACAGCTCCTCAAGCACAGTATTGCGCGGATTCAGCCGGGTCTGCTCCTGATCATAGTAGGCGATCTTCACCTTGGTTCCCCAGTTCACGGTTCCGCGGGAAGGCTCGCGGGTGCCGGTCATACATTGCAGCAGTGTGGACTTCCCGATTCCATTGGGCCCGATCAGCGCCGCTGTCTCGCCGCGCCGCAGCTCGAAGGAGGCATTGCGGAAGAGCGGTGCAGCCTCCGGACTGAAGGAGACAGCGACCTCCCGGACTTGGAGCACCTCCTTGCCGGACATGAAATCAGGCTCGAAGGAGAAGCTGGCCTTCTTCAGGTCGCCCAGCGGCTTGTCGATGCGCTCCATCTTGTCGAGCGCCTTGCGGCGGCTCTGTGCCCGCTTGGTGGTGGAGGCCCGGACAATGTTGCGCTGCACGAAATCCTCCATCCGCGAAATTTCATCCTGTTGCTTCTCATACTGCTTCATACGGATCTCGTATTCCGCAGCCTTCAGCTCCATATAACGGCTGTAGTTGCCAGTGTATCTGCGCGATTGGTGCCGCTCAATCTCCACGATGGTCGTCACCAGGCGGTCAAGGAAATACCGGTCATGGGAGACGACCAGGATGCCGCCGGCGTAGCCGCGCAGATAATCCTCCAGCCAGGTGAGCGTCTCGATGTCCAGATGGTTAGTGGGCTCATCAAGCATGAGCAGATCGGGCGCTTGAAGCAGGATGCGGGCCAGTGCCAGACGTGTCTTCTGGCCTCCGCTTAAGGTGGAGATTGGAGTATCCGGTGCGAACTCTCCGAAGCCCATCCCGTGCAGCACGCTGCGGATACGCGTATTGATCTCATAGCCGCCGTGATCCTTGAACCAGTCGGAGCGTCTGGCATAACGCTCCAGCAGATCCTCATAACGCTTCGGATCTTCGGCAAGTGCCGGATCGGCGATATCCGTCTCAAGCTGCCGCAGCTCGGCTTCCGCCTCCAGCAGCGGCGCAAATACCGCGAGCATCTCTTCCTGTATGGTGTTATCCGACTGCAGGCCGCTGTTCTGGGCCAGGTAGCCAATCGTAGTCTCTTTAGACTTATGAATTTGTCCGCTGTCATAAGACATCTCACCCGCAAGGATCTGTAGAAAGGTCGATTTGCCTGCTCCGTTGACGCCAACCAGCCCGACTCTCTCCCTCTCATTCACCATGAGGCTAATGCCGTCCAGTACGCTTTGTATACCGTATGATTTCGTTATTCCTGTCGCTTGAAGAAGCATTCTGATGAAACCTCCGCCCTTGCAAATTGGCCTCGGCGGCTTGCGCCCAGGCGATTGTCTAATCTTATTCTCCAGTTTACATGAAAAAGGTTGGGCATGCGAGGTCCATTCTTCTAACAAGGGGAATGAATCAACCTTGGCGAACCGGTGAGAAGAGTGGTAAACTGAGCTTACAAACTATGATAAGCTAGGAACAAGTGAAGGAGGAGGCTGCCTATGCAGGACCGCAGCATGCAGCTTGCCGGGCGGAAGCGTGAGCTTCGCGCCGGGAATACCGCACTCCGCGATGCCTTACCCATGGAGCAGCGGGAGCTGTTATCCGCCCGGGTATGCGCTCATGCGTGGAGCTGGTTCGTGCAGGAAGGCGCAGCTTCACTGCTTGCTTATGCCCCGCTGCGCTCCGAGCTGGATTGCCGTCCGCTTCTTGCGGCGGCGTGGGCGGAAGGGCATGAGGTGCTGCTTCCCCGCGTCAACCGGGAGAGCGGGGACTTAAGCCTTCTCCGGGTAAGCTCATGGGATGAGCTTGTCCCTGGAACCTACGGGATCATGGAGCCGCCAGCCGGGAGTGCCGGACTTACCGGGCCCATCGCGCAAGCAGGACGGGGAACCGGCTGGCCGGAGGTCATCTTCGTGCCTGGACTGGCCTTTGACCGGCGGGGCGGGCGCCTCGGCTACGGACGCGGATATTATGACCGCTTGCACACTGCCTTGGAGGCCGGAGTCCCCGGCACGGCTGCCAAGCCTATGTGGATTGGTCTGGCCTACGGCCTCCAGCTGGTACCCGAAGTACCGCTTGAAGAGCATGATGCCTTAATGGATCTGCTGATTACGGAGAACGGCATCTGGGATTGCCGGAAGGAGAGGGCTACATGGAATTAACTCATTTCAACGAGCAGGGCAGAGCCCGCATGGTGGATGTGAGCGACAAGGAAGTTACCAAGCGGACAGCGGCAGCCAGAAGCCAGGTACATATGGCCCCGGAGACGCTGAGCGCCATTAAGGCGGGAACGATCCGCAAGGGCGATGTGCTTGCGGTAGCTCAGGTTGCAGGAATCATGGCGGCGAAGCAGACCTCCAGCTGGATTCCCATGTGCCACCCGCTGCCGCTTACCGGAGTGGATATTCGCTTCATGGATAACAACAAAGATGAACTATATATAGAAGCAACCGTCAGCACTACCGGCAAGACCGGGGTGGAGATGGAGGCGCTCACTGCCGTATCGGCAGCGGCGCTGACCGTATATGATATGTGCAAGGCGCTGCAGAAGGACATGATTATCGGACCTACGATGCTGGTGTCCAAGAGCGGCGGCAAGAATGGGGATTACGCGCTGGAAGCAGAATAGATCAGCAGCAGGGAATGATACAGCCGAAGGCGCAGCGGCAGCTGCTTCAGCAGCCGGACATACATAGTACATAGAGAGGGAGGGACAACCTATGGCGTGGAAAACAGCAATCCTGACAGCCAGCGATAAAGGGGCCAGGGGCGAACGGGAAGATACGAGCGCCCAGGTGATTCGGGAACTGGTGGAGGAGGAGCTGGGCGGCGAGATCATTGAATACCGGATCGTGCCTGACGAGCAGGATGAGATTATTGCTGCACTGATTGAGCTAACGGATTATTTCCAGGCGGATCTGGTGCTGACAACCGGCGGAACCGATCTGGCCATCCGCGATGTTACGCCGGAGGCGACGCGGCGGGTCATTGAACGCGAAGTGCCCGGACTCTCCGAGGCGATGCGCAGTACGGTGATGCAGAAGAACCGCGCAGCTATGCTGTTCCGGGGAATCTGCGGGATCCGCGGAAGAACCCTGATTGTCAATTTGCCCGGTACCCCGAAGGGGGTACATGAGAATCTGGCAGCGATTATGGATCAGCTTCCGGAAGCACTGTTGATGGTTACGGGACAATACCGCCAGTAACTGGGTTCTGCCCTAATTACTTTTGTCTAAATCGTTCAGGATAGACGATGGATGTGTGATATAAGTTATGGTATTATTATTTTATCGTTAACTATTGTCATGAACGGACAGAAGGATGGGAGGAAACCGGAATGTTAGGTGGTATTGGCACACCCGGAATTATCTTGTTGGTTATCTTGGCGCTGCTGCTCTTCGGTCCCAATAAGCTTCCTGAGCTGGGGCGGGCAGTCGGGCGTACCTTCCGTGAATTCAAGGACGGTGCGCGGGAGATTGTGAACGAGCCGGAACCGGCCAAGCGGAGCGAGTCACCTGCTCCTGCGGCCTCGCAGGCAGTGTCAGCAGAACTTCCGCAGGACCGCCGTCTGCCGGAATAATTTTAAGGTTCCCACGCAGGGGCGTCTTTCCCAGGTCTGCTTTAGACCGGGGCGGCGCCCTTTTTTTGAAATATAAGAATTTATATGTTTCACATGATAAATTATCCTTCTATTTCTCGCTGAAACGGTACCGTCCTTTAATAGGACGGCATAGCCGTTTTCACTTGAAGAGAAGAACTTGTATGTATATCAAGCGATAACTTATCCATTGCTAATATGTCAATCCGGGTGGTGTCAGTCATGTCTCTGGAAGCGGAAGAAATGTCCCTCGTCGATCATCTGACGGAGCTGCGCAGACGTCTTATCTACGTGCTGATCGTGTTTGTGGCCGGACTTGTGCTCGGCTTATTCGTCGCCAAACCAATCTATCTGTATCTGATCAGCGCCGATGCTGCGCAAGGCTTCGTCCTGCATGCATTCTCCTTCTGGGATGGAATCGGGATGTATATGAAGATCGCTATGGCGGTCTCCCTGGTCTTCTCGGTGCCGTTTATCGTCTTCCAGCTATGGGCGTTCATCAGCCCCGGCCTGCGGCCAGTGGAGCGGAGCGCTGCCCTGCGTTATGTGCCGTATGTGTTTGTGTTGTTTATTGCCGGCATTGCTTTTGCCTATTACATAGTGTTCCCTATGGCCTTATCCTTCACCATCTCGATTACGCGGAATATGGGGCTTGAGGAGACCTACGGCATCGCCGAATATTTCAATTTCATGTTCAGTCTGGTGATTCCGCTGGCCCTGCTCTTCGAGCTGCCGCTGATCGTCATGTTCCTGACCAAGCTCAGGGTGCTGAACCCGCTGCGCCTGCGCAAGATGCGCCGTTATGCCTATTTCGCGCTTGTGTTCATAGCTGTGGTTATTACGCCGCCTGATTTCATCTCGGACTTTCTGGTGACGATTCCGCTGCTGGTGCTGTATGAATTCAGTGTGTTCCTGTCCGCATTCGTCTACCGCAGGCAATTGGCTGAGGACGCTAAGCGGGAGGCACGATATGTGAAGGCAGATTAGTGGGAAGGGGGCATAATATGCCCCTTGGTGGATAGAATGGAGTAGAGTGTGCGCCCAGACAAGTGCTGAAACCATAATTTTGGCAAAAACAAATACGATTTTGTGTAAAAGGACTTGAAATCCGTCTTCAAGTTGAGTATCATAAAAATTGTTGTTAGCACTACAGAGGGTTGAGTGCTAACGCTGCTGAAAAACCGGGATTGGCCGGAGCAGCTTTCCGTAAGGGATGCTGATGGCGCAGATCCCCGCAGCTCAATTTATGTTTTCAAGGCAAATCACATAATTTCAAAGGAGGCTATTTTTTCATGATTAAACCACTAGGTGAACGCGTATTGGTAGAACCAAGCGAGCAACAGGAAACTACTTCTTTCGGGATCGTGCTTCCGGACTCTTCCAAAGAGAAGCCGCAAGAAGGTACTATTATCGCTGTAGGCAGCGGAACTTTGAAAGACGGAGTCCGTGTAGCGCTGGAAGTGAAAGAAGGCGACCGTGTGCTTTTCTCGAAATATGCCGGAACTGAAATCAAATATGAAGGCAAAGAATATCTGATTATGAAAGAAAGCGACATCCACGCTATTCTTGACTAGTCTTAAGCGTCTCTCATAAGTCAGATTCAGAATACATTCACAAATTATATTAGGAGGTTAACTATACAATGGCAAAAGAAATTAAGTTCAGTGAAGATGCTCGCCGTGCAATGCTGCGCGGGGTTGACGCTTTGGCAAATGCAGTAAAAGTTACACTGGGTCCTAAAGGCCGCAACGTGGTGCTGGAGAAGAAATTCGGCAGCCCGCTAATCACGAATGACGGTGTAACCATCGCCAAAGAAATCGAACTGGAAGATGCTTTCGAGAACATGGGCGCACAGCTCGTTAAAGAAGTAGCTACCAAGACTAACGATGTAGCCGGTGACGGTACTACAACTGCAACGGTTCTGGCTCAGGCTATGATCCGCGAAGGTCTGAAGAACGTAACTGCAGGCGCTAACCCGATGGTTATGCGTAAAGGGATCGACAAAGCAGTGAAGGCTGCTGTTGCTGAACTGCAGAATATCGCTAAACCGATTGTGGATTCCCAAGCGATCGCACAAGTAGCTGCAATCTCCGCTGCTGACGAAGAAGTGGGCCAACTGATTGCTGAAGCTATGGAAAAAGTGGGCAAAGACGGCGTTATCACCGTTGAAGAATCCCGTGGATTCCTGACTGAGCTTGAAGTGGTTGAAGGTATGCAGTTCGACCGTGGTTACATTTCCCCGTACATGATCACAGATACGGACAAGATGGAAGCCGTTCTGGAGAACCCGTACATCCTGATCACTGACAAGAAGATCAGCAGCACTCAAGAAATTCTTCCGCTCTTGGAGAAGATCGTTCAACAGGCGCGTCCGCTGGTAATCATCGCTGAAGACATCGAAGGCGAAGCTCAGGCGATGCTGATCGTGAACAAGCTGCGCGGAACATTCAATGCTGTAGCGGTTAAGGCTCCTGGCTTCGGCGACCGCCGTGAAGCTATGCTGCAGGATATCGCTGCTCTGACAGGCGGACAAGTGATCACTGAGAAACTTGGACTTGATCTGAAAAGCACTTCCATCGAGCAACTGGGTAACGCCCGTCAAGTGCGCGTAACCAAAGAAAACACTACAATTGTAGACGGAAGCGGCGACAAGGCGGACATCAATGCACGTGTTAGCCAAATCCGTTCCCAGCTGGAAGAAACGACTTCCGAATTTGACAAAGAAAAACTGCAGGAGCGTCTGGCGAAATTGGCTGGCGGCGTAGCCGTTGTCAAAGTCGGTGCTGCTACTGAAACTGAACTGAAAGAGCGCAAGCTCCGCATCGAAGATGCCCTGAACGCAACCCGCGCTGCGGTTGAAGAAGGTATCGTATCCGGTGGGGGTACAGCTCTTGTGAACGTATATGCTGCTGTAGCTGCTGTTGTAGCTGAAGGCGACGAAAGAACTGGCGTTAACCTTGTGCTGCGCGCACTGGAAGAGCCTGTTCGTACGATCGCTGCTAACGCAGGCCAGGAAGGTTCCGTTATCGTGGACCGCCTGAAAAAAGAAGACATCGGCATCGGCTACAACGCTGCTACCGATGAGTGGGTAAACATGTTCGAAGCAGGGATCGTTGACCCTGCCAAGGTAACCCGTTACGCGCTGCAGAACGCAGCTTCCGTAGCTGCTATGTTCCTGACTACCGAAGCGGTTATCGCTGACAAGCCAGAACCAGCCGGTGCTGGTGGCGGAATGCCTGATATGGGCGGCATGGGCGGTATGGGCGGAATGATGTAATAAGGGTTACAAACCCTTATGCATCAAGGGTTTCCTGAGAAGGAAACACCGTTTGACCACATGATGCAAAAATAAGAGGCTTCCTATGAGTTCATTGAACTTGTGGGAAGTCTCTTTTTCATAGCTTTAGACTTTAATATTCTTCAATCTAATTCTTGATCTAAAAGAGGTTTTACTAAACGACGCACTTCGTCTGTTGAAGTGGTTTCCATTAATTGGTCTCTTAGTTCGCCTGCGCCTCTAAATCCACGAACATAGATTTTGAAATAGCGAAGAAGTGGTCTAAATGAACGTGGCAAGGTTTCTGTCGAATATTTATCGTGAAGATCCAACTGTAAAAGAAGTAAATTGAGAAAATCCTTCGCGCTATGTTCTTTAGAGTCTTTCTCAAAAGCAAATGGATTAGTGAAAATGCCGCGGCCAATCATGATACCATCAACGCCGTATTGTTCAACTATTTTTAATCCTGTTGCGCGGTCCGGAATATCTCCATTAATGGTTAACAACGTATTTGGGGCAATTTCATCACGCAATTTTTTTATTTCAGGAATTAGTTCCCAATGTGCAGCTACTTTACTCTTCTCTTTTTTGGTACGAAGGTGAATGGAAAGATTCGCAATATCTTGTTTCAATATATGTCCTAACCAATCGCGCCACTCATCAATTTTAGAGTAACCTAATCTTGTTTTAACACTAACCGGCAATCCACCTGCTTTTGCTGCTTGAATAATTTCTGCTGCAACTTCAGGATGGCGTATTAATCCAGCCCCTTTTCCACTGGCTGCGGCGTTTTGTGCTGGGCATCCCATGTTTATATCGATACCACGAAAACCAAGTTTTTTCATATCAATACTCATCTGTTCAAAAAGTGCAGGTTTATTGCCCCAAATATGAGCGACAATCGGTTGCTCATCAGCTGTGAACATTAACCGGCCACCTACATTTTCTTTTCCAACAGGATGACAATAATGTTCTGCACTTGTGAATTCTGTGAAAAATACGTCAGGTTTTGCAGCTTCACTAATGACGTGACGAAATACAATATCTGTGACGTCTTCCATTGGAGCTAATATAAAAAACGGTTTCGGTAAATCCAGCCAAAAGTTTGGTTCGTTACTCATATTATCTTCTCCTGTTGCAACATATAATCAATAGCAAAGCCTTTTACCCATCATACATAGACTAACACATTTTGTTAGGGGCTGTGAATAAATTAGGTATCCGTAAAAGTCTGATCTCCTGGAGATCTGGCTCTTTTTGCTGTTGGCCAGAAGGGAGCGGCAAGCGCGAACTTAAAGATTTCTTTAACTTTCACACAGGGGTTAATCTGCCATGTTAGAGTAGTAGCTTAATAGGATTAATCAATTGAAAGGCCGGAACTTGATGACAAAAATCAGAGGTTTTATCATTTTTTTAGTCTTTTTTCTTGCAATAACTCCATCATCATCAGCAGCAGCGGCACAAAGCTCCAGCTATGCAGAAGCGCTTAACCACTTGGGATTGTTCAGTGGAACGGAGAATGGATATGAGCTGTTGCGGGTGCCTACCAGAGCAGAAGCCCTTGTAATGATGCTGCGTCTGTGGGGGAAGGAGAAAGAGGTCCTGAAAAGCACCTACAACAGTCCATTTACTGATACAGGGTGGGAAAGCCGCTACGTGTCATATGCCTATACCAAGGGTGTAGTTAATGGAATGGATGAGTTTCGTTTTGGCGGTAACCGGCCTATCTCGCTTAACCAATATTGTTCAATGATTTTAAGGGTGCTCAGATATTCAGAAACAAAGGGCGACTTTACCTATGGAACCGCGGTTTCTTTCGCCTCAATAGTTCTAGGAATAGACCTTACCCAAGAACGCGAATTCAATCGGGGAACGCTTGCAAAAATAAGCAGTTATGTTCTAAACACAAGACCCCAAAACCAACTTGCAACGCTAGGTCAAACCCTTAGTGCAACAAATGTGTTCACCACACAAGCTTTAAACGAGGCCAGGTCACTTTGGGAGCAGGATAAAAATCTGGATTCAACGACGATTTTAATATATGCAGTGGGTTCTGACCTTGAATCACAGCAAGGCCGGCTAACCGATGACCTGGAAGAAATTTTGCGGGGTCAACCCAACCAAAATACGAAAATCCTGCTGCAAACAGGCGGAACGCTCAACTATCACAACAAATATATGACCGATGGAGCATCCGAACGCTTTGAAGTTAGTCGTGGACAGCTGCAAAAGCACGACAGCCACATCCAAACCGCCGCATCAGACCCTAAAACACTAAAGGATTTTCTTGTATGGGGCAAAACCGTTGCACCAAGTGAGCGTTATATCCTGATTCTATGGGACCACGGGTATGGAACAATGGGCGGATTTGGTGCAGACGAGTTAAATGAAAGAAAAACGATGAAGGTCTCGGAGCTTTCCCAAGCGATCGGTTCATCAGATATGTATTTCGACTTAATCGTCTTTGATGCCTGTCTTATGGGCACAGTTGAAACTGCCTATGCGCTTAGAAATCAGAGCAAATATCTCATAGCTTCTGAAGATTCAACCCCCGCAGCAGGCTTGTATTATACCACATGGATAGGTGCGCTAGAGCGAAATCCACAGATCAGCACTGAAAGAGTAGGGCGTTTAATTTTAGATTCCTTTACCCTTCATTCAGGGATGGAAGCTAAGATGCAAACCACCCTATCAATGTTGAAGCTGTCTCAGGCGGAATCCTTGGTTAAGGCTATAGAACATGCAGAATTTGATCTTTCCCTAACAGAGCTTGCAAACCGCTCAGAGCTATTAGGCAAAAACGACGGGATATTCGATCAATATGATCTTATAGAGATCATGGGCCAATCATCAGAAGTCACTGCTGCCGCCCAAGCGCTTGCCTTCGAAGTAAGAAATTCAGCAGGCTATAACCATCGGGGCGGCGTAGCAGTATATGTCCCTAACAAAAAAATTGAACTCACACATCAAATGAAACAAGAGCTACAAGCCCTTGGTCTTAGCTCAAAATACATAGAAACTATTTTCTAACGAGGAGGTATTTTATGAAGAAGATAATAAGTTTGATGCTGGTATTCTCGCTTTTACTATCATTAGCGCCTGTGTATGCGAATGTAGCAACAGAGTACACGTATGTGTTTGGTGTGAAAACAGGAGGCAACGATAACGGCGGAACCGGTGATGATATTTATATGGGCGTAAGTACATATGAATCTGGAATAAACTCTGATCAAGCAACAAATTTTGGCGGCGCTGCCGCTTGGTCTGATACACAACATACATTTAAATTGCAAAATACTCCACCGTGGAGAATGAACGAGCTCGTTTTTTGGCTGGTAGGCAGTGATGACTGGTACGGTGAGTCGGTGGTTCTGTGGCTTCCTCAAATTGGGGGAAACATAAATCCAACACAGACGAAGACCATTCCAATATACTCATGGACAAAAGACCAGGGCAGACTGTATCGTGATATCTCGGACGTAACCAAAAGAAAATTCACAGATATGGGTGACGTTGATAAGCATGGAGGAGAGTTCTATCTGGATGCGAATTCGTCAGGCTCTGAACGTGCAGAGTGGGACAACTATGTCAGAGATCAATATGGTCACTATGACATTATGCAATATGAGGATGCTCCTGTAGTCAGCTATACTGTTTCGGACGACGCTGTAGGCAGGGATTGGTTAACATTCCAGGAGCCGACAAAAACAAAAACGTTTGAGCTCAATATTGACCGCAAGAAGCTTCACGATCAGATGGTTGCCAAGGACAAAGCAGAGATTTCTCTAACCTATAGAGTGGCGCTGCTTGCCCAGTCTACCAATGCTGAGAGTCTCGGGGGGACCTTTGCCCATACAAGCTCAGGAGAGCCCGCGGTTAATACCTATTTGACAACAAAGATAGGGCAAGCGGACTACTATTATAAAGATGTAACGTATACGTTCTATCGTAGCATATATAACCTCGGCAACCCAGATATCACTCAAACGGTTACCTATTCACCGAGCCAGGACAATCTGTATCTCAACCGTAAATTCACAGATGTTAATATCACGGTTGAAGCGGTGTCCATTCATAAAAAAACTATGACGCAAGAAATTAAAACGGAGCTGATCACCAACTTCCAAGCCACGCCTTCGTTATATATTGGGAACAACACGACAACACCGCTTGCCAACCTAACCATGACCAAACTGGAGGGCGATGACGGCAAACCAAACGGCAAGCTTCAGTTCAATGGACAAGTCCCGCTGGATGTTAGCGCAGTGGAAAGCGAGGGTATAAGGCTTCAGCTTGACAACGTATCTACCCATCTAACGAAAAAAGGCCAGGCGCAGGCCTATTATTTAGAGAATCCAACTCCAGAGTCACCGTCATCACAAAGCTTTTATTTCTCAACTCACAAAGTGGACACCAAAACCCCAACGGTAAGAGTGACTGACCAAACTGGAAATGACCTGACGGGGGCAGATTCCATTCAAGGCAACATCAAAAAGCTGCATGAATTCTATATGGTTGCCAGCGAAACCCTCTATCCAGAAGGAAATGTCGCCCACAGCGAGTCGAATCAAAACTATTTTAATTATGAGCTGTACAAGAAAACCGGTGATTCCTATGAGCCGGCTATGACCCGAATCACAAACTTTGACGGTACAGGAAACAGAGCAAGAGTTACCGCACCTATTAACACGCAGGTTATTAATGGCGTTAGCCTAAAGCTAAGTCCAATCGATCGGGTGGAGGGTGAATTCAAGCTTCGGCTGTATGGATGGGATCAAGCCGACAATACGCTTGGCGGAGAGGCCGGATATGCAGAAATTGAGAATATCCTAATCGATAACCAGGCTCCGCGGGTGACCGTAAACGAAACGGTACATCCCCAAGATGCACAGCTCCGCAAAAGAAATGACTATAGCTTTGAAATGAATGACCTTGAGCAAAGCAATAACGGCTGGTCAAGAACTTATTATACCTTTATGAACGGGAATGCGGCGCCGCCTGACACGCCAATCAATCAGATTAAACCTGCCTCCGCAGAAATTGCTTCAACTCAAGGCACATGGGCATTCGTAGACTCAGAAGGTGACAGCACAACTGCCATTCTATCCATTCCCAAAGGGGACAACTTTGAGGGAACTCTCTATTATTTCACCGTAGACTCACTTGGAAACGATTCTAGAAACGAGCAAGCCTCCAGTTACTATAAAAAGCCTGTGAGTATGTTCAATGGAAATGTTGCCGACACCCTCCATACGGAGGATTCCAGTCTGCCAAAGCCGTATTTTGACATTAGCTTTGACGTAAGCAATCCAAACCTTGAAACGAGTTACCGGTGGATTTCTGATCCTGGCAATGACAACAGCTTTACACAAAAATTTAAAGTGTACGAATCAAGCGATGCTGTTGGTGCAGCTGAAAAAACGAATCTTAGCGGAACCAAAGTGCTGATGGACGGGAAATATATCCTTGAATATCGGGTGAAAAATAAACAGTCTGGTAATACTGCTGAATTCTCACAAGAATACACGTATGACGCCTATCCCCCGGAGATTAAATTTACCGTAGGAAGTCAGCACGATCATTTCAAATCATCCCATCAAATTAACGTGAAAGTGGCAGACCGCAGTGGAATTGCCAGTGCATATTACTATGTATCCAAGCCGGATTCAGAGATGAGAATTGAAGATATGCCCAACTATCCGCTGACACTGACACTTGGCAGTGACAACATAGCGCAGGTTAATCAAACCTTGACCCTGACCGGACTTCCATCAGGTGCGTACAGCATTGTTGTTGTGGCCAAAGACCCGCATGGCAGAGAAAGTAAAAAGGTGTCCCCGTACTTTGGGATGAGGTCAGAGCCTGCGGTAATTGATACCTTAAACTTTGCGGGAGCAAAGATTGTAAACGGAATGGGTACAACCACGGATGGAACCTATAGTATCAATGCTGTGTTGAATGAGCCACATGCATCGTGGACTTCTGATAGCGCAACGAAATATCAAAACCCGGTATATTATGCGACAACGGACGGCATGCCAACAGATAACGGTGCTTTAGTTCCTGCGTTTACAGCGAGCAGCAATTCGGGCGGGAATTATGCATTTACACTCGACACACCGGTTCCGCTTCAAGAAGGCGTCAACACCATCTATTTCCAGTTTGGCCTCATCAATGCTCCTGCTGACGACAGACCGGAGTTTTTAACAGAAGCAAGACCGCTCACCATTCTGTATGATAGCCAGGCACCAGCCTTTGAATTGCCGGACTATAGCACCATACAGCCAACCAACGCATCAGTGACAGCAACAATAATCGCAAGTGATGCGGGTACAGGGATTAGCAAACTGACCGTTGCACCCGAGGATGCTGACAAAATCACGGTTTCTCCCTATACAGACGGTGCATTCACAGTAACGGTAAGCGAAAATATAACCACAAATCTGATCTTGTCTGACGAGCTTGGCAATCGTGTTCTAGTTCCTATTTCCGTATCTAACATTGACCGGGCAGCTCCATCTGCGCTTGCTTCAAGTGACACCGTGACCAAAGGAGCAAGACAAGATGGTGTGATTACAGTTGATGTCTCAGACAAGAATGACACAACCGTCTCCTTCGCACTTATTCAAGATCCGGCAGCAAACCCTATTCTAACCGAAGCGGACTATGCGCTGTTTCAATCAAGCCCATCCGTGGATATGCAAAGCAGTCCGGTCATCATTAATGGCGAAGGCAACAAACAGAAAACCTACACCATTGACCTGAAGGGGCTTAGCGGAAGCTATGCCATTGGGGTCAAAGCCGCCGACACCGCAGGAAATGTGACTGAAAAAGTGTTCACTGACGCAAAACTGGACCTAGTTGACGCAGGGGCAGCCATTGTAAGTGTCAGCGCAAACCCTAGAACTACAAAAACCACCGCAACGGTCAGCGTTTATTTTAACGTTCCAGTAACCGTAATGCCAAACGCACCTGTAGAGGGCGATGTTGTGGGTGATATGGCCAGGTCGAACCTTCTGTATACAGGACTTTTAACAACCTCCGCTAACTATGTAATGGATTATGAGGTTGTTATCCAAAACAATAATAAAATCAGCCTTTACATTCAGGACGAGGTTGGAAGAGACAGTGTTCTGGAATTTACACCTGAGGTTGAATTTGTTACAGGCTTTGATACTACAGGTTATGTAGAGAAAAATGGTCAAACGATTCAAAACGGCGGGTTCATATCCTTTAACCAGGGCGACAAGCTGTATTATATTGTAGTTCCGAATCCAAAGTATGCCGGACAATATTTCTTTGTTGAACATGCAGTGTTATCCGGGTTAGAACTAAATACCGAGCTAAGTGTTCCTGACCCATCGTTTACAGAAGTTGAAGGAAGAACAGCTTATTCTAAGCTTGTATTTGAAGTGCTAAGAGACGGCAAAACAACAAAATCAGCTTATTTCGAGGCCTATACGGCAGAAGGTATGGAAGCTGACCGGATGGAAGCGGAGTATGCTGCCATTGCAACGGTTGACGAAACTGCACCTGTTACACAGGTGGTCTATTCGACCACGGAGCCAACCAACCAAAATGTTACCGCAACACTTTCTGTATATGACCCGGAAAGCGGAATTCTAAAACTTGAACGTTCGTATGACGGCATAAGCTTTAGCCCCATTGAATCGATTGTTTCGCATACCGAAACCTTCGAGCAGAATGCAACGGTATATTTCAAAGTGACAAACAAAGCCGGAATAGTAACAATCGTGCCGGTCACCGTTTCAAACATTGATAAAACGCCAATCACGCAAGACACACACTACACCGTTGAATACAGCTATGAGAACTATCTTGGGAACTGGGTTCCAATCCAAGAAGGAAAAGCCTATAGAAGGGTTATGGCCACGCTCAAGTTTACCGGAGGCGGAAAAACGCTTTCGATGACAAACAACAACGCAGCCTTCTCAAGGACGCTAACGGAGGATAATCACACATTCACCTTTGAGTTTAGAGATCAATCGGGCAACACAGGTTCTCAAACGGTTAGCTATAACCATTTCGACAATACCATTGGCCAAACATCCTATGTGTTATCTAACATGTCCAAGACGAACCAAAATATCTTTGCAACGATCACTTTAACGGATGATTCAGGTGAAATCGCTTTTGCAGAGGTGAAGAAGGGCAATGTGGTGTATCCGTTCAAAGGGGAGCCGCTTGAGAATGAATATGTCGTAGAGCTGGACAGCTCAGGAATTTATAATGTGACAGCCTATGACTACGCTGGAAACCGTTGGACGACTCCGATTACTGTCTCGAACATTAACAAAGTAGTGCCAACTGCAATTGCAAAAACGTACAGCACACCTCCCACCACCGTTACTGCACAAAGCGTGAATGTGGAGCTGACTCAGTTCAGCAAGGAGTTCAAAACGATTACAGTCACCGGTGTGGAGCCTGCCGGAAGCCTAACTGCGGGCGATATCGTACATATCCCCGGCACCAAAGCTGTCCGCTTTAGAAAAAATGGTACAGTGTCCATGTTCTTTGTTGACGACTATGGCAATGAAGGCCAGGAAGTGATAACCGTATCCAATATTGTGTCCACACCGCCGCAAATCAAAGCCACTGCCACATTAGCTGAAGATAAGCTGAGCGTGAATGTGACCTTTGACCAAATCCGTGACAGTGACGGCGTTCCGCTCGACATTCTAAGAAAACTAACAGACCTTACCGTTTCTTATCGTGGATATGAACATGCACTTCTGACTGAAGTGAAGGACGAAGCCGGCGATGCCCTGTCCTATAAAGAGGCAGTGATCAACGTTAAAACTAACGGGGAGCACGTCTTTCAAGTCAGGGACCAAACAGGCATCACGCAAAAAATTCTGGTAACGGTTGAAGGAATTGAAGTGGGCGGTCCAAGAGTTAAAGAGGTTCGCTGGACATACAAATATCTCGAACAGAACCAAAGTGGCGAGTGGGTGGAAAAGGATCATCAAAACAAGATTGTTGTTGGTGTTGACACCTCTGGACAAGAAGAAGGATACGTTGTGGGAACCGACAAGAACCCGGCAACGAACCAGAATGTGAATGTCACGGTAATCACGGATAAAGATGCTAAATTCGTGGGCGGGAACGATCCGTGGAAACAAGAGAAGTCAATGAACTATAGCGACAATGGACTTTACAATTTTAACCTTGAAGGAAGAACAGGGACCTATACCTCGTATGGTGTTGACATTGGTCTAATCGACAAAACACCCCCTGTGCTAAAACTTAAAAATGGGGAAGAGCTAATCTTCATCGAAGGCATGACGCCTAAAAAAGATGCCTCCATTGCCTATGACAAGTCCAAGCTTCTGGACTTCGAAGCATGGGACATGGTTGCGGGTAAGAAGGTCGACTTGACGAAGCGGGTCACTATAAGCTATGGAGCCGGCGGGCGGGTGTTTAACCCTGACAACATCTCAGCCAATGAATTTGTTCGCTCGAACCCGTACTATATCGACTATACCGTAAGAGATGATGCAGGGAATCAAACTACCCTTCGCCGGACCGTTCGCCTTGTGGGTCTTTATGACACCATAGCCCTTGTGAACGGCGTTATGCCAAACAGTTCCAATGCTGTGTCCGTTCTAGGAAACAAGGTTGAAATTTCATTGAAGAATTTCTCCGGGATCTCGTATGCACGTTATGAAAAAGGTGTCTTAACCCAAGGTCAGATGAAAACAAAAGGAACGGTCCTGCGGGAGAAAAGCGGAGTGTATACTCTCGATAATGTTACGAATGGTTGGTATACCGTATATATCCAAACGGATAAACGCGACTATTTCAACATTCATGTATATGTCTCAAATCAAGGAGGGAAATAGGCAATGACGTTCTATAGAACAATGAAACGCAGCATAGCTGCAGCTATGATTCTATCCATGCTTTTCACGTTTGCAAGTTTCCCTGTTCATGCTGACGCCAGTAATGCGGATTATTCCATTGCGAACGAATTTATGAAATATTCAATTAATTCAAAAACGGGCGGCTTCTCCATCGAAACCATTGACGGTCATCCGCAAAAAGCGTTTGATAACAACCTTCCGCTTCTGTATAAGGAAGATGCGGCTAGGAGCAACGGAACATCCTTCACAACCGTCCGTATCGACGGAAAGGATTTTATTTTCGGTCAGGAATATGGCTGGTTTGGAATTGATACCAAGCTTCATGAACCTGTCGTTTCTGAGCAAAATAGGCTTTTAACCATTGCATGGGACATTAAGGGCTATACCATTACACAAAAGGTGTCCATTTCAATCGACCCTAACAATTCAAGGACGGGTAACATTGGTATTTCATATGATGTGAAAAATAATAATGCCACGGCCGGAACGGTGGGGATTCGGCTTCTGCTGGACAACGCGCTGGGTTCAGAGATTGACGCACCTTATGTGTTAGTTGACCCGTCGCAACCGACAATCGTTGAAACCGAATATAGCGGTGACAATCTTCCGCAGCAAATCAGATATGTTGATTCTCTGTCGGCCTCGAACAAGACGGCTTATGCTCTCTTGTCCGGCTGGAGCGGCAACAAGGATGTGAATGTTGATAAGGTGATTGTAGGACACTGGATTAATCTTGCAAACACCAGATACGAGTATACACCAAACCCTAGTGTGGACTTTACTAATTATTCTAACCAATACTTAGTTCCCGACACTGCAACGGCCTATTATTGGAATGAAAAAGCCATTGAGCCGGGTCAAGTCAGAATTTCTGAAATGCTCTATGGGATCGGCAGCTTTGCTGAACAAACCCAAAAGGAGCATGTATCCATAGGGATTCAAACCGAAAATGTATACTTAGCTAACGACAAAAAAGGGTATGAAAACAATGGTGTTTTTAAAGCAAATGTAACCATCGACAATAGTGTCTCAGGAGCAAAGGAACTTATAGAACCCATTGTGAAGCTTAGCCTCGAAGAGGGGCTTGTGTTTGCAGCCACGAAGACACGGGAATACACAGTGAAGATTTCGGGCGGTCTTAACATTGGAACGGTGTTTAATATTCCGGATGTAGACATTATTGCAGAGACACAGTCCATGATCACATCAAAACGTCTGGTCGTTTCGCTAAACGCCACAGAAATTATTGATGCTAAGACCAATAAAGTGGTTGACTATAGTGCCAACACAAACATTTTGATTCCTGCAGTGGAAGGAAAGCTCCCGGAGGTTTCAATGAAGCATGTTTTCCCGGCGGCCGTTTATTATGAAGGTGACAAAAACCTTACCGTTTCTGGCGATATGAAGGTGTTGTCAGGGGCTCTTTCGGGAAGTGACGGATGGAGTCTGTACCTTGTTTCATCCTCAAGCGGTGAGGCTGCTCTGATTGACAAAAGAAAAATAAGCTTTATTGATGAAGGCCAAACGCTTGCGTTCTCAACGAATCAGACGTTAGCGGTTGGAAAGTATGACATTGAATTCAGATTTACAAATCAACAGCTGATCGATGCCTTCGGTACCAAAATTAAAGCAGCCACTACAGTGGACGTTACCGATCATTTAGCGGATAAAAGTGCAAGCTACGGCATTGTTTCGCTAGTCCGGTTCACAGACGCTGCGAACCACAGACAGTTATATGACTATATTAGTTTTACAAACGAAGATGTAATGAAGAAATTCATAGCCGGCGGCGTGAGCAAAGACGGCATTCTTCACAAAGGAATAGTCTTTAAAGAAGACGAAACAGAAATTTTGTTGACCCTTCGCGGAAAAATCAGACTTATGGATACGGGTACAGAAAAATATTACTCTGCCAGCCCGGCCGATGGCGACATTACCATCAACAGCATCTTGACCTATGACAGCACCGAAGCCTTGAAGATGACCGTTGACAGCAAGGGGGCCAAGCTGGAAGGCGACGGTACCGTCAAAGTGATCAACTCGATTAATATTTGGCATAATAAGTGGCATTTTGAAGCCAGCAATGGAACCAAATATACGCTGAACCGGGAGGCTGTTGCCGAGAAGAGGGCTCAAGCCTTTGAACTTCAGCTCGGCGATGCCGGTTATATGCTGCAAAATATTGCAGGTTTTTTGATCAATATTAAGTACGGTGTTATGACCCAGGAAGATGATGATTTCGGAATTAGCTTTGGCGGTAGAATTTCAATGCCTTTAAAAGCTGCTGACTCATCCAAGGGTGAGGAGCATTATGATTATAAAGGCTCGCTCACAGCGGACGTTCAAGATGTTCTCTATGGAAGTAAAGACAGCGAGATTGGTTTTGTTGGCATTAACACAACACTCTCAGTAGCTCTGCCCAAAGATATATTAGGCCCGTTAGTAGGAAACGAAGCCGGTGTTAAAGCGGATATAACCATTAACACCATTGAAGATATTTATAGTATTGATGCCGGTGTATCTGTTACCATGCTCGAAGTAGAAGGGTCATTGGCCCTCAAAAAGGTTCCTATTAACTCCGTGCCCAAAATGATGCTGGACAAGCTCACCTTCTTTTTAGCGCCATCCACAATGAAGGTTCCTGTGGTTGCACCTTATGTATTTATCACAGGCCTTGGCGGAGGAATCTCAAACCTTGCTGACACCGTTGCCGGAGAACCGGCAGGCGAGCTTCCACCCCTTACCATCCATCTTCAGACGAGGCTATTAATTAATGCCATTATTGTAGGTGACTTTAAGCTGGATGCGAAGCTATCCGGTCTCGCCATAGAAGGCAGCGGCCACTTGGAGAAAGACGAAGAGGGAAGGCTGCTTAATATTCAAGCGGGAATGAATGTTCAATGGATCTCGCCGTTTCAGCTTAATGCCTTCGGCAGTATCAGTATTCATGCCGGAGCCATTCGTGGCGGGATCACGATTAAAATTACGGAAGATTATTTCTATGGTTATGTGTACGCAGGGCTGTTCATTCCAGACTCCATCCCGCTGCTCGGGGGCAAGGAGATCGCAGGCGTTGAGGCAGCCGTCTCATCGGACTTTGTGGGTGCAAACTTTAAGGTCATTGGGGTGAAGCTTGGCTTCATCTATTATTGGAACGGTGACCTAAGCTTTGGCGGGTCCATCGACCTCTCTTCAAGAGGAGACGCCGTTCACTATGTCCACTCGGAAGCGCTGGACGAGAGCGGCAACCTTGTGCCAACCACCACGATCTATGGAACGAATATGAGAAGACTGAGTACGGAGGCCGTCGCTAAGACAAGGGCCGGGAATGGGGTTACCAAAGAGATTAACCCGGCAACAAAGGATGCACTTCTCTTTGAAATTCCACTTCGGGGTTTAATCCAGCCGTCTGCATCTGAAATCATTGTCACCAATCCAAATGGAAAAAGATTGACCATGATTGAAGACGACAACAAGGGCAACGGAAACTATCTTGTTCAATCTTTAGACGGCACGAATTATTTGTACATTTCAGTCACTGATCCCTCTCTGATTGTTGGGGGCAACTGGTCCGTTTCAGTTTCAACACCTGATGTCTATATAGACAACTTTGCAGTAAACAGTGTTGACTATATGCCTGAGCTGACAGGAGTTAGTGCTTCTACTAGCACAAATACAAGCCGTGATATTAACGTTTCCTGGACAACGGACAAGCAGGGCCAATATTCGGGTGCACTTAATGTCTATGTCACGAAGGACCCGTCCGTCATGAAAACCATCGAATCCTCTAACATTCAAGATACTTCATCATTAATTAGTATTGGCAACCTGGAGTTAGATGAAATTGAATCAGGCTCTCATGTATTCACGCTTCCTGAGTCCTTTCCTGAAGGGAAATATCATGTGGTGGCCATGCTTGTGAACCATCAAGGCGGAATGAGCAAGAAAATCACTGCTTCAACCTTCACTTTTACCAATCCATTGCTCCCGCAAAACCCGAAATCTGTGTCTGCGGTCTACAGCGGTGACGGCTATGTGAAGGTTGATATAGCGGGAACCGATGATACTGCCACACATTATCTTGTGGCGATCCAAGATGAAGACGGGGATGAGGTCGAGAATTCCTTTGGTCAATTTAAAGTTGGCAGTGACATCGTTCTCAAACCATTAGAAAGCCAAACCAACCGGCCTCTATTAGAGGAAGGCAAGACTTATTTTGTTAAAGTGCAGGCGGTTAGAATTGTGGAGTCTGCTCTTAAACAGGCGGAATATTACCGTTCAACCGAATTTGCATCATCGCCAAGCTTTGTTATGCCTTCAACGGATAAGCCTCAGCTTGTAAGCATTGATACAAATATTGACAGATCAAAGGATCTTTATTACTTAAACACTAACCAATTAAAGGCGACGTACACCTTCGACAGACCCGTGAAAATGACCTTCAACCTTAACACCGAAGATAAAAACACGCCTCTAGAATTTAAGAAGGTGTGGTCATTTGAAGAAAATCTTGAAGACGGCCAGCAGCTGGTTGACTTTATAGCGGTTGCTGAAAACCGTGACACCCTCCAAGGCAGCCGTTCATCAGGTGCCATTGGATTTACTGTTGATACCAAAGCGCCTGTGTTACTCCTTGATGAAGATGTTAAAACCAGCCTGGATAAGGAAAACGTTGATAACACCGTCAGCAATCAGGTTGTTTTTGTGGGTGCGGACTCCAGCTATAGCTTCCATGGCCTAACAGAGCCATCCGCAAGCTTAACGTTAGACGGCAGTTCAGACGGCATTGTTATCCGTCCTGACGGAACCTTCGTTGTCAATCGCAAGGCCTCAGGTGAGGAACCGAACGAAACTCTGATGCTTACAGCGGTTGATGATGCCGGTAACGAAACGGTGGTTCCAGTGTATCTGGTGAATCGTGTTCTGTCAGAGTATGAAAGCATCAAACTAATCTCTGACCTGGAAGGCTCCGAGGATCAGCCTGATTCGATTGAGCTTGGCATAGGCGGAACAACGGCACTTTCTGTTAAAGCTCTCCGCACAGTTGAGGGCACCGTTCTAAAGGCAGAAGACGTTGTGTGGGACGTTCTGTATAATCAGAACATCATCAGACTGTCACAAGACGGGACCCTTGAAGCATTAGCCCCAGGCGAAACGGCTATCAAGGTTAGTTATAGACTGTCTGCTTTTGAAGGCCAGAACGGGAAGACGGTCTATAAAGAACTGTCAGACGTTATCAAAATTCATGTAAAAGATTATGGTTACCGTTATGAGGTTCGTCAGACCCAAGGGTTCTCGTTGTACACCATATATACTGAAATGAACATGGGCAAGGCAACGGTTGTGATTGGAGGCAACAAACAAACTCTGTTATATGACAATCTCAAGAAAGCCTATATTGGCGCTTCAAAGGAGCTTGTCACAGGCGAGCAATTAACAGCCAAGCTTGGTTTTGAACCAACGGTGAAATCTCCTGTTCTTCTGCGAGGAGATACCGATGGTAGCGGTGCGATCGATAAAGTCGACGTTACGGCAACATTGAATGCTATTTTGGACAATGTTTACAACGGCTTTAGTTCTGTAGAAAATTGGATGAGAGCTGATACCAACGGTGACGGCATTGTTGATATTGTAGATGCGCAGCTCACCCTAATGGAGGCACTTCAAAGATGATCAAATACTTAAAAATCATTGTGTGCATCATGCTTCTAGGGGCTGTTATACCTTCATATGCCTATGGCGCAAATGATGCTGCAGACCTTAGTTATCGTGTGGGCATCACCGTAACGGACAGCTCGGGTTCCTCGAAATCATCATTTAAGGTCGGAGAAAAAATACTTGTTAAGCTTAGTCTTGCCTATACTGGTGCCGGAAGGGCACCGGTATATGGCTTTCAGGGAAAGCTGCAGTTTGATTCTTATGTACTGGAAAATACCGGTGTGAAGATGGAAAAGGACATTTCGATGAAAGTTTCCGATGGTGCCATCAACTATGTCTATCTGGATATGACCGCCAAGGGAACAGAGGATTCCATCCTGAAAAATATAGGAACGGCTGTATTTCAAGCTAAAAACAGCGGCACGTTCAGCATTTCTTCAAGCGGCTTCATTCTAACAAACAAAGATGCGACACACCGGTATATTGAACCGGTTGAAGCTGTGCAAATCATTGTGGGCGATGGAGTAAAAGATGCCTCAAAATCTCTGTTATATGAAAACATTGTTGCTGCAAAAGCTTTGCTTGCTTCAGTGACGATTGCGGATAATCCCAAAACCATCTATTATCCGGATTATTGGTACCCAACCAAATCCGCGCAAACATTGAGAGCTGTGATTGCTGAAGCTGAGGCTGTTTTTAATAACAAGGACGCGCTGGCTTCGGAAATCTCAGAGGCTATTGAAAAGCTTAGCATTGGCGTTTCTGACTTTGAGAACTCCAAAATTACCGGTCCGAAACGTTGGGCTGCTCCGGAGGGCGATGCCACAGCCGGTAGCACCGCAGTGGATCTTTACTATTCAGTTAAAGCTTCGGTGAAAGGCGGAAACGGCAAAATTGCCGAGGGCTTTGAAGTTCAAACCATTCGCGCCACAACCTCTGCCACCATCCGAATGATTCCCGATGAAGGGTATGAAACCGAATATATCTTTGTCAACGGTGAGAAATGGATAGGCCACGACATTTACACTATTCCAGAGGTTAGCCGTGACACCCTTGTGGTGGTTACCTTTGCGAAAAAACCTCCTTTTACAGATATAGCACATGACGATTGGTTCTATTCTTCTGTAAGATATGTTTACAACAAGGGACTGTTCACGGGAACTACTGAAACGGAATTCTCACCCTCCGGGAAAATGAGCCGTGCCATGCTGGCCACTGTACTCTATCGCATGGAGAATAAACCGGATGTTACATTTGTGAGTGTATTCTCTGATGTGCAAAGTGGCCGCTGGTATTCAGAGCCGGTGATTTGGGCCAATCAAAAGAACATTGTTAACGGGTATGCTAAGGGGAAATTTGCTCCCAACGATGCGATCACCCGTGAGCAAATTGCTGTTATGCTGCATAGGTACGCAAAGGTTAAAGGTTATGGCCTTCAAGCTAAAAATTCAAGCCTGAGCTTCAAAGATGCCAATCAAATTTCAGGCTATGCCAAAGAGTCCATTACTTGGGCTGTGTCCAAGGGCATCATGAAGGGCAACACGGATTTGACTATAACTCCTTCTGGTCTTGCAACCAGAGCGGAGGTTGCCACTATGCTCGAAAGGTTTAATGAGCTGAATTGAAATTTAAATGAATACCAGCCGCCTCAAAATATTTATCTCATCTAAGAAAAACCGCGAAGCCTTGCTGCTGCGCGGTTTTTCTCTGTTTGTCCTTTAAAGTTTTCATTATTCTTTTATTCCCTTCCTTTAGACTCGAATATACAAGATATGATTTTGTCTATGAGAAAAATCTCAAAGATTGTCGAAAATATGGGTGCTGTGATGAAGGGGGAATTGACGTGAAGAACCACCGGGCAAAACAGAAAATCAGGCTCTTGCTCCATTGGCTGTTGATTGTCAGTCTAATTGCGGGGCTGTGGAATCCCGGACTTTGGCAGACTGGCCAGGCAGAAGCTGCGGCTGTGAACGGGACCGCCTCTGCTGCGAGTGATATTAGCGGTCATTGGGCGGAGCCGCAAATGAGCGAATGGATAGGAGGCGGGTATATCAAAGGCTTCCAGGATGGAAGTTTCCGGCCTGATCAGGCTATCTCACGCATAGAGTTTGTGGCGTTAGTGAACCGCTTGTTTGCTTACCAGGGAACGGGAAAGATCAGCTTCAAGGATGTTCCCTCTGCGGCCTGGTTCGTCTCACAGGTGCAGGCAGCGGTCCAGGCCGGATATGTGACGGGATTTCCTGACGGGACCTTCCAGCCGGACAAGCCGTTGTCACGGGTGGAGGCGGCTGTGATGCTCGCCAAGCTTACGCCTGTGCTGATGAAGGACGGCGAAGATCCGCTGAAGGTGTTCAAGGATGCGGGCAGTATTCCGGGCTATGGCCGTGATGCACTGGGTGCTGTACTAAGTGCCGGTTACATGAAGGGTTTCCCGGATGGAACGATTGCAGCTTCACGGCAGCTTACTCGGGCCGAAGCCGTTGTGCTGCTGGATCGTCTGAAGCAGCAGTCCGGCAGTCATGCAGAGGGAGGGATCATTCCTCCGGCGAAGACCTTGGAGACCGACGGCACTTATGGTCCTGCTACAGGCTCGTTCACCGTGGCCGGTGATCTTACCCTGAATGCGCCGGGCATAAAGCTGCGCAATATACAGGTTCAAGGAAATCTGCTCATCGGCTCCAAGGTTGGAGACGGAGAGATCTACCTTGAACAGGTGACGGTACAGGGCAGCACGGATATTCAAGGCGGCGGTGCCCATAGTGTACATATCAATCAGTCCCGGCTCGGAGTTGTAACCGTAGATCGCGCGGATGGTCTGGTACGGGTTGTCATCGGTGGGACAACGATCATCAGGCAGTTGAATGTCCAGTCTGATGCTAAGCTTGAGTCAGAGCAGAGCGGGACAGCTTCCGGCGGGATTGAGGGAGTGGTCATTTCAGGGTCGGGTGAAGTTACCCTGAGCGGAGACTTCAGCTCGGTGGAGATTAAGAGCAACGTCAAGGTTGTGGTCACCTCAGGGACCATTGGCCGCTTAAGCGTTGCCGGGGGAGTTAGTAGTTCGGCCATTACACTGAACGAAGGCGTTAAGGTGAGTGATCTGGAGCTGCATGGCACAGCCAGTGTATCGGGCACTGGGGAAATCGTGAAGGCGCTGGTAGATGCTCCGAAAGTAGTGTTTGAACGTTCCCCAGGCAGCGTGGAGACTACGACACGCGGAGAGTACACGGTTACTGCTCCGGCTGCAAGCACGGCTCCTGCCGGAGCAGGTGGAGCAGGTGGAACTGGCGGAGGAAGTGGTGGTGGAGGCGGCGGTGGCGGAAGCAATCCGACGACCCCGCCATCCCCAACAGCGACTCCGTCCCCAACGCCTCAGCCGACCCTGCCGCCTGCAGGGCAGCCGCTTGAGGTAGCAGTCACTGCTTCACTTGGCACCCTGGGAGGCTTCATGCTTAGCTTCAGCAAGCCTGTTGCGAATCTGACAGCAGCAGAGCTCTTGCTGAAGGATGCCGCGGGACAGGCTGTCGGGATCTCCTTCATCGGCTCACTGAACGGAGGAAGCACTTACCGGGTTGCCGCAGACTTGAAGGAGGGAGAGACCTACTCTGTGACTCTCTCCAAGGCAGGGTATGTCTTCGGCGCCCCGGTTACCTTCGTTGTTCCAGTGATCATACCGGAGGATATTCGGGTGGCTACGGCGGTGCAGAATATCACCGCAGCTGGCCTGGAGGTCCAATTCGATCAGCCGGTCGCGGATGTGCCGCTGTCCGGCTTCACCCTGAAGCGCAGCGGGACGGGCGAGGCATTAGCTATTCAAGAGGCTGCCGCTCTTAATGGCGGAACCTCTTACCGGCTGGCAGCCGGCTTGCAGGAAGGGGCTACCTACTTGTTAACCGTGACGAAGGCGGGCTACCACTTCGGCGGGGTTGTGTCCGTATTCGTTCCGGTCACGGACCCGGTGGTGATCTCAGTATCTGCTGAGGTCTACGGCATCACGGAGACGGGCTTCCAGGTATCCTTGAATCCGCCAGTAGCGGGAATGACCGCTGCCCATTTCGCCTTGTCAGTGGGGGATGGCAGCAGCGTTCCGGTGGACGGAGCGGCTTCCACAGAGGATGGCGGTGTATACACGATTACGGCAGGGCTTGTCCCGGGCAGCAGCTACACGCTTAGTATGGAACGGAGCGGCTATAGCTTCGGGACAGCGCTTGAAGTGACTGTACCAGCCGCAGGCAAGGTGAAGGTTGAACCTTCGGTTGGCACCGTACGTACTTACGGCTTCATCCTGTCCATGGATAAGACAGTGCCGGATGTAGATTCGCTGAGCCTGGTGCTGGAGAATGCGGCAGGCGAGCCTGTCAGTATCGACATGCTTAGTACAGTGGTTCCCGGCCGGCAATATGAAGTGTGGGCCAGCCTGGCGCCGAAGGATTCGTATACCCTTTCACTTGATATGGACGGGTATGAGTTCACCGAACCGGCGGCTCTGGCGGTCCAGGCAGAGGAAGTTCCCTCTTCGGCAGGCTGGGTGACGCATAGCGGATTCGAGCTGCGGTTTGCGCAGGGCGCACCGGACTTCCCGGCAGGCGATATGACTCTGCAGGCTCCGGGCGGCGGGGCCGTAGCGGTGGATGAAGTCCAGTTTAGCCCGGACAGAACATCGGCAATGATAGCTGCGGATCTGCCGGCAGCAGGAAGTTATGCTTACCGCGTCAATCTCTATGACGGACGGTTCATACAAGGGACCGTAATTGTTCCTGAGACAGTGGAGATCAGTAAGTATACGACCTTCGACGGATACCCTGGTGCTTATAGCGGCCTTACGGTTCACTTCGGGCGGGCGGTACCTGGGTTAACAGTCTCAGCCTTTGAGCTTAAGAATAGCAGCGGCGGGGCGGTTGTATTGGACTCGGCGAGCTCCAGTGACGGGGGCCGCACCTACAAGCTGCTGACCACGGAGATTAATGCCGGAGGCCCATTTGTACTTGGCCTTACGGCTCCGGGCTACAGCTTCGGGAAGCCGGCCACACTGGTGAATGCGACTCTGAATGTGTGGGGAGCGGGGCGGAAGCCGACCCAATTCATGGCCGGACTGAATCCGCGCGTGCCGGATTTGACGGCTGAACATTTCAGCGCCACGGATCTGGCAGGCCGTGAGGTTGCGATTACAGGTGTGACGTGGGATAACCAGCAGCGGATTTATGTAGTGACTTTTGACGGAGAGGGCGGTCAGAGTTATTACGTATCTGCCCATGCGGACGGGTATGACTTCGGCGCGCCGAAGAAGATTTATGTGTATGCCCAGAACACGGTGGTAGATCCGACTTACAGCGGCTTCACGCTGGTGATGGCACCTGCGATGAAGATTAATATGCAATACGGCTTTAAGCTAACCAAGGCTTTTGGAGGCCCGGAGGTTCCCATCAAGAAGGCGGTCATGAATGATCCGGAAGGCGGAAGCTATCAGTTCTCAGCCGCCTTGACTCCGGGCTACTATAGTCTCGCGCTGGATGCGGAGGTGGACCCGAACGTTGTCTCTTTCTTGGTTCCGCTAACCGCTACAGTCTCTGTCGGAGAGATTGAGAACAATGGGTTGCTTGCGAAGCTTGATTATGCCGTGGATGGGCTGGATGCCGGGAGTTTCGTATTGCTCAACAACGATACAGGTGATCCGGTAGTGATATCCTCGGCGTCAACGGCGGACCAGGGCGCAAGCTACCGGCTGTCGGCCCATCTGGCGGGAGGCAGCTACAATCTGAAGCTGGCCGGGCATTTGCCGGAAGCGGGTGTGAATTTCAAGGTTGCGGCTACCACAGACGCAGGAACAACAAGTGTATCGAAGATCACGAGTACAGGCTTCGAGCTTTCTTTTGCCAATCCGGTGATGGGCCTGCTTCCTGGTGACCTCACGATCACGGATGCGCAGAATAACAAGCTAAGCGGAATTACATTAAGCACGAGTGACAATGGCGGGACCTATCGTGTGCGGGTAACACTTGCGGAGAATGCAGACTACACGATCGTGCTGAAGAAAGGGTTCATCCTCTTCGACTCGCCGGTTACGTTCCATGTGAATAAGTGGATTGCCGCCAGCATAGCGGATGTAACGAAGGACGGGCGGTTCACCTTGAAGTTCACTCCCGCGTTCCCGGAGATTGAGAATTATCTGGGACTGTCGTTAACGGATGAAGCGGGCACGCTCTATTATCCGAATCTGTTCGAGTCGGCAGACGGCGGGGCGAGCTACCAGATTCGAGTGCCGGGCAATCAGCTGAAGCCGGGTATGGCCTATATGGTTAAGCTGGACAAGGATGAATTCTCAATGAATCCGGTCTCCTTCCGGCTGCCGCCAGCGCTGACAGTTACGGAGGCGACGACAGCAAGCGTGAAGGTGCAGCTGGATGCGCCGGTTCCGGGGCTGGCCCAGCGGCATTTTGTGATCCGGAATGCCTCCGGTGACAGCATTGCACTGACATCAGCGGCGACCACGGATGGGGGCGCTCATTACACTCTGGCCGGTGCCTTTGCAGGCGGACAGACGTATACGGTGCAGTACAAGCCTGATGTAGCTTATCAGGTGAATGAACCGGTTGCTTTTTCAATATCTGCAACGATTACGGCTGTGGTCAGCAATGTGACGGTACTGGGGTTCAAGCTTCAATTCAGCTCCCGGGTTCCCGGTCTCACCCCGCAGCAATTGATTCTCCGCGATCCAAGCGGCAATCTGCTCCCAGAATCCGATTATTCACTTAAGACAACGGATCAGGGGTTAAGCTACCAGGTGACGCTGAATGCGGCGGCAGCAGGCAAGGGGTATATGCTGGATCTGGCGAGAGAGGAATTCCGGCTGGCATCACCGGTCTCCTTCGATATCTTGGCGTCGGCTGCAATCTGGCTGGTCGGCACTGTGCGGAACAAGATTGTGGTGTCGGTTGCGCCGAATCTGGCGGATATGACACAGGAGCACTTCACCCTGTATGACAGCAAAGGCCGCAAGACCGCAATTACGGTGACCTCTCAAGGTCCGGATAGCGCGATGTATAACATTGAAGGGAAATTTGACGCCTTCGAGACGTATACCCTGCAGGCGAAGTATCCCGGCTATCTGTTCGGAGCACCGCTTACCGTGGGCTTCCAGATTGGGGTATATGCAATTATTCACAGCCAGTCGCGGAGCGGCTTCAAGCTTGTTCTTAGCTCGGAGGTGCCCGGTCTGAGTGCTGCGGACATTACCGTCACTGATAAAGGGGGAAATATCGCTGCGGTACAATCCCTCCAGGCTTCCACTGCTCCAGGCAGCTATAACGTGCTTGTTCCGCTATCCGGCGGCAAGACGTACACGGTGAAGATTGCTGCGAAGGCGCCGTATGTGTTTGACAGCATTGACCCGTTCACCCTGAATGCGGCTGCGGTCACGGTGGATCAGCTGTCGCTGACCGGCTTCAAGCTGAATCTGTCTTCCCCGCTCAGTCTGGACCCCGGGAATCTCAGCCTGACGGATGAGCAGGGAGAAACGGTTAACCTCCGTTCGATCCTTACCCGGGATGCAGGACGGTCTTATGAGGTTAGTGTCTATCTGAAGGCAGGCGTGCAGTATAAGCTGGGCCTGCATGTGGCGGGATATGATCTGGGTACGGAGCTGCCGTTGTCCATTCAGGCTGTTGCGGCTGCGTTCGAGGGGATGGAGAGCGGGAACAATCAGGCGTTCACCGTCCGTTTCGATCAAGCGATGCCAAGTCTACTGCCGGGCGATTTCAACATTACCCAAGGGGAGAACACACTCCAGACTCATCCCTTGAAAATATCTACGGCAGACGGAGGATTCACCTATAAGGTGGAAGCGAGCTTCTGGGGAACCGAGCGTTACGCGCTGCGCATTGCGAGGCAGGGATATGACTTCGGTGCTCCGCTCTTCATTGAGGTTCCGGCGATGATCAGCGCGGCTGTGCTGAGAACAGGCTCGGATTACGTGGAGATCGGACTGAATCCCGGTGTCTTCGGACTTAGCGCCGCTGATTTCACGGTCAAAGACAGCAGGGGGCAAGCGTTGCCTGTGTCCTCTGCGGTGACGGACGACCATGGCTTGACCTACCGCCTGAAGGCAGCCTTTGCCGGAGGCCAGACCTATACGATTGCGCTGCAACAGACGGGCCATGACTTCGGGGAGGTCTTGTCTGCTACGCTGCCAAGTGTGATTACAAGTGAGACAGGGCCGGTTAACGGGCAAGGGGTAACGGTTCTCCTGAACCCGGCTGTTGGCGGGCTTAAGGCAGGCAGCTTCAAGCTGGTGGATGCTGCCGGGCAGGCCATTCCGGTTACAGCTGTCAAAGAGCTGAATGCGGGAGCCGCGTATTCGTTATCTGCTAATCTTACAGCTGGAGCGGTCTATACGCTGACTGTGACTGCGGCAGGCTACGACTTCGGAGCCCCGCTTGCGGTGAAGGTACCGGTTCCCATCGCACTGAGCTATGACTCCATACAAAAAGACGGGCTGACGGTGAAGCTGGACCCGGCTGTTCCGGGACTTCACGCAGCCAGCTTCATCTTGAAGGATGCGGAGGGCAATCAGAGCGTTGCATCTGCGGCAAGCACGGCAGATGGCGGTGCAACCTACGCTGTGCGGGCGGCGCTGCAATTTGGAACGGATTACAGCCTGAGTATTGCGGCTGACGGGTATGATTTCGGAATGGTGCTGCCGTTCACGGTGCTGCAGCCTGTCGCCAAGTCTATTGAGACGCTGTCCAAGAACGGGTTCACTCTGCGCCTGCAATCCGCAGTTCCAGATTTGAAGGTCAATCACATTCTGCTGAAGGACAGCAGCGGTGAGGCTGTTGCGCTTGATTCCCTGGTGACGGCGGACGGCGGGCTGACGTACCAAGCGGCAGCGAAGCTAATAGAAGGGGCGGGATACCGGCTGGCCTTGACCGCTAAGGGGTATGATTTTGGCCCGTCGGTTCATGTGGATGTTCTTCCGATGCTGCAGTTGACTGCGGGTAGCATTAGTACCTCAGGCTTCAGTCTGAATCTGAGCAAGGCCGTGCCTGATCTGAAGCTGTCTTCCGTTCGCCTTAGCGGACCGGACGGGCAGGATATAACCCTTACCGCAAGCTCACTCTATGATGCTAATCCCGGTACAGCAGATGCGGGCAAAGTATATCAGGTGCGGGTGCCTATAAGTGCCGGACAAACGTACACACTTACGGTGCAGGATTCAATCCACCCGGTAGAAGGGCCGCTGGAAGTGGTTCTGCCGGTTGCGGTTACGAGCCAGGTCACCCGTGCGGATACCGGCGGAATAAGTGTGCTGCTGGCCCGCAAGTCTATCACGTTGCTGCCTGAGGATGTGGAGCTTCTTACGGCTGCAGGCGATAAGATCAAGGTGACGGGGATCGCAGCGGGAACTGACGCTGGTACCTTCATCATTCAAGCTCAGCTTGCTGAAGGTAGTACGTATATGCTGACTCTGAAGAAAGCGGGGTATGATTTTGGCGCAGCGGCTAAAGTGTACGTGGCTTACCGTGTTGCCTCAAGCCTCACAGGAGTGAATGAGAATGGCTTCACTGTAAGCTTCAGTGCGCCGGTTCCAGATGTACAGTTCAGCTTGCAGGACGCCGGCAACAACCCGGTCACACTGGGCGCAGTGTCCACCACAGACTTCGGCCAGACGTACAAAGTGGCAGCGAACCTGGCCTACAATAAGGAATTCAAGCTGCGGCTGAGCGCAGCGGGGTATGAGCTCGGGGCGGAGCTGACGGTGAATAATATAAGCGCGCCGCCGCAACTGATGGATGCAACCTCTTCAGAGAGCGGAACCCAGGTGATCCTGACGTTCGACAAGCCGCTGGCCAGTGTAACAGCAAGCGGTTCCTTCTCCGTTAAGATCGACGGACAATGGCAGAGCTCCGTAACTGCGGCACTCGGCGCAGATCCGGCGCAGATTCTCCTGAGCTGGAATAGCAGCGGCCGGGTAATTGGCTCAGCCTCTACGGTATCGGTAGCTTACACCGGCGTGAACCGGGTGAAGGCGGTCAATCAGACGTTCCTGGCGGTCTTTGACGAATTGCCGGTGGCCAATGCGGCGACCCTGGCCGGGTTCGTCTCCAGCTATGCCTATAAGAACGATGCAGCCTATCCGGCTCAAATCCTTCACAAGCAATATGGCAAGACGGCGCTGGAGACGGCGGAGCTTCTGCGGGACGGCGGCTTCAAGGCAGCGAATCTGTACCGTGCGGTGCTGGTCGAATACGGGATGATCCGTTCAGAAATCACTCCTATCCTGTATGCAATGAACGCGGATGCGTCAGCGCTCTTTGATGCTTACAATTCGCTTAAGCCAGCTACGGCTGCGTATGATGGATTGATTATAGGTGAGCTCCTCTCGGCAGGCTATTCGGCCAGTGAGATTGGCCCGGTCCTCCAGCGATTCGGTCTGCTCAGCAAAGACATCTTGGGATATCTGAAGCGCTACAATGTACCGGTGACAGAAGCGGCGAAGGTCCTGAGGGAGAACTGGAATGAAACAAGCGGAAATACCGTGGAGTTACTCGGGCGTACGGGTTATGACAGCAACGGGATTGCCGGAGCTGTCCAGAATGCATATGGTCTGAATCCGGCACAGACGGTGTCTGCTATGGCCGAAGGCAAGCAGCCGGCAACGAAATCGGCAGCGGTCATTAAAGAGCTGTACCAGGAGAGTGCGGTTACAAGTGCAACCTGGCTGTCCCAAGCCGGATATCCGGCGGCGGAGGTGAGCAAGGCGATTGCAGAGCAGTACAGCTACGCCAGTGCGGCTGAAATGCGGCAGGCCTTCATGGACGCCGGCTTCCCGGCAGCCTACACGTATGCTCTGCTGCGGAGGGAGTATTCGCAGCAGGATGCGGCGGCAGAGCTGCTTAATGCCAAGGTGTCTGCCCGGGATGCGGCTGAAGCGGTGAAAGCAGCCGGTGACGGAGCCGCTGTTATCATTAGCGCCTTAACGGCCAAGCACTATGAGGTGCAGGAAATTGCCCTCATTGTGAATGATTTATGGGTATCGGCGGGTACCCCGTTAAGCGATATCCTTGCCCAGTTCGCTGCTGGCGGATATGAGCCTTCAGCACGGGCCGCGCTGCTGCGGGAGCAGTTCCGTGCAGAGCTTCCGGCAAGCATTGCGGCGCTCTCTCCAGGGCTTACCCAGACCCAGCGGGAGCATATCCTGAAATACCTATTGGATGGGGGATATGATCCGGTTCTCTTAGCAGATTATTATCTGAAGCAGGGCAGCCATCCTTATGAATTGTTCAGACAATTCAGGCTGGCGGGCAAGACGCCGGTACAATCGCTGCAGACGATGCATGATGCCTATATTCAAGCGGGAACAGCGCTGACGTTGAGCGGAGCCATGGATCTGTTCTACCATGATTACAATAACCGTTACGAAGCAGACCAAGTCCTGACGGCGCTGCGTACCGTGTTCGCCCAGGATGTAGATGGGAAGGCGGATGCTACCGCACTAGCGGCTGTTATGAGCAACTCCACGCTGTGGGATAAATATGAAATTGCCAAGCCGCTTATCCGGCAGATGGGCCTCACAATTCAGGATTGGGTGGAGCTGGAGCGCACAGAGGCCTTGTCCCGGTTCGGCTGCGCTTGTGATGTACGTACGGTGGTGAAGGATACCCAGTATCTTTTCGCTGGTGCAACCCTGCCGGAGATTACGGTGGCCATGAGCTTATCCAGCAGCTATACCTTGAACATGATTGTGGAAGGAACGATTAATCTCTACCCTACAGGGGGTGTCAGAGCGAAGGGAATGCCTTACCTGATCTCTGCGCTGAAAAATGCGGGGTATTCCTTCGAAGAAGTCGCTGCGGAATTCGACCGCCAAGGGTGGAGTGAATGGGTGTCTGTCTTCAGCACATACGGAATTGCAGCAAGTGATGTGACTGCCTATTTGGTTACAAAAGGTCTTACCATGAGCCAGGTCATTGACCGGCTGGCTCCTTATCCGCTGAAGGACCGGGCGCTGGTCCTGCGCGAAGCCTACGGGCTGGATAGCGCTGCTGCGGTGGCACAGCTGCTCCAGCAGACTGACGAGGATCAGGAGGATATCGGCCGGGCAGCGGCCTGGGCCTACGGCAGCGATCCAATCGCGTTGTGGATTCAGACGCTGCGGGCACAAGGGGCTACGGCTGCCTCCGTGATTAATACGCTCGCCGCGCGATACCCTGCCTACTGGCAGTCGGACAAGGTGGGCCCGGCCCTGATTCAGGGCGGATTCAGCCAGGATGAGGTGATGCGGGGGCTGCTGATCCATGCCGGAGTGCGGGGCAACCTGAAGGCAACGCTTGCGCTGCTGCAGTCGCTGTATAGCCAGCAGCAGATTACCATTGCCCAGCTGCTGAGTGCGGCCAAGTCCGAATCGCCGGGAGACGGACTGGAATTTCTGCAGAAGGGCGGCTATAAGCTGCCTGATATTGCCCGCGCACTCAAGGATTATTACGGGCTTACGGCCGGAGAAGCAGCCAAGCTGCTTACCGCCGCTTATCCGAATGATCAGAGTCTTATTCTCTCCGGGCTTGCTTCCGTATACGAACAGACGCTCGGAAGTACGGTAGCAGAAGCGCTGCAGGAGCAGGGAATTACTGAAGTAGGCGCAGCTGTTGAATATCTGTGGAATGCGGGATTTGCTCCCAAAGAAATTGCGGTCTCTGCCAAAGACGCCTTCCACCAGGACGCAGGTCAGACCGCACTGCTCTTCGTGCAGAAGAATATTCTGGCAGATAAAAATGTACTGGTAACGACCCTTGCCTCTGTCTATGGACTGTCCGTAGAGCAGGTGATCCATGCACTGCTTGTCCGTCAGGGAGACCCCTCCTTCGAGGGAGCCATTGCCTTTGTGTTCCAGGCCCGGTTCAGTCTGGCGAACAGCATCAGGCTGGCCAAGACAGAATACGGATTATCTGCGGGAACCGCCTTGCAGCTGCTCACAGATTCCCGGTTATACCGCCAGGAGGATATCCTTGCGGGAGTGACGGATATCTACCGGACCTCGCAGCGTGAGAGTATCGTGGATTCACTGGCAGCCAGCGGGCTGGTCACCCTGGAATCTGCCGTAACCTTCCTGCGCAACATGAAGTTCGATCTGAACGGGATCGTCCGGGTGGGCAAGGAGCATTACCGGTTAACGGCCGGTGAGACTGCCGCCGCTCTGACTGTCGAGGGCACTTATAGTGATGAGGACATCCAGAGTGCGGTGTCCTATGTATACGGACAGAATCTGACGCAGACCCGGCTCGATACGCTGAATGCGCTGGGGATCACCGTGTTCGCTGATGCTGTGCCGGAGCTGATAAGCGCCGGATTTACACTAGCCGACCTGGTGCTTGCAGGCAAGACGCACTACAAGCTCAGCGCCGGAGAGACAACTTACAGCCTGCTGCAATCCGGGAGATATCCGGCTGCAGACCTTCTGGCTGCTGTGGCGGAATTCTATGGCAAGCCGGTGAATGAGAGTGTAGAGGAGCTGCTGAACCGCAGCGGTATTGCTTCCATCCAGGATGCAGCGCCATATCTTCGTTCGCTGGGCTACACACTGCAGGATGTGAGCGAAGTATCCAAGAACTACTACGGTAATACGCTACAGGCTACCTATGACGCCTTACTGTCTCTCCAATTGGAAGACGCCAGCATTATAGAATGGACTGTACGGCAGGTCTACGGCACAACTGCGGAGGAAGGCACTACGGCTGCCACGCCTCAATCAATCCTGCAGGAAGCTGGAATTACAGGGGAGCCAGCGGCCATTGCCTATCTATGGAACGCAGGCTACCCGCTACAGGAAATTGTCAGAATGCTCAAAGAGTATAACGGCCAATCTGCGGCCGCAGCGGCAGCATTGCTGCTTGCCGATGGCTCGTTCCATAGCTCTGCGGTTCTGAGCAGCATCAGTGCTATATATGGCACTGCGTATGATCCCGCTGTGATGGAGCTCTTCAGAGCGCAGGGCATCTTTACAGACGCCCCGCAAGCGGCGCAGGTCTTGAGTACAAGCGGCTACCGGATGGCGTATATCGCAGAATTACTGAAGAAGAGCTATGGCAAGACAGAGGCAGAGGCGAAGGACGTCCTGAACGGACTGGGTATTTACACTGCGGATGCGGTACAGAAGACAGTGGCCGAAATGTATTTCGCAGTGGGCACATCCTCTGGAACTCTTCAGCAAGTACTTGATCTGTATGGAATCACGGGTACAGAGGCTGCTGTAAGCCTGCTCTATAAGCAAGGTACACCGGTGCAGGATATCCTCCAGTATTTGAAGGATGCTTATCACTTGGGTGCCGATGAAGCAACCGCCCTGCTGGCCGTGCATGTCAAGGGGCCGGAGCTTGGTCTGGCCGTCACTACGGTGTATTACAGCAGCACGAATATCGGTTATCTCGCGAAGCTGATTCCGGCAACCTCTATGGGCAGCCCGGGAACGGTGGCGAACTATATGAAGGCGAAATTCAGGGATACCGATATCGTGCTTGCGCTGAAGGTGATGTTCAATCTGGACGCTCTCGGTGTGCTGGATGCAATCACTACGGCGGTGATGCCTGCGGAGCGAGTCCGGGCAGCGGTAACCGAAGTGTTCGGGGCTGATCCGCTCTATACTTATCTGAAGCGTATGAAAGACCGGGGAGCGAGTGCGAATGATGTCGCTGCCGAACTGGATCTGCGGGGACTGCTTGAGCTGGCACCGTCCGGCTACCTGGTAGATACACTGCGGAGCCTGGGCTACGACAACGCCAGCATCCTGAAGATGCGCTACAATTATTTCAACGAAATGCGTCAGAATGCAGGCACGGAAGAGGAGCAGGGAATACAGCTGGTGCAGCTCGGCGTAAATACACCAGCCGCTATCGTTCAATACTTGCGCAAGTGGAGTCTGACCCCTTACAAGGTTCTTAAGATCGTAAGAGCAGGATTGCCGGATGCACCAATCGCGGAGATTGCCCTTGCCATGCGTGAGCAGGGCTACGATGGTGAAGCCATTATGGGCGGACTTGAAATTATCGGAGAAGGCGGGGATAGCATTGCTGCGATTCTCAGGAAGCTTGGGCTTCCGGTGGTACGGGCACTGGTTTTCCTAGGCAAAAGCTGGTCCGTGGACGAGCAGCTGCAATGGCTGATCAGCAATGGCTATACACCAAGCGAATACATCCGCTACCGGAATGTGGAGACCGACAATACCATTGCAGTTCTGAGACAGCAGCTCGGCTTGTCCGCAACTGATATTGCCAAGCTGCTGAATAAGTATAAGGGCAGTATGAGTCACTATTACTTAGCCAAAGCACTGTATGACGGAGGATTTACACAGGTCAGTGAAGTAGCAGGTGCGTTGATCGCGATCAATTATCAGCCGGTCTGGCTGCTGGGATTGCTGGTGGGGATTGGCGGCTGGACCATGGATGATATCGCCCAGGGAATGCTGGATTCCGGGCTGATCTCACTCGTGGATCTGGGAACGGCGATTCAGATGGCCACGGGCGGCGTGCTGAAGGAGACCTATCGTATTCTCAAAAAGGTATCCACCGTGAAACAGCGGGAATTCTATGACAGTCTTAGCAGCGTGGAGCGCATGCTGCTGGACAACAATGAAATCGCCATGATTGTAGTGGTGTCCGCCATGCGTAACGGAAGGATCAGTATCGCCGATGCCACCAATCAGCTGAAGGTGACGGAAGGGATTGAACCGGAAGATGCACTGAAGGTGCTGATTGTATCAGGAGCCAATGTGCTGGATTCGGCAGGAGCCGTATGGGATGTCTACCGCGATTATATCGGGGCCAAGATTGTCCTCAAGATGTTCGAAAAGGCGGCAGGCAAGTATATTAGTGACTTCAGTAATTACTACAAGCTGGTCATGACGTTATCCAAGATTATCTATAAAGTATCCAAGTAAGAAATGAGGCTGCAGCAAAGGCCGGTCCGCATAAGGACCGGCCTTTGCCGGTAACCTGTCATGGAAAATCAAGGCGTGGACACCCCGACCCGGAAGGTGCTATCCTAACTTAATAGAATTTGTTATTAAGGGAGACGCAGCCGTGGAAAGTAGGCATTGGATGTCGATTATGCTTTTTATTGCAGCAGCACTGATGCTGTTTGTCTCGTTCCTGTCGTACCAGAAAAGACATCTGCCTGTTGCCAGAACGATGATTCTGATTATGCTGACAGCAGCCTTCTACGCCTTCGGCTATGGTCTTGAGCTGCTTAGCGGGAACTTAAGCCAGGTGAAGCTGGCGCTGCACATTCAATATCTGGGTATTCCCTTTGTCTCCACCTTATGGCTGGTACAAGCGATTCAATTCACCGGAGCCGCTGCGCGCTTCCGTAAGCGACTGATTGCCTTGTTGTTCCTGATCCCCGCCGTCATCTTCATCCTGCAGCTCACCAATGACTGGCATCATCTGATCTATCGGGAATTTCTGCTGAATACGGACCCTTCAGTCTCCTTGTATTACACCGTCAAGGGGCTGTGGTATAACATCCATGCTGCGTATAATTATCTGGTGCTGCTTGGCGGGATTGCGCTGTTCATATCCATGTTTGTGCGGGCGCTGCCGATTGTACGCAAACAGATTGCTGTTCTGCTTCTGGGTGCGGTTGCGCCTATGCTGCTCAATCTGTTCCTGTGGACCGGAACCCGAATAGATCTTACGCCGTTCGGATTTGCAGTATCGGGCATCGCCTACGCCTGGGGCATCCTCAGATTCAACCTGCTCCGTCTGACTCCGCTGGCTATGGCGCAGGTGTTCGAGACGATCCGGGACGGTGTCCTTCTGTTCGATTATGAGAATCAGATCGTCAGCTACAACCGTGCCGCAGAGAAGATGTTTCCCGAGCTTGGGAGCAGGCGGCGCTACCCGGCGGATATGACGGAGGTGCTTGCCGGCAGCGGGGAGCTGCTTGAACGTCTCAGGGGCTTAAGCGATGAGGACGAGCGGTTTGCCTATGAGCGGCTCCAAGCTGGCAGGCGTATGTACTATAATTGCAGCCTGTCCTTCATTCATGATACAGGCAGCACCCCTATCGGCAAAATCCTCTTGGTCAGCGACATTACCGAGCTGAAGGAGAGCGAGGTCCGGCTGCGCGAGAATGCCCGGCAGCTGTCCGAGCTGAATGCCTTCAAGGATAAGCTGTTCACCATTGTGGCCCACGATATCCGCGATCCGGTAGCACTGCTGGTCAGCCTGACAGAGCTGCTGGGCGACGGGCTGACAGCTGCAGATGGGGAGCATGCGGAGGTGGTGCGGGAGATTAAAGGGCAGGTGCGGAATACGTTCCAGCTTGTTGACAATCTGCTGGACTGGTACCGCAGCCAGAAGGGGACAGTGTCGTTCCATCCGCAGGTCTGGAGTGTGCAGCAGGTGGTCCGGCAGGCCCTGATGCTGGCGGGTACGAAGGCCGGGATGAAGCAGATCCGCCTGACGGAGCGTATCGGCAGCGAATTAACCGTCCGGGCGGATAAAGAGATGCTGGATCTGATCCTGCGCAATCTGCTCTCTAACGCTATCAAATTCACTGGGATAGGCGGCTCTATTGTGGTTGAAGCCCTGTTTGAAGAGGACAAGGTGATCTTGTCTGTCCGCGATGACGGGATCGGTATTGATGAAGCGACCGCAGACATGCTGCGCCTGGAGGAGCCGATTCTGAAGGCGCCGCTGGGAGAGGAGGCAGGAGATGCCCGCTTCGGCCTGGCGCTCGCGCGTGAATTTGTGCGCATTCATGGCGGGAGCCTGTGGTTTGAGAGCAAGCCGGGTAGTGGAACCACCTTCTTCTTCACCTTGCCGGGATCGGCAGGAGGCGAACGGATGGAGTAACGGGCAGCGGGAGGGAGGAGATATGCAAGTGAAGGTTATACTGGTCGATGATGAACGGATGATGCATCTGATCCTTAGCACTATGCTGCTTAAACTGCCTGAAGTTGAGCTTGCGGGTACGTTCACAGATACGAAGTCGGCTGCTGCCTTTCTGGTGGAGCACCCGGATGTGGAGCTTGCCTTCGTAGACCTCTCTATGCCGGGAGAAGGCGGCATGGCCTTTGCAGCCAGGCTGGCGGCTGCCGCTTCTCCGGTGCAAATTGTGTTCGTGACCTCACATAAGGAATTTGCCCTGGAGGCTTACGACTTGTCCGTGCTGGATTATTTGGTCAAGCCGGTCTCCCAGGAGCGGCTTGCGCGCACAGTGAACCGGGTGCTTACCCAGCGGCGGGCTGCGCCAGCACGGCTCTCCCCTCAGCCGGAGGTGCAGGCTCCGGCCGGTTCCGGCCGGGTAACGCTCACGATGCTTGGGGATGTTGCCGTCAGCAGCGGGGCAGGCCGGGTCAAATGGACCTCACGTAAATGTGCTGAGCTGTTTGCCTATCTGCTGCTGCTCCGGGGGAAGCGCGTCCCCCGGAGCAGGCTGGTTGCGGATATCTTCGGCGGCATGCATAAGACCAATGCGGAGAGCTATCTTAACACTACCGTCTATCAACTGCGCAAATCTCTGGAGCCGCTGGGCCTGCGGGAAGCCATCCGTTCGGAGAACGACGGGTATGCGCTTGAGCTTCAGGCGCCGGTTATCGACTATCTGCAATTTGAGCAGGAGGCAGCCGCCTTGCACACCATTGAACTCCCGGATATAGAGAGGGCTATGCGTATCGAGCAGCTCTATACAGGGGAGCTGTTCGGCGACAAGGCTTATGTGTGGGCCATCCATGAGACGGAGCGTTATGCGGAATTGTATGCCTCCTTCGTCAAACGGCTGGCCGCAGCGCTCATTGCCAGCCGGGATTCCGCTGCGGCCTCCAAGCTGCTGCTGAAGCTGAACAAGCGGAATCCGCTGGATGAATCGGTGATCCGCAAGCTGATGGCCGTTCACGAACTGGCCGGAGACAAAAAAGGTCTGAATGCCGTCTACACAGACTACGTGCGGCTGCTGAGCCGCGAGCTTGGCATCAAGCCCTCCGGTGACCTAATCTACCTGTATGATTCCCTGGTCCGGCGGATCTCGGAACTCAAATAAGCGCTGTTTCAGCCTTCTCCGGAGGGCCCGGATTACGGGTCTTCCGGTTTTTTTTGCTGCTCAACCCAATCAGAATGGCTGTTGCTAGAGTAGATTAGCTTGAGGGTGATTCTGTTAGAGTGGCGGCAAGGAATTTCGCCAAAAATGTGGACAGGGGTAAAGGCGCGAATCCGTTCCGATTACATTAGGAAATGGGGGGATACAGATGGATTTCAGTGCATTGACTGGCCTTTTCGTGGATAACAATGGTTCGGTCGTGCTGAATGTTCTGTTATCTACTGCCTTGATCTGGAGTATTAAGCAAATTGCGAATAAAGAGAAAGTCATACAGAATTATCAGAAACGCGATGAGGAGAATGAGAAGCAGCTTAGCGAATATAACCGTACGCTCGTGAAGCTGCTGATTGAGAGAGGAACCGCAGAGAGAAAACCTAATGATGAGGAGGTCGTCAACAAGTGAAGCTCCTCGATATCTTTCGCAAGCACGAGCTGAAGCCCAGCCGGGTCAAACGGGAAATTGAGACCCTGGGCCAAATTCAGGAGGCGTATGAATCCAATGATCTAGAGAGGCTTATTGATCTGCACCGCACGGGCTTAGGTAGAAGGGGAGATGATCTGCATGGACATTATTGACTTGATCCTGATTACACTGGAACTGATCGCCTTGATCGCTTTTACCGCGTATGTTATCCGTTACAGCAAATATTTCATCGGACGGGGACCTATGCGCACCTATAATTTGTACCTCCGCAGTGTGTGGGTAACTTATGGGGCAGTAGCACTCCTGTGTCTCAATCTGCTGTGGGGAAGGCTGAACATTATTCTCGGGCTGAACCTGTCCGGCAGCTTATCCGATATCCTGCGGGAGTATGTGCTGGTGCTGACCCTCGTCATGCTTGTATTCGCAGGCTTGATGCACAAGGAGTTATGGGACAGCAACCATAGGCCTAAGCCCCGCAGCGAACGCAAGAAACTGAAGTAGGCCCCATTCCCCATCATTCCCCCTCGGACACTAGTCTTCCGCCGCGTTCATCTCTCTCCATATGAAAAAGCACCAGCTCCAGCTGAAACAGCTGGCCGCTGTAAGCAAGCTGAAACAGCCCGCCGGCCCGCTCCATCGTCTGGCGGATATTCCGCAGTCCGATCCCGTGGGAGCGCTTATCGCTTTTGGTCGTCAGCAGCTCGCCGCCTGGGCCTTGGAGGACAGACCCGGCATACGGATTCTGAATCCGTATAAATAAGCTGTCATTCAGATAATGCATATGGACCGCGATGTACCGTTCTGTTCCCTGTTCCTTGGGGATCAGGCTGACTGCTTCCCGTGCATTGTCAAGGGCATTGCCCAGAATAACGCTGATAACAGCGGTATCGAGCATCAGCCGGGGAGGAAGGCTCAGCTCCAGACGGAGATCTATCTCTGCTGTGAATGCCTCCTGCCGTTTGTAGTCCAGAATGGAGTCAATAACCGGGTTGCCCGTGTTGCAGTAAGCTTGGGCTTGTCCAGTCGAGCCCAGCAGAGCGTCCAGCTCGGCTGTAGAGGCGGCTTCTTCTCCGCTGAGAATTCTGGAGCGCAGGCCCAGCAGAATATGGTTGAAGTCATGGCGGAAGCGGAGAGCTTCCTCCTGAAATTCCCGGTTCCGGTGGTATTGGTTCACATAATAGCTGTTCTGCTGCTCCAGCAGCAGGCGCTGGCTGCGTTCAGACTGCGCGTTCAGCACGCGGTCAATCAGGAGGAAGATCAAGAGATTGATAGCGAGCAGCAAGGCGGGAACAATAGGGAATAACTGCGGATATAGCTGGAAGAAGGGACTGCCGGATAACTTCAGCAATACCGCAATGCTAAGACAAGGACAGAGAAAGACAACAGACCCTAACCATCCGTTTGGCTGGCCCCGGCCCTCGTCTTTCACCAGCCTGCGCAGCAGCAGCACGAGCAATAGCATCAAGAGCTTCGAGAGCAGCAAGCCAAGCCTGTAACCGAAGTCTGTACGCGGCAGAAGAACCGCTGCATCGCTGAGGATAATTACAGCAGAGATAAACACCGCAGCGTATAACCGCCAGGCAAGGCTGCCCCTGTAGAGCAGGGACAGACCCAGGATCAGTCCGATATTAGCAGCCATCAGCAGCAAGCCGGGCAGGGAGCTGTGATGGAGCAGAGCATGAACACCAATATACAGAATATAAAAGGCGGTCAGCCGCAGCCGTGATTCTACACGGCAGGTGAAGAAGCGGCTGAAGAAGAGATGCAGTATGACTGACAGGAGCGGTAGTACAGCGAGATATATGATTTCATCGAGGAGTAAGGAATTCATACCAGCTCCCCCCTGAAATGAAGATAGGCCCTGCGCACAGCGGGGCTATATTTGCTGCTGACCGGCAGCTCACAGCCGGTGGTGAGAATGATTTTTTTGGCGCTGATGGCCTGGATTGAATAGAAGTTCACGATATAGGACTGGTGAATTCTTACGAAATGGCTGGACGCCAGCTTCTGCTCCTCCTCTATTAGCTTCCCGTAGTATTGCAGTGTCCGATCATGAGTAACCAGTGTAATCCGCCGGATGCTGCTCTCCAGATAATGAATGTCCCTGTGAGGAATCCTTAGTTCCTGGTTCTTCAGCTGTACTGCAAGGAAGTTAGTCCGGCCCTGCTGCCGGAGACGGAGGGTCTTATGTATGGCCCGGACCAGCTTCTGCTTGAAGCTCTCCGGCGTTACCGGCTTTTTCATGAACCCCGACGGACGCAAGTCAAACAGCTGCATATGGTATTCTTCATGGCTGGAAATATAGATAAGCTGCACCGGATCATTGCCGTCATCTTCCCTCAGCAGTTGTCCCGCCGCAATGCCGTCCAGACCGCCCAGCTCAATGTCCATCAAGATAATATCGAACTGGCTGCCATCTCGGAGGGCCCGGGCAAAGCTTTCTCCTGAATAATATATGGAAATTTCAATAGGCTCGTTTAAGTGTTCTCCGGTTTCCAGAATCAGGCGCTCGGCCTCTCCGGCTGCGCGGGGCTCATCGTCACACACAGCAATATGAATCATCGGCTTCTCCACCTTTGCATTTATCCCTACATTATACATTTTCATCCTCGAAAACGACATGATCTCGCGTGAATATGACACCTGCGTTAGCGGAGGGAACACCAGATGGTATCGTTAAGCCGTCAACAGATTTGAATGGGAAAAGGAGTGTTTGCTTTGACGGCAACGGTATTTGAGGCTGAGGGCTTATCCAAGGAGTACCCTACAGGAGCGGCGCTGGATCAGCTCTGCATGAGAATTGAGGCGGGGGATGTATACGGCTTCGTGGGGGAGAACGGGGCAGGCAAAACAACGCTGATGAGAATCATCGGCGGTCTGGTGCATCCGACAGCCGGAAGGATGGCCTTATTCGGAGAGCAGAGCAAGGAGAAACAGATTGCGGCCAGACGCCGGATCGGCTTTCTGATTGAACGGCCTTCGCTCTATCCGCATATGAATGCTATGGAGAATCTGGGCTTTTACTGCCGGATCTTCGGCATCAGGGATAAGGGCAGAAGTGCTGAAGTGCTGAAGCTTGTAGGTCTGGATGAGGCGGGACCAAAGAAGGCGGGCGAGTATTCGCTTGGCATGCGCCAGCGGCTGGGAATTGCGGTGGCCCTCCTGAACCGGCCGGAGTTCCTGGTGCTGGATGAGCCGGTGAATGGACTCGACCCTGCGGGAATTGTGGAGGTCAGGCATATCCTGGAGCAACTGTCCCGGGAACAAGGCGTGACTCTGCTGATCTCCAGCCATATTCTGAGTGAGCTGCAGCTGCTGGCCGGTAAATACGGCTTCATTCATCAAGGCCGGCTGATTCAGGAGATTTCGGCTGCTGAACTGCAGCGGTCTGCGCAGGTGATGATCTGTATTACCACATCTTCTCCGGCAGCAGCTGTAGCTGAGATATTGAGGCAGGAGCTAAGTTGCGGGGATATCCGGGTCAAGCAGTCCGGAGAGATCGAGCTTCCCCGCAGCGGGGTAGATCTGGAGCGCCTAATGTCTCTTCTCGTGCAGCGGGAGATTCCGGTTGACGGCTTCCATCTGACGGCGCCCAATCTGGAGCAGTATTATATGGACTTGATCGGGGGCGGCGGAAGATGAGAAACCTCTGGCAGGCTGAAATCTATTATTTGCGTAAGGATCTGGCTTTCAAAAGCGTCACCGCAGTCTTCGCCCTCGCCAGCCTCGCACTTGTTCTAATTCTGGGCAGCAAAGGCGGTTATTCCTTAAGCAGTTATGCAGAGCCGCTCAAGACGGCTGCTTCGTTCTCCATCCTGTTCTATCTGGTCATTCCGCTGCATGCCTGCTTCTTCGCAACCGAAGGCTTCGAGCATGGCTCGGTGCAGAATATTATTGCTGCCGGGCATAGCAAGGCGAAATACTTCACCGGTAAATACGTGCTGGAGCTGCTTGCTGTTCTGGGCTGGCTGCTGGAGTTCTACGGTTTATATTATCTCTTCTCTCTGGCGGCAGCGCTGATCACAGGAGTGCCGGTAGGACATGCCGGATATACAGAGGATCTGGCGGCTGGTCTGACAGCCTTGGGACTGAACCTGCTCTATCTGGCAGCTTATTGTGCAGCAGTCATGATGCTGGGGATGCTGATCCGCAAACCGGCTTCGGCGGTGGTGGCCGCATTCTTCTTCATCTTCGGTAATCTGCTGCTCAGCGGGTATCTCAAGGACGCCTCCTCTGCGGTTCTTCGCGCAGTTTCTGAGCATTCCCTCATGACGCAGATTCTCAAATTCTCGAGGATATATGTGGAGAACTCACAGCTGATCCTGCTCTCGGGGACGGGGGATTATATACGCGCGTTGTGGATTCCCGCAGCTTGGATCTTGCTGTCTCTAACTATCACCCTGACCGTTTTGGAGAAGCGGGATATTCAGATATAATAGGGGAAAAGCATGTAGGGAGGCGGTCTGTTTGACTTCGAATGATGCGCTGCAGCTGGCGACCTTCGCCGGCGGCTGCTTCTGGTGTATGGTCAAGCCGTTCGACGAGCTGCCGGGCATCGTCTCTGTGGTATCAGGTTATACAGGCGGGCATACGGAGAATCCGACCTATGAAGAGGTAGGGTCGGAAACTACCGGGCACCGGGAGGCGGTACAGATTGTCTATGATCCGGAGCTGTTCCCGTATGAACGGCTGCTGGACATCTATTGGCAGCTGATCGATCCGACGGATGACGGCGGACAGTTCATGGACCGGGGGCATTCTTACGCTCCGGCGATCTTTGTTCAGAATGAAGAGCAGCAGAAGCAGGCGGAGCTGTCGAAGGAGAGGCTGAAGGCCAGCAAGCGCTTCAAAGCGCCGATTGTGACGCCCATCCTGCCCGCTGCGCCGTTCTATCCGGCGGAAGCGGAGCATCAGCAATATTATCTGACCCATCCGCTGGATTATAAGCTATATCAGAAGGGCTCGGGCCGTGACGACTTCACAGCGCTGCACTGGAACAGCCGTGAGGACAAGAAGCGGCTGCGGGAGCGGCTTACAGAGCTGCAATATGAGGTCACCCAGAACAAAGGCGCGGAGCCTGCCTACCAGAATGCGTATTGGGACCACTTCGAGGAGGGTCTATACACGGATGTGATCAGCGGTGATCCGCTGTTCAGCTCGGCAGACAAATTCGATTCCGGCACAGGCTGGCCCAGCTTCACGGGTCCGGTGGAAGAGGGGCTGATCCGGCGCGAAGCGGATTATAGCGGCGGGCAGGTGCGGACCGTGCTGCGCAGCAGGCTGAGCGGAGCTTATCTGGGGTATCTGACCTTTGACGGACCGGAGCCGGCGAAGCAGCATTACCATATCTATTCTGCCGCCCTTCAGTTCGTCCCTAAGGCAGAGCTTGAAGACCGGGGGCTGAGACGGTATGTGAGACTCTGAAGCTTAGGTCATATTTATAGCTGCCTTGAGCATATGCTTGATCTATAGTCCTGTCCACAAAAGGGGTTGAAGATTTGGCGGGTGCACTTCTAGGCAGCTTTTTGTCTGCAATGGCAACAGTGCTGGGCGTTATTCCTATTCTGTTCGTAAGGCGGCTGTCTGAGCTGTGGAAGGATGTGCTGGTGGCTTTCACCGCAGGGATCATGGTTTCTGCAAGCACGTTCGGGCTGATGCCGCAGGCCATCAAGGAATCGGGCATTACTGCACTGACTCTGGGGCTGATTACCGGCGTATTGCTGCTTGATCTGATTGAGAGCCATATACCGCATATCGATGTGGAGAATAAGCCCGGCCTCAGCACTCTGGATTCCAAAGCGCTGCTCGTCATGATTGCGCTGTTCATTCATAACATCCCCGAAGGGCTCAGCACAGGCTTCAGCTATGCCAGCGAGCAGACAAGCCTTGGCCCGATGGTGGCGATTGCGATCGGTGCGCAGAATATGCCGGAAGGGCTGATTCTGGCGATCTTCCTCATGAATGCCCGCGCCAGCCGGCGTAAGGCGTTGACGATAGCAGCGTTGACCGGGCTGATGGAGATGGTATCGGCCGTGATCGGGTATTTTACAGCCAGCTATGTACAGAATGTGGTCGGGTACGGTCTGGCATTCGCTGCCGGAGCGATGCTCTTTATTGTGTATAAGGAGCTGATCCCGGAGAGCCATGGTCACGGATATGAACGGCCTTCCACGTATTCGTTTATCTTCGGGCTGCTCGCGATGGTCTATATTACGCAGTTTTTTGGCTAGGCTGCTTCAGCAGCAGTGTTGTTTGCATCTGCCTGCCGCAGCCGCTATACTATAACGCAATCCCCGGTTCCTATGGAGAAGGAGTGGTGACACGATGGTTAGACTGGAATGGGAAGCTGCATTATCCTTCGTACTATTGATTGCTTCATACCTGTGCTTATACGCGGCTATTCAGAAGCGGACGAATTTCGCCCGGTACAGCATGACGGTTCTCCTGATAGCCAGCGGAGCGCCGCTTGCCGTGATGCTGATACTGGAGAGCAGAAGGGAAGCGCTGGATGCCAATATCGGGCTGGGCATGGCGTTCCTGCTGACCTGGCTCATTACCGCAGTGGTATTTGTGGCTGCATTGATTACGTGGATAGTTAAGGCAAGGAAACGCGCTCATAGGTAGAAAATAAGAAGCAAGGCAAAAAAATAAGAAGCTGTCCAGAGACTGTAACGCCTACAGTTTCCGGACAGCTTCTTCTGTTAAGCGTGGGCTGCTCTATACGTGCAGGGTATACCGTCCTGCTTTGCTGGCATCCCGCACAGCTTCAAGCTCAAGTGCAGAGAGCGGCTGCGAGCGGGCAGCTGCCATATTCTGCTGCAGCTGCTCCAGGCTGCTGGCCCCCGGGATGATGGCCGCAACCGCCGGATCGGCCAGCGGATATTGCAGCGCAGTCTGAGTCAGCGTCCGGGTAAGGGTGGTCTGGCTCATCAGCTGTTCATGCAGCGCCGTGAGCTCGGCCTGCGTATAATCCAGATACGCCCGCTGCGCCTTACTATGGCCATGATCGGTCAGAATGCCGCTCGCCAGCGGCCCCCGCGCAATCAGGCTGATGCCCGCGCGGCCCAGCAGCGGAAGAATGCTCTCCTCCGGGCGTCTGTCGAGAATGCTATACTGGCTCATCACGCTGACGATGCCGGAGCGCTGCACATATTCCCGGATCACATTCGGCCGGATGGAGGAGATGCCGTAATGGCGGATAACCCCTTCCCGCTTCAGCTCCTCGAAGGCTTCAATCGTCTCATCGATATCATCCTCCAGCGTTCCTCCGTGCAGCTGATACAAGTCAATATAATCGGTCTGCAACCTGCGCAGACTTTCCTTCACAGCGGAGCGGATATAGGCCTTGGAGGCATCCCAGCTCCAGCTTTCCTGGCCGGGAATTCTGCGGTTGCCCACCTTGGTCGCCAGGATCACGTCAGCGCGGCGGTGCCGGATGGCCTGACCGACAATCTCCTCATTGCGGCCCTCATCGTAGAGGTCGGCAGTATCCAGGAAGTTAATTCCGCGTTCGAGCGCTTCGTGGATAATGGCGGTGGCCTGCGCTTCCTCGGTCCCCAGCGACATGCAGCCAAGCCCCATGACACTTACATGTAAATCAGATTGCCCCAGTCGGTTAGTCTTCATCGGATGTCCTTTCGTTACTCAGTGATGGGTATTAATGGGTACGAATGAGTTCATTATAGCATTCAGGCACACCGTAAGCACTCGGGCGGGATTCCTTCAGGGTTCAACTGGAACAGCCTCAGTCTTTTAATTGTGGTTGGGCGTGATGAGAGCTGGAGTTTTAAAAGGAGTAAAGGAATTGGGAGCAATTGTATGTGGAAAACCGAATACAATGTGTTTGCGTGAAGGTAATCAGGCCCAATGTATGCTAAAAACCGAATACAATGTGCCTGCGCGAAGGTAATGAGGCCCAATGTATGCTAAAAACCGAATACAATGTGCTTGCGCGAAGGTATCAGGCCTAATGTATGCGGTAAACCGAACATAATAGTTTTGGTGGTTCCGTCTTACTGATCCAATCCATATATTTAAATCTTGTGCTGTACTAGTTAGGGTAGGGATATCTGCACAAAAAGAATCCTGCACCACCGCGAGCGGGTGGGCAGGATTTCCGTCATATCTGTGATCTGTGATCTGGGATCTGTAATCTACAATCTGTGATCTGGTATCTGTGAGCTGCAGGTTCAGCAGGTGCAGTATCTGCACGGCTTATCCGCGCAGAATCGTCTCAATCTGCTCAAGCTCTTCTGCGCTTAGCTCAGGCGCATTCAGTGAAGCTACAGCATCCTCGATCTGGCTGATCTTGCTTGCCCCGATCAGTGCAGAGGTCACCTTGCCGCCGCGCAGCACCCAGGATAAGGCGAGCTGGGACATTTTCTGTCCGCGTGCCGCCGCAATTTCGTTCAGCTTGCCAACCTTGGCCAGCACCTCAGGCGTGAGCTCCTTCTCGGAGAGGAACACGCTGGGTCCGGCTGCACGGGAATCGGCTGCGATGCCGTTCAGGTAGCGGTCGGTCAGAATCCCCTTTTGCAGCGGTGAGAAGGCGATGGTGCCAATGCCCTCTTCCTCCAGTACATCCTGCAGGCCGTCTTCGATCCAGCGCGACATCATCGAATAGTTCGGCTGATGGATTAGGCAAGGCGTGCCCAGGCGGCGGAGAATCTGCGCGGCTTCGCGCGCTTCCTCCGGCTTGTAGTTCGAGAGGCCAACATACAGCGCCTTGCCCTGACGGACCAGGAAATCAAGGGCGGACATGGTCTCTTCCAGCGGTGTATTCGGGTCCGGACGGTGGTGGTAGTAGATGTCTACATAATCCAGCCCCATCCGCTGCAGGCTCTGATCCAGACTGGAGACCAGATACTTCCTGGAGCCCCATTCCCCGTACGGGCCAGGCCACATATAATATCCGGCTTTGCTTGAGATGATCAGCTCATCGCGGTAAGGCGCTAGATCCGTCTTCAGCATCCGGCCGAAGCTCTCTTCCGCAGAGCCGGCAGGCGGGCCATAGTTATTGGCCAGATCGAAGTGGGTGATCCCCAGGTCAAATGCCCGGCGGACCATCGCGCGGCCATTCTCATACACATCATTGCCGCCGAAATTATGCCATAGCCCGAGGGAGATGGCCGGAAGCAGCAGGCCGCTGCGTCCGGTGCGGTTATATTTCATCTTGTCATAGCGTTCAGAATTGGCGATATACATATTGGATTCCTCCTAAGTGTAAGTTGTGCTTGACCTCATACCTCCCTAATTGTAGCGGATAAACGCTTTCAATCGTATGTCAGCATGGATGATTTTTATAGCACAATGTCCGTATCCGCATGGCGGAGCCGGTATTCTTTGGGGGAGCAGCCCTTCACCTTCTTGAACATCCGGGAGAATAGCAAGGCGTCCTGATACCCCACCGATTGCGAGATCTCCCCGATGGTGCAGCCGGTCTCTGTCAGCAGCTCGCAGGCCTTGGACATACGGAATTGGAGCAGATATTGCTGCGGCGGCAAGCCGACTGTCCGCTTGAACAGCGCCGACATATATTTGCGGTCCAGCTTCAGGGAGGAGGACAAGCTCTCCATCGTCACATTCTCGGCGTAGTGGGCTTGAAGGTAATGCAGGCACTGCTCGACATAGACACTTCTGCTGCGCGGAGCCGGGCTGTCGGCAGCCGGGATCGTGCGCAGCAGAAGGGAGAAGAACTCATAGAGCATCACCTTCAGCGGCAGATCCAGCAGTTCCCCGCTGCTCCCTGTCTCCGATAACCTGGCGGACAGCGAGGGCATCAGCACCTGGTCCATCGGGAACACCGGCTGCTCGGGAGTAAGCGAAGTCCGTCCCAGCAGATAATTTGCCTCCTCCCCGGTAAAAGCAATCCAGGAATACAGCCAAGGGTTGTCCTGATCTGCGGCATAATGCGTTACCACATGCGGGTAAGTGAGGAAGGCCTGTCCTGCGTTCAATGTATGGGTGGCTTCACCGACGGTTACCGTGCCGGTTCCGGCGTGTATGAAGTGGATTTTGTACAGGCTGCGTACCCCGGGTCCGAACGAATGACCGGGTATACACTGCTCCTGGCCCCAGTAATGCAGATACAGGTCAGGATTGGCCCGGTGGGGGCGATGGGCGTTATATTTGAATACTGTCATGCTTGCAGCCTCATTTCCTAAAAGGATGATGGCACTCCTAATGAACATATACCCCTAGTATACCTCAGAAGGAGGAGCACCGGACAACCGCAAATAGTCCCAGCCCGGGGAGGGGAGGGACCAGGAGTATGAGGCTGAAGGCGGGCAGGCGGGGGACGCTGGGACTCAGGCTTCCATTTTGAGCATAACCAGCTCTTCTACGGGCTGACCGTTCACTAAATGCTCCTCCACGATACGGGCCACATCCTCCGTCGTTACATTGTAATACCAGACCCCGTCCGGATACACGATGACAAAAGGGCCGTTGCCGCATAGGCCGAGACAGCTGGTTTTGTTGATTTTGACCGTTTTGTTGATCCCTTGCTCCACCAGTTGCTCCTTGAATTCCTGCATGACATCCTCTACATCCTGGTTATTGCAGTGCTCACTGCAGCAGAAGAGCAGATGCTTCTTGAGTACCTTCAGACGCATATTCATCGCGGTTTCCCCCTGGATTCTATAAGAGTAGCTTACCTGTTATATGAGGAGTATAGTCTCTTTTGGCCGCGCTGTAAGGAGATTGGAGCATTGTTCCCAAAGGCTTAATAACTGCCACCAATTGGAGAATTCAGTGTGATCTAAGCTGACTTCAAATCACTGAATTTGTGGAAAATGTGTCCGGCAGGCAATTTCCTGTTTCATAAATTTTTTTGCGGAACCCGGCTCAAGATCGAAAGTTACCAGTTTCGCGGAGAAGGGTTTGGTTAAGTAAGGGATGTGAAAGTAAAGCGAGCGTCATTCCAACAACAACCTAAAACAGCTACCAGGAGGGAATCGTTATGAATAAGAAAATTGTAGGTGTGTTCCATGCCGAGCATGAAGCTTCACGGGCCATTGAAGACTTGAAGGTGCACGGCTTTCTGACAGAGGATATCTCAGTGATAGCGAGAAATAAACGCGATGTGGAAGCGATCAATGATGAGACCGGGACGAAGGTGCCGGAGGGTATGGCTTCCGGGGCGGCGACCGGGGGTATCCTTGGCGGTGTAACCGGACTGCTCGCAGGCATCGGCGCTCTGGCAATTCCGGGAATCGGGCCGATTATCGCAGCGGGGCCGATTGCAGCCACCCTGACCGGAGTAGCCGTAGGCGCAGGAACGGGCGGTCTGGTCGGCGGTCTGATCGGATTAGGCATTCCGGAGGATGAAGCCGCGAGCTATGACAACTATGTAGACGAAGGACACATTCTGGTTATGGTGGATGCAGATGTCTCCCGCGAACATGACGTATACACTGTATTCCGCAACCATAATTCGGCAAATGCTGACCGCTATATGAGGGATGCCGGCACTGCGGATACGGCTGCAGATGTGAATGCTCCACGGGACTCCGTAACAGACGCGGTGGATGCGGCGTTCAATGGCTCAGGTCTCGAAGGCAGACATGATACCGGGCTGGACACGATGAATTCAGCCACGGAGCATGATCTCCCGGAGCGAAGCGCAGTCGAGGATATGAAACGGCCGGGAATGACAGGGGATCTGTATTCCGGCACGCGTAACGGCATCGACAAGATGCCGGATCATATAGCCGACCGCAGGCTCCAAGACCGGGAGGAACGGCAGGCACAGGAAGGCACCCGGTCCGGGAGCCTTGCAGATGAAAAGGCGAAGGATGACAGCGAGCTGCTCAGAAACCACGGGCGCATCCGTTAAGTGGCGAATGAACAGCGGATGAAGCAATGAGCATAGAGTGATGAACGGCGTATTAGAGGATAAAAGATAAGGGTTTCCCGAAGTCCTGCCGGACTTTAGGGAGGCCCTTGTTTTTGCGGTGTGGATCGTAGCTTGAATATTTGTTATTTTATAGAAGGGGATAGGAGAAGGAGGCAGGTTCAATTGAGACAATCATACTTTGTGCTCATTTGTGGAATAGTGGTTCTTTCCTTATTAACGGCGGGCTGCAGCAAGGATACACCCCAATATAACGAGCTGTTCACACAGGTAGAGAAGCACCGGGCCGTATTCAAGCAACCGCTTGAAGAAGGGCTTACTACTCTGGGAATGAAGGATGCTGCTCAAGCGTACGATACAACCTTGGGTATACTGATGCTGGACAAGAAACTGACCGTCAATCAAAAAGAATTTATCCAGCAGATGACGGCAGATATCACAAACGGTAAGATTACCGGTTACCGGATCGGGACGGTTTTTCCCAGATCGGACAGCGGGTATGAGGATGCGAGAGAGCTGGTACGTGCTTTCCTGAACCAGTACAAACCAGTGGATGAGGCAGAGGCTGACAAAGTAGAGGAATCACTCCAGTCGATTGACGGGATGACCTTCCCGTTGAAGCCGCTGACAGGGGCAGTAGAAGAATCCTGGACGCACGGCGAGGGTGATGACAAGTTGTTCATCACCTACAGAATGGCGAATAGCTTCGATAGCGATAAGGAATTGCCGCTGAATTTGTATTTCAGCTCAGAAGAGCAGCCGTAGACTTCCATTGGCGTGAAGCCTGTGAAGATAACAGAACAGCCTGCATCCCTTTAAGTTAGGGAGCAGGCTGTTTGTGTTCGGGAGAAGCGCAGCAGCTACTCCTGAACCAGGGGTTCAACGCTTGCTTTTGGCAGAACGGGTATTACTGATTTAGGCTTGAAGAACAGCTGCTTCATTGCGCCAGCATTCACAAGAATGGTTCCGGATATAATCGTGAACACGCCAAGCAGCGTTATCCAGGTGACTGCTTCGTTATAGAACAGGAAGCCTACCCCGACGGCAATCGGCGGCGAGATATACAGCCAGGTGGACGGGAAAACCGGATTCGTCTTGGAGACGAGCCAGTAGAACAGCGTGTGTCCAACCATGGAGCCGACAACGGTCAGGTAGAGCAGGGAACCTGCAGTTTTGAAAGACAACAAGAAGGACGGATGCATCGGCTCTGTGAACAGAGAGATGATGAACAGCAGCGCCCCGCCGTACATCATCTGGGCTGCGTTCAGAGCCACGGGGGACTCGGCGGAGAAGGTGGTGATTACTTTTTTGGAATAGATCGCCCCCGCCGCGTAACAGAGTTCCCCAATCAGCACCACCACACAGCCGATCAGCCAGAGCGGAGTGACGTCATCCGCCAGGCTGGGCAGCACCAGCAGCAGGACTCCAGTGAACCCGATGATACAGCCGAGCAGGGAGTAGGCGGGAGCTTTTTGGCGCAGGAAGGCCGTCTGCATCAGCAGAATCATCATCGGTCCGGTAGCTGACAATACGGCAGCAAGCCCGGAGGATACATATTGTTCCGCCCAGTAGAGCGCGGCGAAGGTGCCGAAGGTCAGGGCTGCTCCCGTGAGCAGCATTTCCTTGCGCAGCAGCAGGGAGAAGCGGGCTTTGCCCTTAAGAACCATGAACAGGAATAGCACCGCACCCGCCACGAAAAAACGCAGTCCCGCAGAGAAGAAGGGCGGCGCTCCGGCGTCTACGCCGATTTTGATGGCCAGGAAGGTAGTGCCGAAGATCAGACAGACAAGTGAATAAGCTAACAGAATCATGGTTCAGTTCCCCTTTGTGGTGGTAATGTGGCAGCGTCTTAAAGATTTCAGTTAATCATATCCTTATAGACACAGAACAGTTTGAAGATAGTAGAACAGTTGCGGAGGGGAATGCTGTACAATAGGGCAAAGAGAAGTTAGCGGCGGGGCGTGCGGGGATGTGTAGGAGCCGGCAAGCGTCAGCTGGAGCCGTGTCGAGTGAATATGGAGCGATGGAGCGGGGCGACCCCGGTATAGGTTGCAGAGAGGCGGTAGTTTTTTGATGGAAAAAATAGCGGGTGCCGGGCAGAATAATCCCTTATTCCGCCAAGTCTATGAGTTCATGCTGAACCGGATGGAGCGCGGGGAGTGGAAGACTGGTGATAAACTGCCTTCGATCCGGCTGCTGGCGGAGGAGCTGGGGGTTCACCGGCTGACAGTGTTCAAGGCCTACCGGGCGCTGGCCGAGAGCGGCAAGCTGTATGTCAAAGACAAATCCGGTTATTATGTGGCGCCGGACAGCAGGCTTAACCCTCCGGCGGACGAAGGGACGGCAGTGCCCGGATATATGGTCAGGAGCCCGATGTCCGATATTCAACGTATGCCCGTAGTGTACCAGTTCTCTCAGGCATTGGTTGATCCGGGACTGCTGCCGAACCTGTTCCTGTCCGATTATGTCAAAAAAGTATTCGATCTCTACCCGAGGGTCATGGGCACCTACGCCTCCGTACAGGGGGATGAAGAGCTGCGCGTTACGCTGAGCAGCCATTTCGAGGAACGTTATAGGCTCCAGCTGTCGGCCCGGGAGCTGTTGATTACCTCAGGCGCCCAACAGGCAATCAATCTGATTGCCGGAATCATGCTCGGCCCGATGGATGTTGTGCTGGTGGAGCGGCCTACGTATAGTGTGGCGCTGGATATTTTCAAGCGGGCAGGGGCACGGCTGGTAGCCGTGGAGATCTCGGCGCAGGGCTATGATCTGGCGGCGGTGGAGGAGCTGATGCGCAAGGCTAAGCCGCGGATGTTCTACATCAACCCGACCCATCATAACCCGACGGGGTATACGGTTCCTGCGAAGCAGCGTAAGCTCCTGGTGGAGCTTGCGGAGCGCTACCGCTGCCTGCTCGTTGAGGATGATCCGTTCCGTGATATGTACTTCGGGGAAGAGCCGCCCGCACCGTTCTTCGCCTATGATACGGAGGGCTGGGTCATTTATATCAGCAGCTTCAGCAAATATGTGGCTCCCGGCCTGCGGATCTGCGCGGTGGCCTGCCGTTACCCGTTCATGGAACGGCTGATCGCGGCCAAGTCCTTGGCGGACAACGGGACGCCGCTGCTGAATCAGAAGATTTTCCTGCATTATTACACATCGCCGCGGTTACAGCAGCATCTCGGCAAGCTGCGGATTGCCCTGCAGGTGCACAAGGAGATTATGGAGGAGGAGCTCGCGGCCACCGGCTGGGAATGGACCACTCCGCAGGGCGGCCTCAATCTGTGGGTCAAGCTGCCGGACAGTGTTCCGGTAACTCAGCTGCTGGCCCGTTGCCTGGAGCAGTCCATCTCCTTCGTTCCCGGTGAGCTCTGTGATCCGCTGGGGGAGATGAAGTCCTGGCTGCGTCTTAGCTATTCTTTTGCCAGTGAAGCATTACTGCGCGAGGGAATGCAGCGGCTCACCGCCATTGCGCGGGAGATTGAGGCGGGGGAGTAGCCAGAGAGATAGATAACATAACGGGAATAGGTAACGGGAAAGACGGTAACAGCTGATAGTTGCAGCTACATCTCTATTAGGTATGCTTAGCGAGTAACTGCGGCTATTTTGCTAGAATGGGACTTTTTGGTTTGTAGAGTAACCTTTCTCTGGGAATTTCCGTCTGAGGGTTATGGGAGCGTGATGATGATGGTAACGGGAAGGAAAATACGGAGCGCCTGGCTGACGGCTCTCTGTGCGCTAATTGTCTTCATGACACTGCTGACTGTGCGCCCGCAGGTAACCTATGCCTGTTCTTGTGTTGTGTCTCCTTCGCCGCTGGAGGCAATGGAGAAGAGTACGGCTGTTTTTGAGGGAACGGTAGTCTCCATTCAAGAGAAATTTATAATTATGCAGTCCAGCGCTGATCCGGTGCGTGTAACCTTTCAAGTGGGAGCCCGGTGGAAGGGTGAAGTGGGGGAGAAGGTGACTGTAACTACCGCACAGTCGGGGGATAGCTGCGGCTTTGAATTCGCCAAGGGTGAACGCTACATCGTATATGCAGGCGCAGAGGAAGCGGAGGGTGCGGGAGGGACCGCTAAGCTTACAGTCAGCTTGTGCAGCCGGACGGCATTCTTCTCTGGTGCGGAGGAGGACTTGAAGGAGCTTGGCGCCGGAATATCAGGGGGCTCGCCCACGGAGCCGCCCGGGATCGCTGATGATCCAGGGGCGGTCTCTGGAAACCATCCAACATCAACAAACCCTCCAGCTTCTGAAAATAACGCAACAACTGAAAGTAATCCAACAACTGAAAGTAATCCAACAACTGAAAATAATCCAACGGCCGTGCCTGAAACAAACTCTGCATCTTGGCTGCTATACGCTGGAGCGGGTGCCGGAATCGCAGTTCTTGGAGCCGCCGTATTGATTCTCCTGCGCGGCCAATCTAACTCGCATAAGTAATTAGGAGTGGATTAATAAGGCGATACTACCTACACTATTGTGCTTGGTTTTTCGTATACATTGGGTTTGATTACCCTCGTAGCAGCAATTGTGTTCGGTTTATCACATACAATTTGTCCCAATGTGCCCCCGAATTCAGCAGACGCGGGCTAAATGAGCGAATGAGGAGCATTAGTGCCCCTGAATTCAGCGGACGCGGGCAAAATGAGCAAATGAGGAGCATAAGTGCCCCTGAATTCAGCGGACGCGGGCTAAATGAGCGAATGAGGAGCACTAGTGCCCCTGAATTCAGCGGACGCGGGCAAAATGAGCAAATGAGGAGCATTAGTGCCCCTGAATCCAGCGGATATGCGTTAAACGATCAAATGAGGAGCATTAGTGCCCCTGAATTCAGCGGACGCGGGCTAAATAAACAAAGGAGGGGCATTAACACCCCTCCTTATTTCGTCTGCTCTATTCCATCAGAGCCGATAAAGCCGATGCTCCGTGAGCCAGCTGATCAGCTCTTCCATGCATTGCTCCGCTGTACGCTCCGCAGTGTGCAGCGTCAGCTCCGGGTCAGCCGGAGCTTCATAAGGATCGGAGATCCCGGTGAAGGCCGGGAGCTCACCGGAGCGGGCCTTGGCGTACAGCCCTTTGACATCCCGCGCTTCGCAGACGGGGAGCGGGCAGTCCACATAGACCTCGACGAAGCCCGGCAATTCCTGCCGGGCATAGCTGCGCATCTCGGCATAAGGGCTGATTACCGAGACTACGGTAATCACGCCATGCCGGTTCAGCATCCCGGCGAGGTAGACCGCCCTGCGGATGTTCTCGAACCGGTCCTCGCGGCTGAAGCCGAGTCCCCGTCCCAGGCTGCGCCGCAGCTCATCGCCGTCCAGCCATTCCACCGCCTGCCCCTGCTCCCGGAGCCGGTCTGTAAGCAGCGCGGCAAGCGTAGACTTGCCCGCCCCCGACAGACCGGTAAGCCATATCGTTAACCCGGCAGAGGTCTTGGGTACTTGTAGCCTACCAGTAGTCATTACTCTGTCCTCCCTGCGCCGTAAGGAATCCGCTCCAGCAGGCCGGAGCCGTAGATCTGCTCCAGGCCCAGCTCGGGCATATGAATATAGCCGATATAGCAGTCGCAGATCTTCATGCGGCAGCTCCGCTGGGCAGCCAGTCCCTCCAGGCCGTCACGGTAGAGGTTGCCGATGACCGCTCGGTCCTTGTAGCAGCGCTTTACCAGGCCGGGGCCTTGCACGTAGAATACGCTGCTGCCGGCATTACAGCTGGCGCCGAGGCTGTCGTAGTTCAGCGCATTAATCTGGAAATGCGGGTCTATGCCGCTCAGGAAGCTTATATCCTCCGCCGTATAATAATCCCGTTTATCCTTGTAGGCGTTCACCCACAAATAGACATCCTCCGGCAAGGCCGCACGCAGCGAGGCGATAGCCGGGAAGGCACTATGCACCCCCACACTGCCCACACTGAAAGGAATGCCCTGCAGGTATACCTGCATACACTGTGCCAGGAACTTGTCCTTGCTTACCTGACCCGGATGATAGGTCGCCCAGAAGGCTGCCTTGGCCGGATTCAGTTCAGCGGTGAAATCAAGCCGGGCCGACAGATTGGTCTGGATGGCGACCTTGTCCACATGCTCCATATGGGACAGCGTAATCAGCGCCTCCCGGTACCAGCGGTGCGTTAAGCCTTCGCCATACGGATTGAAAAAGATAGACAGGCGGTGGCCTGCTGCCCCCTGCTCCGCCACCCAGCGGACGAAGGTCTCAAGACCTGCGCGGTCTTTGGCGAGGGTGGCGGCGCTGTCTTTGGTTTTGCCGAAGGGGCAGTACGGACAGTCATAGTTACAGGAGGAGAGGGAACCGCGGTAGTAGAGGACTGCCTTCATGGCAGGACGAACTCCTTCATCTGCTCGCGGATCTCACCGGAGATGAACCAGTCACCGATGGAGTCAGAGTACCCCAGCCCATCTGGAGTCAGCCGCAGAATGCCCTCATCATCCGTGGCGAACCCGCTCTGTACCAACAGGCCAAGCTCGGGGTGATCTTCCCATAGCGTAGTCCCGAACCGCTGGTTATAATCCGCAATCGTCAGCCCTTCGCTGTGCAGGATTGCTTTTAGAATGAACCGGCGTTTCTGCTCGTCCAGGCTCAGGACGATGCCATAATCGGCTGTATCATAACGCTCTGTGGCAACATAATCCGCGATAATGCTCTCCGTGGCCTTGCGGCTGACGCCATAGCGGGAGGCATAATGCACATTCCGGGTATAGGACCGCGCGCCGCAGCCGAGACCGACCATCCCTTCCTCCTGACAGCTGTAGTCGAGAATATCTTTGCCGGTTCCGGCATCTTCTTTGGCGAATCTGCGCATGGAGTATTGGCGGTAGCCACGCTCTGCCAGCACTGCACGTGCTGCTTCATAGCATTCATGACGGATATCCAGCTGGTTCACCAGATCGCCCGGCTTCACAATGGTATGCTCACGGGTGTAGAGCGGATAGAGGAAGATCTCCTCCGGTTCATGCCGCAGCGCTTGGTTCAGCGAATAGAGCCAAGAGTCCACTGTCTGCCCTGGGAGTCCGTAGATCAGATCCAGATTAAGAATGGGAAAATCAAACTGCCCTAGCAGCTCCAGCGCACGGTACACCACCTCCGGGTCCTGCGGGCGGTAGATCGCAGCCGACTCGGCGGCCACGAAGCTCTGGATGCCCATGCTGACGCGGTCCACGGTATGCTCCTTCAGAATCGTCAGCTTCTCCTCCGTCAGCGTCTCGGGTGAGGTTTCCACAGAGATAGAGGTGGTTCTAAGATCAACCCCCATGATATCCGTTGCAATCCTGAACAACCGGTTCAGTTGGGCGGGAGCGAGAAGACTGGGCGTCCCGCCGCCGATGGCGAAGCGCGCGTAAGGCTTGTGACGGGTGAAGGCTGCCCACTGCCGGGCCTGCCGTTCCAGCGCATCCACGTATTCGGCGTGCACATTCGCTCTTTTATCAGGCAGCGTGAACAGGTTGCAGAAGCCGCAGCGCGCGCCGCAGAACGGAATATGCATATATAAGAAAAAACTCTCCGCAGGCTCATCCCGCCACAGCTCCTCTAAAGGAAGGGGGAACGCGAACTCGCGGTAAGCGGTTTTGTGCGGATAGGAATAGAGATAATTGCGGTAAGGATGGGCCGTGATCTGCTCCGTCCATTGCTGAAGCTCCCCAGCGGAGAAGGGAGGGTGTCCGTCTTGGTTCATGTGATGCAGAGATTGCCGGATGGACGTCATACGTTCTCCTTCCTTGTGCGGGATCGAAATTTCAGTTCAATGCTTATAAAATAAATTCCCGGTACGGAACATTCCATACCGTGTCATGCGCCAGCCGGTGGCCCTGATAGCCGTCCTCGCCGTAAGCCGTACCGTGATCGGAAAAAGCCAGACAGAATACCGGATTGCCCCGCTTCCGGAACGCATCGAACAGACGCCCAAGCTCCCCGTCGGCATAACGCAGCGCTGCACGCTGGCTGTCCACCGAATCCTTGCGGGCGCCCGGCAGGAACATATGGTTCGGGCCATGGATCGCTGACACGTTCATGAACAGGAACAGCCGCTGGTCCAGCGGGGTGTTGCCGAGCAGCTTGAGCGCGTGATTCACCTGGTGCTCCGTCGAGCGCGGGTTCGTGACCCCGAAGGTCATCCGCCAGTAGCTCTGCTGGAAATAACCGGGGAGGACGCGGGCGAGGGGCACTTTTTTGCTGAAAAAGATGACGCCCCCGATACACACCGTCTGATAACCCGCTGCAGCCAGCCCCGACACCATATCCGGTGTATCGAACAGCCAGGTGTGGGGATGGGTCTTCATCCCGGTATTCTTGGAGTGGAACAGCCGCACATGCTCAGCCTTATTCGTGTCAGCCGGAGTGGGCAGGAAGCCGCCGAAGAAGGCGTGATGAGCCGCATAAGTGAAGCTGCCGGGAGTATGCCGCTGTTCCCAGGAGCCGCTGCCGCACAGATTGGGGCAATTCGCCTCCTCCAGCACAGCCGCATCGTAGCGCAGAGTATCGAGTGTAATCATTAATATATCGTGGGTGCCGACAATGGCATTCATATCGGTCATGGGGCCGGATTCCTCCTAAGGCAGCTGCTTCATTTCCCATTCGTAGGTGCTGCAGCCTTGGTATTCAATATCGTACAACAAGTCGCCAAAAGGATTCACATCCGCCGTATACGTCTGCCCGGTGCTTCCAACCAGCACATCGATGCCCGCGACGGAACAGTTCGGAAAAGCGGCCAGCGAAGCCTCCGCTGTCCGGCGCACCTCAGCCTGCTGCGCCTCGCTCAGTCCGGCCTCCGCCGGAGTCATCCGCTGGCTGCGCAGATGCAGATTCGTAATCGGTGTGGTGCTCACCCTGGCGACAGCGTGGCAGGCTTCTCCAGCGACAACCAGCTGGCGGATGTCGAAGGAATGCCCATCCCTGCCGGGCTTCGGAATCCACTGCTCGGCATAGGCGCCGTGGCGGTAGAGCCAGTTAATGATGCCGGTAAGGCGGGCAGAATCTGTATAGCGCTGCAGCTTGCTGGAATTATAATACACCGGGGGCCGGGTGATATAGCTCTCGACCCCGATGGTAGTGACCGCTGACTCAGCTCCCGTGGCCGGGTTCAGCTGATAAGCAATCACGCCGGAAGCGGCGGAGCCGCTGGCCAGCTTGATGAATACGCGGTGCATCCGCTGCGACAGCATCAGCTCGCGCAGGGAGGCGTAGTCCACGGGGACTTGTCCGCCGCTGCCGCGAAGCGGCCGGGGAACAGAGACGCCGGACTCGGCGAGAATCTGCTGGGTCCGGCGCTTGTCCGTCATGGCTGCGATCTCCGCCGGATCGTTGGTCCAGCGGGAGGCGGGCAGCAGCTGCCCGGCCTCCTGCCTGATCCGCGCCAGCAGGCGGCAGTAGCCGCGGAACCATTGGGACGGGTGATGCAGCACACCGGGCAGGTCCTTCAGGGCGGAGGCCGCTTTGAAGCTTAGCGGCCGCAGGTCCGGCTGCTGCCCGAACGGGTGCAGCGAGTCGTTCGCGTCCGGTGCATCGGGTGCGCCCAGCGCGATAAGCGCCCGCTCCAGCGCGAAGCTGCCGCCGGGGGACTCCAGCCGCAGCAGCGGCGGGCACGCTGCGGACCCCGGCACAGCAGGCACGCTGAAGCTGCCGCCTGGAGAATCCGGCCGCAGGTGCTGCGCTTCCGCTGCGGGTCCCGGCGCGGAGTGCCCGCCGCTCCGGCGGTCCGTTGTAGCCGGCTGTGCCGGAACCGGCGTCCCGTTCAGCGCTGGCGAACTCAGCCCCGGCGGTTCCGGAATTGTGCCCCGAAGCTGCCGGCTCACCTGTTCCGGCAGCCAGGCTGCCTGCTGCTGCACAGCCAGCGTAAGCAGATCAGCCAGCGGCTGGTTCTCCAGCAGCCCGGCGTAGGGAATCAGCAGCGCCGGGGGCATCCCGAGACGCGAACGCGCCTGCTGGATACCGGCCGAGCGCCGGTCGCCGGGCTGGCAGAAGACAATCAGCGGTGCTGCGGGCTGCATTATTCTGTGATCGACGGATAACGCCAGTCATCATCGTCATCGGCTTGCTGCTGGTCGCTGACATCGACCGGCAAGCCGCTGTTCTTCAGACGCAGCATCATCTCGTCAGACATGAAGTGATGGCTCAGATTGAGCTGCTTCAGTCCCTTGACCCGCTCGCTGGCTAGCAGCGCCTCTGCGCCGGTGTCGCTAAGCGTTCCCAGTGACATATCGAGGGTATGGAGCTGGTCCAGAATCGGCGCATCCGCCAGGGCTGCGGCAATTTCGTCCTGGATCTCACTGTTTTTGAGTCCAAGATAGGTTAGCTTAGGGAATTTCCCAAGCTCGATCAGCGGCAGAAGGTCCTCCAGCCCGCCGTCGAAGCCGTAATTGTCCACCCCAAGATAGAGTTCGAGCTTCTGCAGGTTAGGCAGAGTGGAACCGGCGATATCCGCCAGCATATCCTTGCCGAGTCCGCCTGTAATAATAATCAGTTCTTCGAGCTTGTCGTGCTGCAGCTGGCTTAGCCGCAGACTGGTACCGCCCTGGATCGTCAATGACTGAAGCTCCGGATAGGCAGGGAGCAGCGGGGAGAGGTCACTCTGGGTAATCCACGAGATTTCACATTCCTCGTAGCTCATTTCCCCGATGAACAGCTTGCGCAGTGCCGGGAAGCTTGCGCTATACTTCACTAGCGCCTCGGCAACCTCCTCCGAGCTGTTTTCGTAGGCTTGTCCCCAATCGCCAATTGTAAGGCTGGTCAGGCTGGCGGCTTCAGGGCTTCCGCTTAAGCGTTCAATCTCCGTTACCATCCGCTTGCCTTCTTCATATCCATCATAATCAATACTGAGCTTCACTGCTGTCATGAACAATCCCTCCCAGAAAATAGTACCTTCCAAATCACCCTAACATGCAGGGAGAGGGAGAGTCAAATAGCAGAGGAACAAGTGTCCCTATTTGCCCGTTAACTCCTGTAACCACGGGGGTATGCGGGCCAAATGTAATTGAAAAACAGGCATGACAAGACAGAGGCCTTGTCACCCCCAGGAATGAAAATAAGTGGGTGGCATCCGTCGCAACCATTCTAAATGAGGCTGTAGTCGTCAACACTACATA